>CALMAI010000028.1 GCA_937858825.1 uncultured Candidatus Peregrinibacteria bacterium
CAACCTCTGGCTCTGGTTCTGGCTCAACCTCTGGCTCTGGTTCTGGCTCAACCTCCGGTTCTGGTTCCGGCTCAACCTCTGGCTCCGGTTCTGGCTCAACCTCTGGCTCCGCTTCTGGCTCAACCTCTGGTTCTGGTTCTGACTCTGCCTCAACCTCCGGTTCTGGAAGATCAACCGATTCAACCTCAATATCAGGACCCGTAAAACCTGCGTGTTCAATCGTTAACTCAGGTTCAGGTTTCAAATCCGGCTGAATTTCAGTTTCAGCCTCAGGTTTTGCTTCCGACTCTTCTCCCAAATCAGAAACCACCTCCGGCTTCACCTTTGGTTCTAATTGTTCTGATTGCTCTTTCTCAGAACTTTCATCAAAAATAACATTCTCATTCTTTTTCTTTCGGCGACGACGGCGGCGTCTTTTCTTTGGCTTTTCCGACTCAGGCTGCTCATCTTTTTCGGATTGTTCCACAGTTTCCTGTTGAGTTTCCCGCTCCGGTTCCGGTTCTGGTTTTGAATCCTCCTCTTTAGTTTTACCTTCATCCAATTCACTCTCTTGCTTCGGTTTCTTCTTTCTTCTTCGTCGTCTTCGCCTTTTCTTTTGTGGCTGCTCATCATCAGATTTTTTATCTAGTTCAGCAGATTCATCTTTTTCGTCATTTTCATCATTTTCTTCGATTTGCTCAAGGAGCCGATCCCGCTCAAGCGGCAGGTTTCGACCCTGTTCTGCCTTGGTGTAGGATCGTTCAGAACCTTTCTGATCTTCATTCAGGTTCTCATCCTTCCCTTCACCCTGGCTATCCGGATTGTTAGGATTATTATCGGCCATAAGCACAAAAACTATCATTTCATTATACTACAAAATGGCCTCCAAAAGAACCCTGAAAGCTTATAAATAAGCCAAAAAAGCAGAAATATACTTGACTCGACAAGGAAAAAGTATCAAAACACTAAAAAGGCGGACAGGAACACACCTATCCGCCTTTAGGAAACAAAGCCTTAATAAGAAACAGCACTCAGATCAAATCCAGCCTGAGAAGCTGCCCCAGAAAGCCCAAGACTATTCAAAACTCCTTGAATAACCACAAGGGCGATCGCCGCTACAATAATAGTCAAAATCGCATTCTTATCATCCAGGTGAAACACCTCTTTCAAAACAACATACCCAACTACAAGACTCCAAAGTCCTACAACAAGAGAAATAATTGCCCCAAGCGCAGGAACAAAAACAACTAATCCACTTATAACTCCAATTCCCGCTACAAGACCGCCAACACGGAAATATTGAGCAAAAGTCCCCTTTCCTTTAAAAAGCTTTGTTGCCACCAGAGTAACAACGACATAGCCAAGAAGAGCAGAAATCAAAGCACTCAAAATACCCACAAGTGTTGCCACTACATCCGGACGAAAAGTTTGATTCAAAATTCGAATCCCAAAAATCATCTGAAGTACTGGCAATGTAGCCGTTCCTATCAACAAGAAAATAGCAGCAGTCGCCCCACCTTTTTTATTGTCTGCCACCTTTTTAATTACGGCTTTATCCAGCTTTAAAATGGCTAGAAGTTGCTGAAAAGCATTACCGAAATCGACATCTTTCATGTCCATTTCAGGCATTTTCATTGAATCGTCCTGCATAGAAAAGTTTTAAAAATTAAAAACGCTAATGAACATTATAAACCATAAAATAGCATACGAATCAAATCATAATTCCAAAAAAAAGTTTATTAAAAGCCATTTATTCACTACTATTGGTATCTGGATTTTAAACTATATTTTTACATCTCAACAGACATGGACGCACTTCAATCCTTTTTCTTCACTCAAGCCGCACCAATTGCCATTGGAGTTAGCATTATCGCGCTAGCATATGCTATCTATCTTATTATTACCGTTCTCAAACAGGATGCCGGAGACGAGCGAATGCAAGAAATTGCCAAAGCTATTCAAGAGGGAGCTAATGCTTACCTCAATCGTCAAACCATGACGATCGCAATTTTCACAGTCATCCTTTTCCTTATTATGGCATTCGTGCTCCCTGCAGGAGATCACAACGATGGTGTCCTCACCGCCGTAAGCTTCTTGATTGGAGCAATCTTCTCTACACTCGCGGGATATATTGGTATGAGTGTTTCAGTCCGTGCAAATGTCCGAACAACTGAAGCTGCGAAAAAATCACTTCAGGCAGCCCTTTCTGTCGCCTTTAAAGGTGGATCTGTAACAGGACTTGCTGTTGTAGGACTTTCACTCCTTGGTGTAGGAGGTTTTTACTACATCTTTACCAACCTCTTTAACATTCCAGTTGAAGCAGCGCCAAAACTTTTGGTTGGATTTGGATTTGGAGCATCCCTTGTATCACTCTTTGCCCGTGTTGGAGGAGGAATTTTCACAAAAGCAGCAGACGTTGGAGCTGATATCGTCGGAAAAGTTGAAAAAAGCATCCCAGAAGATGATCCTCGAAATCCGGCAGTTATTGCTGACAATGTAGGAGACAACGTAGGAGACTGCGCCGGAATGGGAGCGGATCTGTTTGAAACATATGCCGTAACATTGATCGCAGCCATGATTTTGGCAGCATCAACACTTTCAAGCCAATTGGGACACGCAGGAATTGAGTATCCATTGATGCTTGGAGCTGTTGCCGTTATTGCAACTATTATTGGAACCTTCTTTATTAAGCTCGGAAAGAGCCGCAAGATTATGAAGGCTCTTTATAAAGGAATGATTATTACCGGCGTCCTTTCAGCTATCGGATTCTTCTTTGTGAATCAGCTGTACATTGGAGATATTAATATCTTTTATGCAACACTCGTCGGTCTTGGCATAACCCTCTTTATTAACATCATTACTGAATACTACACATCAACAGAGTACGAACCAGTAAAACGAATCGCTAAATCTTCTGAAACTGGAGCCGGAACCAACATTATCACCGGTCTTGCCGTTGGTCTGGAAAGTACATTCCTTCCGGTCATATTGATTGTGGTTGGGATCTTCCTTGCATTCTACTTTGGTGAAGCTTCAAGCCTCAACAATGGGATTTATGGTATCGCCATTGCTGCAGTAGCAATGCTTTCAACCACAGGAATGGTTATCGCCACCGATTCATATGGACCAATTACCGACAACGCTGGAGGAATTGCAGAGATGGCAGAACTCCCAGAAGGGGTACGAAACAACACCGATGCACTTGATGCCGTTGGAAACACAACAAAAGCAGTAACAAAAGGATACGCTATTGGATCAGCTGCATTGGCCGCGCTCGTTCTATTCCAGGCTTACGCTGAAGAACTTTCTCTCAACGCCCCAGGCGCTGATTTTACCTTCGATTTGATTGATCATCGTCTTATTATCGGACTCTTCCTTGGAGGACTCCTGCCATTCGTCTTCTCTTCTTCTTGTATGCAATCTGTAGGAAAAACAGCATACAAAGTAGTAGAAGAGGTTCGATACCAGTTCCGAACCAAGAAAGGTATTATGGATGGAACCCAAAAACCGGACTACAGCCGATGCGTTGATATTGTGACAAAATCAGCTCTGAAAGAGATGATCTTTCCAGGATTTTTGGCAGTTCTCTCTCCACTCATTGTTGGATATCTCCTTGGACCAATTTCTCTTGGAGGTCTTCTGGCCGGAGCCATTGTTGGAGGATTATTACTTGCCCTCCAGATGTGTACCGGTGGTGGAGCATGGGATAACGCAAAGAAATACATTGAAGACGGGCATCATGGCGGAAAAGGCTCAGAAGCGCATAAAGCAGCCGTTGTAGGAGACACCGTTGGTGATCCATTTAAAGATACTGCCGGACCAGCGATCAACTCTCTGATTAAAGTTATCAATACCATTGCCCTCATCATTGCACCGATGATTGCTGCAATGTCTGTGGGGCTCTAAAGCCAACTATGACCAATTTTGCCTCAAATAGAGTCGGCATTATAAAAAATGTCGGTGATAACGCCATTACTATTGAACTGCCTGATACAGGCGCTCAAATCGAATGGCCTGTCCCCGAAGACATGTCCTTAGACTTTGAGCCCGGGGAGTCCGTCTCTGTTCAACTCAAAAAGGTTATGAACGACGTAACCCCTCCAATAAAACAACAGAAAGAGGATGAAGAAGCCGCACGGAAGAGACAACTCCTGGAACAGCTTCTCAACTAATACAAGGTTTTAAAACATCAAAAAAGAGCTCCGTAATGGAGCTCTTTTAATTTCTTTTAGATACAAAGCCACCAAGATCTTACTCTTCAGACTTTTCTTCTTCACCTTCAGCTCCTCCCTCGGCTTCCGCGCCAGCTTCACCCTCAGCTCCTTCTGCGCCAGCTTCGCCTTCTCCACCTTCAGTTGTTTCTGGCTCCTCTTCAGCACGTGGAGCAGCAACGTTAACAATGACATCCTCATCGCCATCTAAAATTTCAACACCCTCAATCGCTGCAATATCTGAAATATGAATCGATGAACCAAGCTCCTCCAAGCCGGAAATATCAACTTTAATCTCATGCGGAAGCTCCAATGGGAGACATTTCACATGAAGTTCTGTCTTCACTGTGTTCAAAACACCACCATGATCCTTCACTGCTGGTGATTCACCAATGATCTCAACAGGAATATAAGCAGTAATAGCCTCCTTCAGGTTCACAAGAAGGAAATCCACATGCTCAATTTTTCCAGAGAGTGGATGAATTTGAAGATCATGAACCAAAACCTTCTTTGAATCCGCTCCTTCCACTTTCAGATCAATCAACGCGCTTGAACCGGTCTTTATATAGATCCGTCGGAACGTTTGATAATCCATTTGTACAGCGACACTCTCTTCGCCCTGGCCGTAAAAAACAGCAGGAATGATGTTTTGTCGCCGCAGCTCACGTGGAGATGAGCTCAGTTCTCGTTTTTGTACTTCAAGTGTAACGGTCTTCATAATATCGTTTGTGAAAAATGCCTAGAAAGGTTACACAATACCACCTAAAAGCGCAATGTAAAATTTCAAATAATCGGTTCGGATTGACGCATGTAGAGCCGTTCAGTAATATCAAAAGAGCCTTTAAACCTTATTTTTAGCATATGTTCGACAAAGCAAAAGACATGTACCAACTTCAGAAAAAAGCAAAAACTATTAAAAAAGAGCTTAAAAATACGCATATTGAAGCCGAAGAAGAAGGAGTTATTGTAACCGTGAACGGCGAACAGGAAGTGGTGGACATCACCATCGCCGAAGAATCGCTCCAAAGCAGTAAACTCCCGGAAATTCTGAAAAAATGCATGAACAAAGCTGTAAAAAAGTCCCAACAGGTCGCAGCCGAACTCATGAAAGATGTAATGGGTGATATGAATTTTCCTGGAATGTAATGAGAAAAAGGCCTTTATATAAAACCCGACGCAAGTCTGGATTTGGAAAAATCGTTCTCATCCTCATTCTCCTTATTGGAGGATACATATGGTTCCGTTATTCCAGCTATCAAACAGCACTCGCGACCCCTGTAAATCCTGAAAATACAGAGGAAATATCGTTCCTCATAAAAAAAGGAGACAGTTTTACGACAATCACCAGCAATCTTCTTGAAAAAGAGCTCATCGCCGATGAAGAGGCCTTTAAAATGTACACAAAATTCGGCGGATATGACCGCCAGCTGGAAGCGGGACGGTTTATGCTCAGCCAATCACAAACAATCCCTGAAATCGTTGAAGAACTGATTGATGGCGAGAAAAGTCAGGTTATTCTTACCGTCCTGGAAGGGTATACGGTTCAGGATATTGATGATGAGCTCGTGGACATGAACCTGATCCAACCTGGTGATTTTATTGCAGCAGTCGATGAATTTGATAGCTATGATTCATACTTTTTCCTGAATGAGGATCTCCAAAAAGACCTTATCCATCCATTGGAAGGATACCTCTTCCCGGACACCTACTTCTTGGATCCCGTTGAATATAGCAATGAAAACCTGATCCAACTTATGCTCGATAATTTTGAAAACCGCATAGGAGACGAGCTCAAATCTGCCGACAGACCCATCCACGACATTGCCATCATGGCATCAATCCTTGAAAAAGAGGTCCGAACCGATGCCGATATCCCTGTCGTGGCTGGCATACTCTGGAAACGGCTCGACAATAACTGGCTTGTTGGAGCCGATGCCACCATGCTCTATTTAAAAGATGATAGAACTATCGACTATTTTGACCTTCAGGAAGATACGCCATACAAC
>CALMAI010000029.1 GCA_937858825.1 uncultured Candidatus Peregrinibacteria bacterium
TGCTCTTCAAGTCCTCGGCCGCTGCCACACAACAGTTGGCTCAAGATCCGCGTTTTGTGGGCGGACAAATTGGGATGGTGGGAGTGCTTCACACTTGGGGACGTAACTTGGCCTACCATCCACACATCCATTATCTCGTTCCGGCGGGTGGCTGTGCGGATCATGGAAAAATCTGGTTACCGGCTCGGCATAATTTTCTATTGCCAGTGCGAGCGCTCTCCCGAATCTTTCGCGGAAAACTGAAGGAGTCCTTGCGCAAGACCTCTTGCTACAAACACATTCCAGCAAAGGTGTGGCAACAAGAGTGGGTCGTGCATGCTGAGCCGGTAGGCTCGGGATTGGAAGCCTTGAAATATCTGGCACCCTATATTTTCCGGGTGGCAATTAGCAACAACCGCATTCTGAAATTGGAAAATGACCGGGTGACTTTTCGATATCGAGATACCGAAACTGGAGCAGAACGACTGTGCGCCTTGGGAGCTGAAGACTTCATCCATCGTTTCTTACAGCATGTTTTACCCAAAAGCTTTGTGAAGGTCCGTTATTACGGTCTGTTCAGCTCGGGCTTACGAAAACGCCTGGCTGCTCTCCGCGAAAAATTGAAAACTGACACTCTCCCATCTCGGGCAGAAACCAGATCTAAAAAATCTCAATCCACAGAAGCAGATGCATCCGTATCTTCTCATTTGTGTCCAGTTTGTGGCCACCCTATGCAACCTGGTCCTCTTATTCCTCCGTCTGGACTTTCGCCGCCCAGACGTTCGTGAACGAAAATGGATGGTTCTACTTCTCAGCATGATGGTTATTTCCACCTGCCTGTGTTTTCTTTTTGCTGGTTGGCTCCAAAATCGTCGTTCAATCATTCAATTTGTATATCGAGATGAAATGAAACCCTTGTTGCTCATGGTTATGATGATCTTTGTATCAAAGACTTTTTAAAATTCCGTACTGATGGTATTTATCTTGTCAGCCATCCCGCCTTAAATTCCAAATAGCATTGCAATCCCTGCGCTCGGCTTAGTTCAACTCCGATTATGTGGCGGCTGCGTACTTCCCCACATTGAGCCTTTGCTGAATGCCGCGCCACATGAATCCTTAATTCATTGTGCGACATTACTCACGTGCTATAAAGCACCTCAATTATTCTTGACAACTATTATTCTTGACATTATGATATATTTGTGAAGAAATGTACGTAAGCATAAAACTGACGCAAACTCCTCATTGCGAGAGTGCCTTGTAACCATTATA
>CALMAI010000030.1 GCA_937858825.1 uncultured Candidatus Peregrinibacteria bacterium
TGCTCTACGAAACCTGGGACTCAACCTATGTTGGACCAGGATGGTCAGTAGGATCTGCGGCAATCTTTGATTTAATGTCAAACGCACTCCGGCCAGATGGATGGACCTCTGCCGATGCAGCTGGACTTCCGGTTTTTGCGGGCCTCATCCGTTACAACGAAGCCGAAGCTGGAGCAATTAACCACGCTATCCGCTTCACCGCGAGCCAGACACAAAAAGCCTACATTCATCCGGCAACACACTTTGCTTCAAGTTCAACCGATCCAAACCTTCCACCAATGGGGCTTCGCCTCCGGTTGAAAGCTGACTTTGATACCTCTGGATACACCGGACATGCCAAAGTCATTCTGGAAGCACTCAAAAAATACGGCATGATCCTGGCCGACAACGGATCTGACTGGTACATCACTGGAGCCTCAGATCCACGCTGGGACGATGACGACCTTGGACAACTCAAATCAGTACCAGGATCAGCATTTGAAGCGGTCTACACTGGAGAACTTCAGAGCTAAAGAAATAAGGAGCAGCCTTGACGTGGAGCGCATTATGAATGATAATGCGCTCCTTTACTGACCAACACTATGAAAAAATCACTCATCCTTGGAGCCGCACTTCTGGCAACCAACTGTAGTCCTCAGGAACCAAAAACTCAGGATTCAGAACCAAAAATAAGCCCCGAACAAGCCGAAAAATGCCTTCTGGAGAAAAAGTCGATTTTCCCGCTTTGTGATATCTCCAACCTGAAGTTGGAAAAGGATTGTGACAGTCAGCCTCTCAATATTGGTGGACTTGGAACACTCTATAGCTCATGCAAAACAGCCATAGAAAGGATGGAAGAAACATGCAAAGGAATCGATATTCATGAATATAAAGATGAAGCTGAGCGGCTAAGGCTTGGGATAGAACGAAAAGTAGTGACGATTACAAAAGGATTTAACCAGACCTGCCAGGGAAATCCCCATGCGGACGTACGAAGAAAAGAGATCAATAAAGCGCTCGAAACTGAATTTGGAATCCCGCCAATCGAAAAAGAGTCTCAGTAAAAATGTAACTGAGCAGATCTTGTAGAAAAGATCACAATCCTTGCTTTTAAAGGCCAAAAATTATACTATTTGACGGAGTACTAAATCCCGTCAATGGCTGGCATTCTAAAGAAAAAATGGGTTCGCTATCTCCTTATTCTTGGTATAGGAGGATCGGCAGCGGCCTATTTTCTGCTACAACCGGAAGCAGCCCCCGAGTACGTGCTCGCAAAAGCAGAAAAGGGGAATATTACTCAAACAGTTACCGCAACAGGGGCCATTAAAGCCGAACCAACCATTGACCTTCACTTTCAAAAAAGTGGAAAAGTTGAAGACATTTTTGTGGAAGAAGGGGATCGGGTCAGCGTCAATCAGACATTGGCATCGCTGGAAAACAAGGCGCTGGATCTGGAAATAGAAAGAAATCAGGCCAACGTGGATTTGGCGACTGCGCAATACAACCAAACCAAGGCGGGGAATACGACTGAAGAAATCCGTATAGCGGAAGCCGATGTTCAAAGTGCGCAAGCCTCGCTTGAAGCGGCAGAAAAAGATCAGATAAACACACAGGCAATTAACGAAGCCAACATTGAACTGGCCCAGCTTGCTTATGACCAGGCCCTCGACGACATGGAGGCCGCCAAAAGAGATTTGGAAACAACCACGAAACTTGCCGAACAGGAACTGGCAAAACTGGATCTGGAAGGATCCAATACACAGACAGTTGCATTACAAAGCGCTTATTCAAAAGCAAAAACCAGCCTGGATATTGTGCTGACAGCAACACAGGAAGCCCTCTTCCTTACCGAAGAGATTATTGGTCTTCGTGGAGCCGGCTTTTTAGAATTGGATGATCGGGAAAAAGATATTTTGAGAAATCAATACTACAATCCAGCAAAAACTGACTACGAAAATGCGATCGAACTTCAGGGGATGCTCCTTTCCGACTCTTCCAATGAAGCAATTGATAAAGCCATATCTGCCACCATCCAGGCAGGAAATAGCTCACTTGTGCTCTTGTCTCAAACAGGCGAAGCCCTTCGCGACATAACCCTTCGTTCACCAGAACAGGAAGAGTACAACATGCAGATATCATCGGCCTCTTCTAAACTTTCAACCGCCACCTTGTCACTGAGCGAACTCCAAACATCCATCCTCAACATCAAAACCGGAGGCCCGCAAGATTCAGAAGCTGCCGCACTCAATTATCAGCTCCAGATCGATGCTGCAGAAAATGCATACAACACAGCAGTCAATAATTTCGAAAAAGCAAAGTTCGACCTTGAACAGTCAAAAATCAACGCTGAAAACAGCAATAAAAATGCCGAAGCCCAGGTAACAATCCGCAAAGCCGGACTCGCGGCATCCAATGCAAACCTGGCTCTTAGAAGATCTCCGGTACGGGACACCGATCTCGCTCCACTTCTGGCACAAATATCACTCGCCAAAATTGCCCTTCAAATCGCGGAAAACGAACGCCGCGACACACTTCTCTTCTCACCAATCGACGGAGTCGTCACCTTTATCCATGGAAAAATTGGAGAAAATGTCTCTATTTCGGAAGCAGCGCTTTCGTCGTTCCTGACAATCCAGGCCGACGAACTTTTGGTCGAAGCCAATATCCCCGAAACCGACATCGCCAAAATTAATGTCGGCGACAAGGTGGAAATGACCATCGACGCCTTCGATTTCACCGAAAAATTCCAGGGAACAGTCGTGGGAATCGACACAGCAGAAACCATTATTCAGGGTGTCGTTTACTACCAGATCAAGACCGCATTCAACCTGGACGACGAGCGGCTTAAATCCGGAATGACCACCAATCTGGAGATCATCACAGCCGAAAAAGAAGATGTCATCATCATTCCGGCCCGCGCGATTAACTTTGAAGACAACACCCGTTATGTGGAAGTCCTTCGTGACGGTACTCCGGAAAAAATCACAATAACCACAGGACTCGAAAGCGACCAGTTTGTTGAAGTAACATCAGGACTCGAAGAAGGCGATCAAATCATTACTTTTGTCCGATAATGCTCCTCCAAACCAAAGGCATCATCAAAAACTATATTACCGGCGACATCGAAACCAAAGTTTTAAAAGGGATCGATATTGAAGTGAAAAAAGGTGAATTTGTAGCGCTGATGGGCCATTCCGGATCAGGGAAATCCACACTCATGCATATTCTGGGAATGTTGGATAAGCAAACCGATGGGCAATACATTTTTGATGGAGAGGACACATCCAAATTTGATGAAGACGAGCTGGCTGAAATCCGAAATAAAAAAATC
>CALMAI010000031.1 GCA_937858825.1 uncultured Candidatus Peregrinibacteria bacterium
AAACTGGTGGCATGGGTGGAGCTGGCGGAGAAGGTGGAAGCATGATGGAAGAATGCCCAATTACTGTTAATACTACTGCTGGATCTTGTGAGGTTAAAGAATGCGATAATCTTGCGACAAACGATCCTGTTTATCTTATAAATGCTGGGAACGACGCTAACTGTACATTCTCTTATACCAATTCAGAGGGTGTTACTACCGACGTTGTTACTATTACTGGTGAAGGTGAGTCTGTGTATCGTAATCGAGCTGTAACCAAAGAACGTAAAGCTGACTACAATGCCACATTGGATCACCCAACAAATGGGACTCACTATGTTGATGAAATCATCATTCCAGTGGGACAGGATGGTTCAAACCTCCATGCTGGAGCGCTTGGGACCAAATACACTATGAGTAATCGCGTTGAAGGAGATAAGTTTTACTTCAAAAACAAGCAGCTTGATGGTCAGGCTCGAATGTATCTTTCAAAGCCAGATGGAGCCACTATCGACCTTGTTATTGCCGGAAGCCAAACCAATATCTTGAATGCCGGCGAGGAAGCTGAATGGTCAGAGGATGAACTCCTTGCAACACTCGGGAAAAAACCTACTGGGCCAGCTGAAAAACCACCAGTTGAAGATGATGGATGTAATATCTCTCCTGGAAAGGTACAAAATGACATTAATTTGCAACTTGCGGGACTCCTTGCCGCACTCGGGCTTGTTGTTGCACGACGCCGCAAGAGAAACCAGTAATTAAGAACCTCGACTACAAAAGATATTATAAAAGTGCTATAATTAAAGGATTATAGCGCTTTTTACATTATGAATTTTTGGAAAAACAAAACCGTTGTTTCTGGACTTTTTTCTGTGGTTTTGGCCGGGCTTATGGCTGGAATCGCACTTTCAGGCACATTGCAAACGCTTCAGCTTAAACTAGCTGATAATATGTATCGGGCTGAACCTCCCAATAAAGACATTGTCATTGTAAAAGTCGATGATAAAACGATTGAGGAACTTGGGGAATTTGCCCGATGGGAAAGAGACATCTATGCCCAAGCTTTAGAGAATATTTCAGCCCATAATCCAAAGGTTGTTGGATTCGATTTTCTCTTCTTCAGCAACAGAAATGAAGAGACGGATCAGCAGTTCTATGATGCCATGCTTCAATCCCCTGCATCTGTTGTTATTGGCTTTTTTGGGGAAAGTTTTCTTGGAGAGCGGGGAGTCGAATCAACAGATATCCAATTTCCGATTTACGATGAACGTGACAATATTCGCATTGCTTCACTCGATATTCTTCAAGATGAAGATGAGGTGATTCGCCGTGCTCCACTCACCCTTCATGGCCTTGAAACTGGTGAAACCTATGACTCCTTTTCTGCTCTTATTGCTCGTCTTTTTTTGGGCAGGGAACTTTCCATTCCTACCGAAGATGAGCAGATGATGGTGAATTTTCAGGTCTGGGCCGAGGCTTCTAGTACATATGATTCTCTTTCATTTGTAGATGCCTATAATGACGACTTTGGATCGATTGATCCTAGTGGCAAAATTGTTTTGATTGGACCATATTCAGACTCTTTTCAGGATACATTCCTCACACCTCTTTCTTCCAGCTTTGCTATTCCTGGGGTTGAAATTCATGCCAATGCTATCCAGACCATTCTGGAGGGAGATTTTCTGCGGTATATGTCGCCGTTTGAGAAGATTGCCCTGATGCTACTTTTGGCTTTTGGAAGCTGTTATGTGTTTATGTTTACACGGATCCGATGGTCGCTGGCATTTTTGGGAGGATTTATAGTAATTTATACTGTTTTGGCCCCGATTTTGTTTGGTGTTGGGATTATTGTGGATCTTGTACACCCGTATTTGACTGTTTTAGTCGCGTTTATGGCAGTCTATATTTATCGGTATTTGACTGAATTTAAGTCGAAATTGGCTTTAAAGAGTGCATTTTCACGATACGTGAACCCCTCTGTGGCTGATCAGATTGCTGAAAATCCAGACTCTTTACAGTTGGGCGGGGCAAAGAAGGATATTACTGTTATTTTTACCGATATCGCCCACTTTACCACCATTTCTGAGCAGCTTTCGGCGGAAAGTCTAGTAGCCTTTTTGAATGAATATCTGGAGGCGATGTCTGAAGTGATTATGGCTGAAGGTGGAACGGTGGATAAGTTTGAAGGTGACGCGATTATGGCTTTCTTTGGCGCTCCAATTAATCAACCGGATCATGCTTTACGGGCAGTTCGGGCAGCGCTGAATATGCGACTTCGATTGCAGGAATTGCATCAAAAGTGGCAAAAAGATCCTGTTTTACCAGGAGGAGAAAAAAAGCCATTGATCGATTTTCGTTGTGGAATCAGTAGTGGACAAGCCATTGTGGGTAATATTGGATCGGCAGCCCGCCTGGAATACACGGCTATGGGAGATATTGTAAACCTTGGTTCGCGGCTTGAAGGAGCGAATAAGCAGTATTCAACCAACGTCATGATGAGTGAAGAAACTCTTAAAAGAGTGCAAAAAGAGGTTATTTCCCGGGAACTGGATCTGATTCGAGTTGTTGGAAAGCAACAGCCGGTTCGGGTTTATGAACTTTTGGGTCTTGCTGGTGCTGTTGACCGCAACGCGGAGATTCTTCTGACACTCTATAACGACGGTATCCGGCTTTATAGTGAGAGAAAATTTAATGAAGCGCTTACCAAATTTGAAGAAATTCTGAAAAGTTTCCCTGAGGATGGGCCATCAAAGCTCTACAAACAACGTTGTGAAGTTCTTAAAGATTTCCCGCCAAAGGCTGACTGGGATGGAGTGTTTGATATGAAAAGTAAGTAGGAGCTTTACTCTACTTCGATTCCGAAATCCTTTTCTACATCTTGGATTGCTTCTCCTTTGATCGTTCCTTTCTCTCCAGAGAAGTTTATTGGCATTTCTTTGCCATTCTCATTAAATGCCTTCAATTCAAATCTGCTGGCAGGTTTTTGGAACTCTGCCATTTCTGAGCTCAATCCTTTTCCGATTTTTTCGTCTATATTAACGGTAATGTGTGTTTCAAAAGTGTTGGTTGGATCGTTCAGATCAACACCTTTAATCGTTATTGTAAGGTCTTCTGCTGAAATTAAATCAAGTGAATAGTTTCGTAAATCACTGTTGGCACTCATAGAAATTCCCAATTTTGGAACCTGTGTTTGAGTTTCTTTTGAGTCTACCACTTTAGAAAGTGATGGTTCATCAAAAGATTCGTCGTAAGCACAACTTGCGGAAGATACTGCAAGTACAGCAGCAAGCGCTTTTGCCACCATATTCTTCCGTGAAAGAATAGCTGACTTGATCGTGTCTGCTGAATTAGAGGTTTCTACAACCTCTTCATGTGATTCGATATTTCTATTTACCTCTGCCATAAATAAGAGTTTTTAAGCTCTATCCAAAAATTAGCACGGTTCCGCTTGCAAATCAAGAAAAAGTTAGTATAATAGGGTGCTTGTCCTGCAGCAAGCAGAAGGGAGCATTCTTTGACAAGACGTACGTCGGATCGTCCACCGATTTCATTTTCGTCGGGCGTGATGAGGTTGACCATTGTGGTTGGCCTCACCTTGTCATCCGCGCGGGCCCGCGCAGAGCCCCCGGAAAACAAGTGTCCGCAGAAACTTCTTGCGGACGGGCGCGTTGCTCGAGAGGGTACGTGCCATGCAAAAATCGTCTTCGATTCGGGGGTTTTTAATCTCTACCTCGAGGACGGCAGCATCATAATCGATGACGAGTTGCAAAACATCGAAGTCGAATATGGAGCTGTTCACGCCATGGCGAACAGCGTGAATCCCCACATTATCGTTCGTCGCGGGGAGTACTTTGTACAAACTGTGGTGGGCGATGAGACCGACATTTGGGTTGATGCAAGTCACTCTGATACGGAGGTCTCACTCCTGACTTCGTCGGGAGAAACCCTGGTCACTACATCGTGGAGAGATGAGTTCGCGCTCCACGAAGGTGATACTTACATTGTATCTCTCAGTCCTGAAGAGGGCGGGGAGATGATCTGTGCTCTGAAAGTTTCGAATGGGTCTTCGCCTCCTGAGGGGAAGCTCCTACTCGTCGTTGGAGCACTGGCGCTGTGGTTGCGACGTCGGAGACGGCGAACGTGACATGGCCGGACCCAGGCAAGGGTCGAACTCCCGTGTGTGCAGGAACACGGGAGTTTTTTTTATGCAAAATTATTTCCCAGCCAGCATAATCACAAATTCTCCCTTCGGCCGCTTTGATGATTGAAGGGCAGACTTGAGGGCTTTTTTGGCGGCTTTACTGCTACCAAGGGCCTCTTCCGGGTTGAGACCTGTGAAGTGCTGGAGAGCTTCTGCAGCAGTGCCGTGAAAGTACTCTTCGTGGATTTTGGTGAGTTCGCGGGCGATAACAAGCTGGCGATCACCAAAATAGTCGTGAAGTTCACCTAGAGTTTTGCTTAAGCGGTGTGGAGATTCGTAAAAGATGATGGTCCTCTGCTCTTCCTGCAATGATTGCAAAAGGGTCTGGCGACCTTTTTTGAGTGGGAGGAATCCGAGGTACAAGAATTGATGCGTTGGTAATCCGCTGGCCTGAAGCGCTGTAAGGAAAGCAGATGGCCCGGGAATCGGCACGACCTGGATCCCCTCTTCACGCGCGGCAACAATGAGTTTATAGCCTGGATCGGAAATACCTGGCGTGCCGGCATCCGAAATGAGGGCGATGGATTTTCCTTCTTTGAGGAGCGAGATAAGATGAGCCAGTTTCTTTTCATCGCTGTAGCTATGAAAGCTGATGGTTGGTGTTTTGATGTCGTATTTTTCAAGGAGAATGCGCGAATGACGTGTGTCTTCGGCGGCGATGTGGTCGACCTCTTTTAAGATCCGGACAGCACGATAGGTGATATCCTCCAGATTTCCGATTGGTGTGGCGATGATGTAGAGCATGAGTGTTAGGCGAACTTTTTAGGCGAACTGCTGTTTTTTGCTTTTGGTGATGTGTGGCGGAGCCAGATATTGTGGCTTGATAACTTTGTGATTTGTTCGTTCTGATTCAAGGATGGCTTGGACAGTTTGCGCGAAATCCGGGAGAGCTTCCAGCTCCAGCCACTTTGTTCCTTTTGGGAGTTGATAATTTTCACGGGCTTCTGAGCGAACATCGGATACTACAGCTTTAATGTGCGGAGCTGCTGCGAGAAAATCGGCGAGCTCATCCTTGTTGATTTTGTGTACTTTTTCTACATTTGGAAGGACAACAGCCACTCCACTTCCGGCGCGCATGAGGATGGCCGTTGATTCGCGTTTTTGCTCAGGAGTTTTTTGGTCCAGGTATTCAAAGGTGGTGCAGGTTTTGATCGGCACTCCAAAAATGTAGGCGAGGCTATTGGCAATGGTTATACCAACCCGTAGGCCGGTGAAGGCGCCAGGCCCCTGAACGGCAAAAATCTGATCTGGCTGTCCGTGCTTTTGAAGGATTTTCTGAATTTCTGGCAGGAGTTTTTCGGCTTCGTTGTAATTGGAAGGCCAGGATTTGTGCATGAGGACTTTTCCATCTTCCAGGAGAGCGATCTCTGTGAGTGGCAGTGCTGAGTTGATAGCCAGAGTTTTCATGAGTGCGTTGAATAAGCTTAGACAATGATAGGTTGATCCTTTTCTTTTGTAAAATAATGCTTTAAAAAACAGCCCTCCTTCGGTTTTGTTGCGCTGTGCGCGCATCAAGGTTGAGGAGGGCATTGTTCTATTAAGATGAAAAGGGTAGTTGCTCGTCCTATTTTTAAAAGATTTAAGAAAGCTGAACACCTCCCCATCTCTACTACTGACACTCCTTTCGGATGGTGACATAGCCGGTGTGGTACTGGCATGCGGGCTGGGTGCATTCTGAGGGCGATTTGATGTAGCCCATCAGTCCGGCACCATTGCTTTCTCCGTAACCGGAAATGTATCCAACGTTAATCGTCTTCCAGGGAGTACAGGTGGTGTTGGCACCTCCTGTGAAACTTCCGAAAGAAGGACCAAGGTTGTCGTCTTTGAGCTCATAATCGAAGCTATTCTGGAAGGATCCACCAGACTTGCAGATCTGATATTTCCAGCTGGATCCGCTGTTCTGCTGAACTTTCAGGCAGATCGTTGGATTTCCCGATCCCTGAGGATTGCTGTAGCAGGGCTGACTGCTTGAAGCCAGGTACGTATCCTGACATGAAGACTGACAGCCACTCCAGCTTCCCCACTGGCCACTACTATTGCAGATCCTTTCTTTGGTTCCTGCCTGCCCGTTCACAGTACAAGACTGTTGCTGGGTTTGGCCGGGACTGCATTCGGCAGAGCAGCTGCTCCACCCACTCCACGTACAGCTTGAGCCGCACGTCCTGGTTTGCGTGCCGACACTATTACAGCTTTGCTGTTGTGTCTGGCCGGGGCTGCAAGCGCCTTGATTCAGACACGAGCCCCACTCCCCATTGGAACCACAGGTCGTGGTTCCACAGAAGCCGCAGGATTGCTGGGTTCCTGGTTGACAGGATCCGGTTGGTGGACAGGTGGAAATAACCACCCATTCACAGTTTTCGCAAGCTAGCGTTTCGTAATCAACCCCGTTGGGACAAGGGTTAAAGATTTGTTGATCACCTGTTTCACACTCACTGCCTTCAGGGCAGCCTTCTTCACCTCCATTTCCTCCGCCACCAGCAAAGCAAATATACTCGTCATCTCCATCACAGTTCTCATCTATTCCATTTGCACAAACCTCGGATGCGCCGGGGTGAATACTGGCATTGTTGTCGTTGCAGTCTCCTGTTTGCCTGCCGTAGAGTTCCTTCTGCGAATAGCCGTAATAGCCATCCCCATCTAGATCAATGCAGCAAGAGTTGTAGGTCCCGAGGTCTATGGATGTCCATTCAGACATACACTGATCCTCCGTTACCCAGTCATCCTTTGCGATACCTGGGGTGAACTTGTAGTCATCAGTAGGCAGACAAAGATTGGTGATCCAGTAGTCAGTGTGCTTGTCTACATCTTCACACTGTCCAAGAGCTGAAGACACACCAAGAAGGTGCGGACAAGTGTATTCCTTATCAGAAAAGTCACAAGACAGGTCACAGACATTGTTGAAGGTTTGCATGGATACGTATGCGCGGCCCCAGTCTTTATGAGATCCGGCGACACCGTAATAACCGAAATGGTTATTTTCGAACATTCCAACTTCGCCAGAACACCACTTTTCATCAGCAGCGATCAAATTCACTAAGCTTTCACATTCCCAACTATTGTTTACCTCCACAGGATAACGGAAGGAATACATCACACCAGCTTTAAGGGCGCTGGCATCATGTAGGCCGACGGCAAAATTGCCAAGCTTGTCCAAGAAGAGTCCCAACTCCACGCCACCAACAGCACACGGAATGCCCTTGGCATCGAAGTCGCAATCCTGGGCCAACTGGAAGTTTACATCTACTGAGTTTGGATTCCAGTAGTTCCAGAGATCCACGTAGCAATTAAAGTCGTTTATTTCAGGGATAAAAGCATTGGGAAGATGGAACCCTTCACCCCATGGATCCATGACTTCATCACATCGAAACTTGTCATCTTTTCCTCCCATTGGGCGAAGGAAGCACTTGGGAGTGATAACAATTTCGAATTCGACGGCCTTACCCTTTTCGAAATTTGGCTTATTGCAAGGCTGTTTATTTTCTTCGATGAACTGAGCTAGTTCTTCAGCATTCTTTGCCTTAGAGAGTTCCTTTCCCCACAAGAATTCCAAGTAGAGCCATGATTGGCCACCGGGATCTCTGGTCACCTTTACCATGGAATAGGTAGGAAAGTTATAGGGATACTCCGCACTAGCTTTTGATGCCAGTGTCAGAGTCACCACCAACCCTATAAGGGCGATGACTATCTGCCTAACATAGTGATTCACGTGCTATTTTCCTTCCACGAGGTTGTAGCTTGGGCCTAAGGCACCCTGAGCTTTGTCGACTGTTGTGATTTGAGGTTGGATGGCTTCGATGTCATCCAGATAAGTATTCCAGACATCTCGCATCACTGCAGGGGATGCTGTGACAGACATATTTCTTATACGGCAGTCTCCATCTTCGAAGATGGCTTTACGACGAAGGATCATTTCTTGACCTGTCTTTTCTTCATCCTCCTTTATGCTCATCTCCACAAAATTCTGGATGGTCTGCACTTCCGGCCATCCAGAAGTGCGAGAACCCCAACCACAGCTTACCGCATGGGATCCCTTCCACATTTTGGGACCTTCCGGGATGATTGCCTCACCCCAGTTGGTTTCATAGACACGATCTTCTGGAAGGAGTGCACTTACGTAGTGCATGTTGGCTCCACGTTGGTGGATAAAAGACCAGATCTCTTCTGTTTTTTCTATGGTTGTCCATTTAAAGCTTATGTAGAACTCCGCCTCCTCCACTTTCCCTTCCTCCGCCAGTTTGTTGACGTAGCGGTACTCGTTGAGAACGCGGGCTTCATGTGGACTGGATGGATGCACACACTTCCCCACCTGAGGGTCGTAGTAGCGTCCTTCGGACTTGTGACATCCCGTCGGCGTCTGAGCCTCCGGTATATCACCAATTTCCCCCACGCAGCCACTAAAATAGAGAGCGACTGCCAGGAGTGGGACTATGACCATTGCGATTCGTCGGTTCATTGGATTCCTTTCATTGGTTGATAGAACACCTCTAAGGTGATTCTATTTGGTTCGAGTGTCAGTTGTCAAAGAACTCCCCTGTCATCGCTCAACAAATTGAGAATGACAAGGAAATTTTATAGTAGCAGAGTGGAATAAAGATTTTCTAAATTTTTCGTGACAAATTGGTGACCCTCACGAAGCTATTTTCCCCTGCGCTTGTTGCGATTCTTGAGGCGGACCTGCTCCAGGTGAAGAATGGAGCGATGCAT
>CALMAI010000032.1 GCA_937858825.1 uncultured Candidatus Peregrinibacteria bacterium
CAGTTTGGTCGCCTGGCTGTTCACCAGTTTGGTCGCCTGGCTGTTCACCAGTTTGGTCGCCTGGCTGTTCACCAGTTTGATCGCCTGGCTGTTCACCAGTTTGATCGCCCGGTTGTTCACCGGTTTGGTCACCCGGTTGTTCACCAGTTTGATCGCCCGGTTGTTCACCGGTTTGGTCACCGCCCGATTGGTCCCCAGGTTGAACCTGTCCTCCCCCACCTCCCCCACCACCGGTTGTAGGCGGCGTAGTTGTAGAAATGACATTCAATTGTCCACTTCCAGACACTCCTCCATAGGTAGCAGTAATATTGGTCGTCCCGGCAGAGACACCTGTAGCCAACCCAAGAGTTGTAACAGTTGCAATTGCAGGAGAAGTTGAACTCCATGTAGTAAGAGGATTGTTCGTTACATCAAGAGTCCCACCTCCGGTATAGTTTGCTGTTGCTGTAAACTGTTGCGTTTCTCCAATATTCTTTTGTGCAGAACTTGGGGCAATAGTAATGGAAAGTGGCGTTTCCAAAACCGTTACACCAACATCTGTCGCAGATGTAAAAGGCGCAAAAGAGATTAAAATCAATTGAATAACAAACGTTGCCAAAACGGCCGGGTACAAACTCTTGAAAAAAGATGTTCGCATGTGGATAAGAAACTTTACAAAGTATCTATAAATTATACAATACTTGGCCAAACAAGTAAACCCAAATGATTTGCGACGTTTCACAAAAAAGGTACATTCGCAGGCGGTGGGGTTATAGGCTCAATTCATCACGCCTACTACAACCCCACCACTAAATATCCAGTCACAAAAAATTATCACTTCTGCGCTTTGACGCTGGAGCCCTTTTGATGTATAATTTCTTGAAGCGTATTTTATTTTACGCGTAAAAATAAAAATGACAAAAACCAAACAACGCCCATACTGTAGCGAAATTGCTGCACTCCAACCTTGGAAAGCAATGAGCTTGTCTCTGCTCCTTGTCGCCACTTTTTTTATGGGGAACCACACAGCTTTGGCTGGAAGTCAGGTAACATTGACTGTAAAAAATCCCGATCCCGTACAAGGAAATCACAGCTGGTTTATTTATGAACAAGAGGCTGGACAAACAATTGAAGACGTCGCAACGCTCAAAAACTTTAGCGACGAACCAGCCAACGTTAACCTCTATGCCGTTGATGCAACCAGCAGTGAAACCGGTAGCTTCATCCTTAAATTCAGAGAAGAGGAACAAAAAGGAATCGGATACTGGTCCGACGTGGAAACCAAATCAGTCACTATCGAACCACAACAAAGCGTCGACGTCCCTTTCAAAATTATCCTTCCAGAAGGCGTACCTCCAGGACAATACCTTGGAGGCCTTATTGCCGAAACAGGATATCCACGTGAGGTCGACGATGAGGAGCACGAAACATGTGTAGAACAGAATCTTTGTGGAACCAACATTTCAGTTCGCACCCGGATTGGAACCCGCATCTACCTGACAGTGCCAGGAAAGACCTATGAAGATTACAGTCTCACAGATTTTTCAGCCGTAAAAAGCATAACTGGAACAACCAAGTTCGAATTCCGAATCGAAAACAACGGAAACGTTGCCTACGAACCTGTTGCCCTTATCAATGTTTATGACGGCATGGGCAACCTCTACGAACAGATCGAGAAAAAGCTGGGGACCAGCTCTCCGGGAACAGTTATTCACCCGGTTGTTAAAATGAAAAACCGACCACTCATTGGAAACTTTAGCGCTAAAGCAGTGGTGACATTTGAACGAAAATTCGGATCGTCTGAATTCCATTCATCAAGCCCGACAGAAGAACTATCGCTCGAATTCTGGGTTATGCCATGGGAGATCATTTTTATAGTGCTCCTTCTTTTGGTCGCAACCGCAGGCGTTATTCTCCAACGAAAACGAGTATGGGAAAAATATATGCAAAACGCAGAAGCCTATGTTGTTCAGGAAGGCGAAGATATTGGAGACATCGCCAAAAAACATCACATTAATTGGAAACGATTGGCCAAATTCAACAAACTCAAACCTCCTTATTTGATCGACAAAGACCAGACATTAATGGTCCCAAAACAAAAAAATGAACAATAAAAATAAAAATTATTTCGGACTTCTCATTATTCCGTTGATCGGCGTGATATTCAGCGCCTATCAACTTGCGCGAATTAGTTGGAACAGTGGTCCAGTGGCTCATGCCGCCATTACCATTGGACCGGAAAACAATGCCAACTCTCAACCCATAATCCAAAGCGTGGGAACAGAGCATAAACCGGACATTGCGATGGACGACCATGGGAATTCTATTGCCGTGTGGTCAAGGATGGATGACCTTGGCGCGAACGAAAGCCTTTACTTCCGCAAGGTTGATATTGAAGGAAACCTTATCGGATCAAGTGAAACAATTATAGGTGCTACAGATAACATAAGCCGGGACATTCATCCTGCTGTAGCTATGGATAAAGACGGAAACTATGTCATCGCCTGGGAATTTTATGCCAATTCAGGTACCGATGGTGAAATTTTACTCAGTGCGTATCAGGCCGACGGAACCCAAATAGGTGGAAGCGCTATGGTCGTTAACACAACAGGGAATCGTGGTAGTGGAGTCGAAACGTTTCCCGATATTGCTATCGATTACGATGGTCCAGACATTGCTGGAGGCAGCACTGATACACCTGTAATTGTTACCTGGCGTTCCACGAATGATGGCGGCACAACACAGAACATTTATGCCCAACGCCTGGACATTGATTTCACTCAAACAGCAGCGCTCCCAACACTAGCAGGATCAGAAATTACGGTAAATACCTCTGCTGGAACAACCAACACCCGCAGTAGTGTGGCCATGAACAATTTGGGAGAATTCATGGTCGCTTGGAACAATAGCGATATCTATTATCAGGCATATGCTCAAGACGGAACATCTATTGGCAGCAACACAGCCATAACATCACAGGGATTTGCCAATTTGGAAGCACCTTCCGTTGCCACAGACAAGGCTCCCCGCCTAAGTCTGGATGATGACACGGATCGACAGTTCATCATCGCCTACCCGGATCAGGACGCCAGCTCATATGAGCTCTCTGCTGAAATCATTACCTGTACCGACCCGGCACCAGCCAACGGAACTGACACCGATGTAACCTGTAGTCCAAATGGACTCCAATTGGTTGCGAACGACAACACCACCAACACCCCACGACAATGGCCAAACATCTCTGCTGATTACCTTGGAAACTTTACCGTTACCTGGTCAGAACGGGATGGGGCAAACTGGGACATTTACAGCCAAAGCTACAACTATCAGGGAAAACGGATTGGCAGCAATGTCAGCATCACAGCAGGAGCCAGTGTTCCACAATGGTCAGCAGTTAAAATGAACACAGACGGATTCTATTCAATTGTATGGGGTAGTGGCAGCAACGTTAAAGAACAAAACTTCATAACAGAAATTTTCAAAACCGAAAACGAAACATCAACAACCCCAATAAGTACCCAGACAGGAACCAATGTCGACGCCGCAGTAGCGCCAAACGGAAACATTGCATTCGTTTACAGAACAACTGGTACCGTTCCGGCAGAAGCTGTTCGCCTCACCCTTAAAAGATATGACTCAAGTGCCTCACCAAGCTACATAGATGTAAAAACAGCCGAAATCATTTCTTCAGCATCAGGAGCCGACAATCCATCTGTTTCTTTCTTTAAGGACACCTCTGGATCATCAGTCGGAAACTTTATTGTAACCTGGGAAGACAACTCATCTGGAACCAAAAACATTTATTACCAACTTTTCGACGAAGCCGGAGATCCAATTGGATCAGCCACGGCAGTTAATGCCAGCGCAAACCTCCAACAAAATGCTCACGTCGTAGCAGGAGTTTACACAAACAGTGGTGGAAGCGACATCGAGGAATTTGCCGTTATCTGGCACGATTCCACTGCTCAAAGCATTGAATCCGCATACCATAATACAAGTATGACCTACAATCAGATCTATAGCGGATGTACCGACTGTGTCGCAGGCGGCGTTGATATGGATCCAGACACTACTGACATTGTTTATGTATGGGAAGATAGCATTGCCGGAATACGCGAAGTCCTCATACAACAAGCAACTGGAGGATCTCTTGTTGGGTCTGATGCACAGGTCCCTTCTACTGGATCTGAAAATGTCGACCCGGACGTTGCATTCGTATCAGGAGGTCGCTATGTCGTCACTCTCACCGGTCTCAGCGGAGCAGACAGCGATGTTTTTGCAAAACTCTATGCCTTTAGTGCCGGAGGACCAACAAGTGCAGGTCTTCACTACCCTCTTACACAATACTCACAGGCTGAAGCCCGCGATTTCGCAACATCTATTGCGGCAGACATAAACTCAAATCAATTCCTAGTTGTCTGGGGTGATTCACCGGCAACAGCAGAAGATATGATTTTTGGACAGTTCCTTCAATTCACTGGCGGCGGAACATATGGATTCGAACCATTCGGACCAACCTTCCGCATCAATTCAACTATCAACTCCGGACAAATTCTCCCATCAGCCGACATAAACCAACGTGGACAAACAGCCGTAGCCTGGGAAGGAAACTTTGAAAGCACCGGAGGAAACGACTCAAGTACAGCAATATATCAACTACTTCAAAGTCCCCTCGTTCTACTGGGAGTAGACAAATTTGAACCAGTCGCTCAGCAGGAAGTTCAGGCAGGAGGACAGTTCCTGGATGTTCCAACATCCGTTACCTTCCCATCAGTGCCGGTCAATATTACACAAGACACCGTTCAGGAAATATCAGTTCGTGATGCCATTTATGGAGGAGACGTAAAATATGTGGAAATTCAGGATGCAACCGGTGTCGACTTTACTCTCACTATTCAGGCAGACGACTTCTTTGCTGCCGCGGATGGAAAAGCCTACATCAAAAACGATGAACACTTCCGCGTCAAAAACTGGGATAACGATCTCACCGACATCGATGCCGGAGACTGTGACGACACAAACACTCCAACAGACGCAGATTTCTGCTTCCAGACAGTCGAATCAACCAATACTCCAACAGCATTTACCCTCAATCCCGCGACCCAAAACTACACGTTTATCGACACACAAAAGGTTCTGGCAGAAAAAACCGGAACAACCAACAACGAAATTGGTCGATGGCGCATCTTCCCAGAGTTTGAGATTACCGTACCTCCATTTATTGCTCCGGGAACACACAGCGCAGAGATCACATTTACACTCACATAAAAGATGAAAAAACTCCTTACCACAATTGGAACCAGCATCTTTCTGACAGCGCTCACAGCCCTGCCGGCCCATGCTGCAACAGGAGATTTCACCATCTACCCAACATATCAGCATGGAGATAACACCAGCTGGATTCTCTTAAAAGCCGAACAGGGACAAACCACCAAAGATTTTGTAACTATCGAAAACCTCACCAATGAACCACTTTCACTCAATTTAGAAATTCTGGATGCGAACGATGAAAGCGGAACATTCCTTCTCAATGAAAATCCAACAAAGAAAAATCTGTCTGGATGGATGAGCATCGGCATGGATTCAATCGACCTTAAACCGCATGAGAAAAAAAACGTTCAAGTCGACTTCAACATTCCGGAAAACGCAAAAACACAAGAGTACAAAGCTTCAATTCTTGCATCAAAATCAGAAAAAAATGCCCAAAATATTCTTATAACAACCAGAATCGGCGTCCGTGTTTATGCCAACATTATCGAACCAACAATGGCACAAACTAACATTTTCGCCACTCCCGCATACAGTCAGACAGCATTCTTTGTTTTAAGCCTCTTCGGAGTTCTGGCAGCAATGTTCTACAACCTCATTCACTACATCGAATCTAAAAAATATGCAAAAAAACAAGCGTAACATTTGGCTAGTAATTGCGACTTTAGGGCTTTTCAGCCTTAACTTCACCCCTGTTTTCGCACAACAGATGCTCATTCAGGTGGTTGGAGGAGGTTACCGGTTCGACGGACCTTCAGGCATCGTCTTTACGCCAGTACAAGCCCAATTTAGCCAGGTAGACAGCGAAGTAAACATTCGAACTATCACCGGTCCAGGCGGATACACCAACCCCCCAAACGCTGGAACAGAAGATGGATTCATATCAATATCCGACCAAAATGGAGGAGCAGAATTTCAAGTTGAAGTCAGCGCGTCCGGACCACTCACAAAAACAACCTCACCAAACGAAACAATCCCACTTACCAATTTTCAGGTAAAAAATCTGACAACACAGATTAACGACGCGTTCGATGTACAAACCATTAACGGAGTAGATAGCGGATTCAGTCTTAACGGCTCACTCAATAGTTACACCGACCTGACAACCTCACGCATTCTTGGAACAGGAAGCGGAAGTCAGCCGGGAGAATGGAAATTCTATCCAGGATTCCGCGTTCAAATACCGTCTACAACCCCAATTGGAGTGTACGAAACAACCCTCACGTTCACCATAATCTAATGATGAAAAAAGCACTACAAACCATCATCGTATCAGCCATTGCCACAGTAACAATGTGGAATCTGGCCGCTGCACCGGTAGCAAACGCAGAGTTCTATAACTTTGGAACACTAGATGTAAAACCGATCCATGCAGATGAAGGATCAAACCAGGACTGGTTTGTAGAATACTTGGCACCTGGACAGCAGAAGCAGGAGGCCATTCAGATATCCAACTTTTCTCCAGAACCAAAAGAGCTTTCCATTTACGTTGCCGACACCACAACAAACGAAGGAAAAACATTTCAAACCAAAAACCTTCACGAAAACTCTGACGATGTATCCGACTGGATTCATCTTCCGATTCAAAAAATCACGCTCCAGTCAGGTGAAAGCCGTATTTTGAGCACCAACTTTATCATTCCTAAAAATGCAGGTGTGGGACTTCATACCGGAGCGATCATTGTCCGTGAAAACGGATCTGAATTTTCAATCGAAAAAGGTGTTCGTGTCTACATGAACGTTACCGGGCCGGTTATCGAAAATGGATCTATTCAATCCATTACATCAACACAAACCGGAACCCTCTACAAATTGAACGTTCAAACTGCAAACACCGGTACCGTCGATTACAAAACCGACTACACTGTCCAACTCCAGGATATTTTCGGAACAACTCACCAGACTGTTTCAACGACATCCCGAACCGAACCACAAACAACCCACCAGACCACACTCAGCATTCAAAAACCAGCGTTTGGATTCTATAACTTGGTTCTCTCAAATGGATCAGCCGAAACCAACATTGGAACCATTCTTTTTGTTCCACTTTGGGCAATCGGAGCATTCATGATCCTCGTTCTCATTGCCATCAGACCAGAAACATTCACTATCGCAGCACTCCAAAAAGCATTCCAATCTTCAGAGCTCAAAAAAGGATTCGCATACTTTGGACTTCTTGCCGTCGTGGCAACCAGTGTAGCGGCGCAATCAAGCATCGACCCGACAACTGTTCAGGCACAAATAACCAGCGGACCACCATCTGTTGGTCGAGGAAGCGTCAATCAGGACAACACTCCGACAACTCCTCAAAACGTGACTCAAAAAGACAAATCAGCAACCGAATATGTTCTCACTATCAAGTGGGGAGAAGTACGCCGTGTTCATGTTCCAGGAAACAAAACAAAAGAGTGGCATGGCCGACTCAGTTTTCAAAACGCTCGCGTAACCACCTCCGAGCTTCTTCATTTTGAACGAACCGATCAAGCCGAGGTGAAGAGCAACAAAGCCGAACTACAATTCGACCTCCTCACAGGACCAGACAACGACGGCGTCATACTCAACGTTCAAGCCGTTGGCAATCAAACCCCAACAGTTACCTACCAAAACACGGACACTGGTGAAGAGTTTGAACTCCAAATCACCGATCTGGTTGGATCAAGCAGTACTTTTGCCCAGGGACTCTGGGGAGTCCAGTTTGAAGCCGACTATACAGAGCAAGAAAAAGCGCGCCGAAACGTTATATCACTCACACAAGCCACAGAAGGTGAAGCAACACCAGACACGCTGGCAGAAGGCGAAGCAACACCACAACGGTTCGCACAAATCCCGGAACTCGAAAACCTTTTTGTAGAAGAACTTCCCGCAACCCGGGAACAGCTCACAGACTTCATTCTTAAATCTGACTACGTCGAAGAAGTGATTAATGAAGATTCAACACAAAAACTCCGAACCGACTCTATTCTCATTCAGGCTTTGAAAGCAACGCCAGAAGTTCTCGAAGAGTTAACCGCAACACCAGACCTTAACTTTGTATTCGTACCAACAGAAGAGATCAGTTTCCCTCCACAGGAGTTTTCATTTAACGAAAACAAAGAGTCCGAACAAAACCTGGGAACACTTATCTTTGTACAAAATACAGATGCTCCATGGAATACCTTTGTTGGAACAACCGATTTCCAACTTCTCTCTGGAGATCACATCATTCCGGCATCATCACTTACTGTTATTCCTGGTGAAGTAACCATCCTGACAGAAGATGGTGAAGAAGATATTAATCCTGGGCAAGAAAAGAAACTTACCGGCAGAGGTGATCGAACAACACTCATCAATGCCAACGCCACACGCGGACAAAAGAAAGCGTTTGTTCTCAATCCACGCCTTCGTGTACAAATTCCAAGTGGAACACCGGCAGGAACCTACCAAGGGGAACTCACCATCACAAGTTTGTAAAAAAAATCAACAAACCACTATCCATATCCAAAAGATAGGATTCAAAATTTTCGTCTGCCTCAATTTTTTCTACAAAACCCTTCAGGTCATTCCAGTGGGACAAAATATTGTCAGCCACCAGGAGCGACCCCTCATTTAAGAACGGTAATATTGCTGGAACATACTGTTCATACTCCATTTTCGTGGCATCAATAAAAACAAAATCAAAACGGATTGTTTTATCAATCTCATCCAAAACTTCCGGCGCATGACCTTTAATTTGAACAATCGAAGAGTCCATTCCCGCCTCAGCAAAATGCTGTTGAGCCAGAGAGAATCGCTCATTATGCGACTCAACAGTGTAAAGCCTCCCTCCATTTTTCGCAGCAGCATGGGACAAAAATAGCCCCGAATAGCCGTTTGATGTTCCAATTTCCAAAACATTCCGCGCGCCCGTCAGCTCCACCAGACTATGAAGCAACACTGCCGAACTCCGTGGCACATTCCAAAAACGAGACTCCTCCCCTTCTTTCTCAAGACGGAGAATTACCTCTTCCAGTCGCGGCTCAAACGATAATCCAAAAAAATCCATACCCCACGTATGTACCACAAAAAAAATCCCGTGGCGAGCATTGAAAAAAACCCACAAAAATTGCTATAATGCAGCTATGCATAAAACCGCTTTGAAGCATTTCATCGGCCTTTCCACCATATTCCTTGGTGTAAATTTAATTGTTCCGATCTCTGTAACCGCTCAAACAAGCGGTTCTTCAACAGTCGGACAGGTAATCGACGCATCCGGTGGAGCACTCACTATGCCGTGCTCACTCGGAAATTTTGCATTCGATCCCGTTGAAATTAATGCCCCAACCGGACCGTTCGGCAGCTATTACCTCAATCCAAAAACACCAGACATTGACCTCATCAGTTGTGGAGGAACCGGTGTGACCGTTCAGGACACCCGTTATGATGGAGGATTTGTACTTCAGGTGGCTGCATCAGAATATCTTAAAGATGGAGTTGGACCGGAAACCATCGATATCGACCAGCTCAACATTGTCACAGAACAGTTCAGCCCAAGTTACCTTGAAGACAGTTCAGGAACAAGCGACTTCACCGGATTCCCACCAGGCTCACTCGTGACAGGATCAGATCTTGATGATGAAGTCGGTGAAAACGTGGAAGTACAACTCACTGCTCCAGGATGGAATTTTTATTTTTACGGAACCGATTATGGTGACACTATTTATGCCTGCACCAACGGATCAATCGCATTCACATCAGGTCAATGTGAATCGCCTCTTACATCTCCAGCCGAAGACATTTTTGAAGATCCACAACCAAGAATCCTTCCATATTATAAAGACGTAACAACTGCCAGCGACGCCGGCGGAATCTATACCGATAGTAGCGGTGGCGTCATAACCATCACATGGGTTGCAGAACCCTGCATGCCAGACGATCTCACTCCAACACTCTGTGAAGACAGCCGACCAGCACCTTATGACGATGATGTCATGATGTTCCAGGTTATTTTCACTGGTAACACCGCAGATGATCCAATTCTGATCAAATACAACACAACATTCCTCCGCGACGACTATGGAGATTCACCTATTGTCGGTATGACAAAAGGAGGCCCATCCGGAACACCAACTTCAGCAACCTATACTGAATCACTCTACAGCCGCTCGCAGGATGCCGACAATCTCCTCGGGAAACTCCTTCAGTACAACCCTTCCGGGGCAGATTTTATTGAAGTCGTGAAGCCTGGAACTCCAGCCGTTGTGGTTTCTACAAAAGGAGACCCAAATGAAGATCTCGACTATACAACTTTCACCGAAGACGGGGGAAACCCGGGGAACAGTTTAAATGTAGACTTGATTAACGGAAACACCGACATAGGATGTGGACGTGTTGGCCTTTACACCGTCTACCCAAGCTATCGCCTTGATGTACCCGAAACAACCGCTGACGGAAGCTATCAAAATACTATTACGTATACCCTTTCCGATTCTACCGGTCCAGGGTCTGGAAGCTGCTAAAAAATTGGCTATAATAAAGGTAAAACTGACTATTCATAAAAAAAGAATGACACGTATTGACCCATGCCACAAGAAGTGGTATGATATTACGATGTGTTTAATTCAATCTGTCAAACACACCAAATATACATATAAATATTAATTATAAATACCTTTTTAACCTTTTCATATCACATGAAAAAACAAACTCTCGTTGCCGGTCTCGGCACACTCGCCCTCGCGGCAAACGTACTTCTTCCAAGCCTTGCGCTTGGTCAGGGATCCGATCCTCAGGCAGCCGAACAGGACATTGCTTGTGGAACACTTACTCTTAACGTTAACGCTGACAACGACTTTCAAATGACAGATTTGAACGTTAGTACATCAGCTCAGGACTCTTTCGCAAACCTTACTGGTTCTGGTTTTGCTGTAACATATCAGAGTGGAACGAGTGCTCTTCCAGAAGAAGCATTTGTTTACGTTGACGATGCTCGTACCGTTGGTACTGGTGCCGGTTGTGCAACTGATGGTACCGACGAAGGTTGGACCCTCTCTGCTGCCGCTACTGATTTCGCTTCTGGTGGTAACACTATTGCCAACACCAACTTCTATATTGCTACATCTCCAAATATAACTGCTCCTGCAGGATTTACTGAATATGAAGTAGTCGATGGTGATGACGAAAATGTCTACTACACTACTGGTTATGCTGGTACACAGGATGCTGCTGCTCAATACAACCTTGCGAGCACTACAGACCTGACAACTGCTACTCCTTTCACTACAGAAAATGCTAGCCTTGATAGTGCACGAAACATCTTGAACAATGCAACTGGTGCTGGTACAAACGACTTTAAGTTCACTTCTGTTGGAACAGGACTTGCATACTATTTGAACGTTCCTGCCAACCAGGCTGGTGGTACTTATAGTTCTACTGTAACATTGACTCTTGCTACAGCTACATAGTTAGCAGAAACAAGCCAAAAACAACAAAAGCGGTCCCGGTCTCCGGGGCCGTTTTTTTATCTACCTCTGAAGTAAAAAATATGGTATAATATGGAGATAAAACATTTTCAAAATTTCATAAAAATATCACCATGAAACGACGCATTGCTAAGCTTGTTTCAACCCTCTCTCTTATCGGTATGCTCAGTTCACTCGGAGTCTACCAAATAGCCCTTGCCGCCGTTCAGGGACAATGGCCAAATTCATCATCCCCAAGTGACATTGTTATTTCCAACAACCCTCCGGATGAGACTGATCAGTTAGTAACCAGAACCAGCGACGGCAACTATGTCGTGGCTATGCTTTTTAATGGTCGCACAATTGCCACCAAAGTAGCTGAAAGTGATGGATCATACGTCCCAACATGGACTGGATCCATTGCCTCTTCCCTTCTTGGTGCGCCTTTGGGACTAGTAGCCGACAATAGTGGAGGCGTGTACATTGCTCAAAATATCGACAATGGAGGTGGAGATTGTAGTGTCGCCATTCAGCGATTAGACTCAACTGGAAACTTTCAGTTTGGATTCCCTGGATTAGAAATAACCACAGGAAGCGGCTGTGAAGTATTCATGGACATGATTCCTGACGGAGCAGGTGGTGTATACGTAATATGGGGTAATGGTGGATCGAATTTAAACACATTCCAATCAACCGACCTATATGCCACAAGAGTAACCAGCGCGGGAGTCGTTGACACAAACTGGAACACCGGAGGATCCGGAACATGGCGTCCGCTTCAGCTACCGGAAACATCAGCTTCAACATCAAGTGAACACAGCGCTCAAATGGTAGCAGACGGACTTGGTAATGTGGTGGTTATTTATGAAAGTTCAGACAGTAGTTTCGCTTTTGCCATAACAAAATTCGACGCCAACGGGAACATTGCCGGCTTTCCATGGAACCTTCCCTTCAATCTAGATCCCGATAACAACGGAAGCCTTGGGCGTCATCTTGTCTCCGATGGTTCTGGTAACGTTTACATTGGATACCTGACCGGACCATTCGGTTCACCAAACACTGTAAAAGTACAAAAACTAGACAGCTCCGGATTCCCTCCTCAATGGGGAACCGGCGTAGTCGTAAGCAACACCAACATTGGATCTTTCTCGGGAAATCCACGCATTACTCCAGACGGCAGCGGTGGAGTATTGGTTGCATGGCAAACAGCCGGCTCCGATAATGAAATGTACGGACATCACGTCACTTCAGCCGGAGCCCTCGACACTGCCAACAATTGGTCTACCGCACCAATAGCTCTTTCCAACCTTGATACAAACCCATCGTGGTTTAACACCCTGGATCGCAAAACCATGCTTTCAGATGGAGCTGGTGGAGCATATGTTCTCTACAACTCATTTGAAGGAGGAGACGCGGCGACATCAAAACTCCAACACCTCAACAGCGATGGTACCGTTGAATTTACGGGTGATGGTACAACACTTGCTACAGGAGCAGGCATCACCGGAATTTTTGCAGTCATGACATCAGATGGCGGAACCGGAGTCGTTACCGTTTTCCAGGATGAAGGACCCGACGGTATGGATCTTTATGCTCAACATTTCGACGACACTACAAGTAGCGGTGGTGTTGGTGGAAGCGAAAATTCAGACGCAGAACAAGAAATCATTTGCGGGGCCCTCACTCTCAATGTGAATGCCAACAACGATTTTCAAATGACCAACCTTACCGTTAGCAATAATACACAGGACTCCTTCGGAGCGCTCATCGGAGCTGGATTCGCAACTCCATACCAAAATGGAACCGACACACTGCCCGAAGAAGCATTCATTTATGTCGATGATTCACGAACTGTTGGAACCGGACCTGGTTGCGCAACCGATGACGTTGATGAAGGTTGGATCGTTGGACTCGAAGCAACCAATTTTATAGATAGCGGCGCAGTTGCCCCAGACATTCCTTCCAGTAATCTCTACCTTTTGGCAACTTCGAACATCACACCAGACACAAGTTACGGACCTGGATTCACCGAATTTGCTGGAGGCGGAGACGGATCTACCACCAACCTATTCTACACAACCGGATATTCAGGAACGCAGGACGTAGAAGTCCCTTACAATACGGCCGACACTACAGACCTCACAAGCAGAACTTCATTTACCACCGAAAACGCATCTCTCGATAGTTCCCGCGTAATCATGGAAAACGTTAGCGGCGCAGGCGTAAATGACTTCAAGTTCGCCGCAATTGGAACCGGTATCGCCTACTATCTCAACATCCCGGCAAATCAGGCCGGAGGAAGCTATACCTCAACGCTTACCATTACGCTGATACCTGCTTCGTAGGCTTTCGGAAGCCAAAACGCTTTATCACAGCTGCCACTAATGATACAATATAATGAGTACAACAAATAAACATCATCGAATGAAAAAATCTGCTCTTCTTGTCATTCTCATGACTCTCGGCATGACTCTCTTCAGTAGTGGAGCTTCAGCAAACTTCAGCATATCTCCAAGTGTAGAGAACCGCAGCATGCGATTCCAGATACAATCCGGCGCACAGCAGACAGGATACGCCTACATTCGAAACACATCCGAAGATGCCACTCAGGTTCATATTTATGCCAACGACGGAGCAAAAACCAATGATGGTCATTTCGCGGTAAAACTTCCAACCGAAGAACAAACCGGCCTTGGAATTTGGACCAGCTTTGACCAGGCAGTATACACCCTGGAAGGGAAAGAGAGCATGGACGTTCCTTTTCACATTATCATTCCACCTGGCATCCCGCCTGGAGTTTATTCAGGAGGACTGGCTTTGGAAGAGTTTAGCGAACCAGCTGGAGGTTCCGGTGGAGGAACTTCCGTTCAAATCAAAACCCGTGTGGTTGTACCGTTCTTTGTAGAAGTACCTGGAGAAAAAATATCAGACCTTGAATTTAATAGTTTTTCTCAACAACAAACCGCAAATAACAAAGTTTTCTTTACCATGCAGTTCACCAATAATGGTAATACTGCCCTTATCCTGAAGCCAAGAATTAAAATTAGCAGTTTTTGGGGTCTCTTTTCAGACACCATTACCGATGATGACATTCAGCTCTACATGGGAGAAAACACCGAATTCCGCGTCAATTGGGAAAACAAACCATTCTTTGGTTTCTTCAACGCCGAAGCTACCGTTGCATACTATGAAAACGATATCATCAACAATGTAGAAACATTAATCGGAGAAAAAACAGCAACTGTTTCCGTAACAGTTATTCCATGGATGACAATTTTTGTGCTTCTGATCCTCCTCATTTTGGTAGCGGCATTGATTATTTATCACAAAAATCGAATTAAAAATCTGAAGAAAAACAGTTCTACCTACGTTGTTCAACAGGGAGAAACTCTCAATGAAATCGCCAAAAAAAGCGGCGTTAACTGGGAAGTTGTTGCCAAGCTCAATAATCTTAAACCTCCTTACGAACTAACCCCAAATCAAAAAATACTGATCCCACCTAAAAAATGAAAAAAGGTCTCATCTTTAGTTTTTTGATAAGCCTCTTTTTGTCGCAAACCGCGTCGGCACAAAGTCTCTCAACATCCTTTGCCGCCGAACCAGCCTCAAAAAATGCCGTAGCTCCATCCATTTTTATGTATGAAGCCAAACCGGGAACAACAATAGAAGACGATATCCTTGTTAAGAACATAAATGACAAGCCCCGAACTTTAACACTCTATCCTGCAGACGGACTCACCGATGATGAAGGCAAACCAGCCTTCAAAACCTACGGAGAAGAGATGACAGAAATAGGAGCATGGGTGGAAACAGACGGTGAAGTATATGAGTTTGAACCGGAAGAAACAAAAAAAATACATTTTCGAATCACCATCCCACAGGATGCCGAAGAAAAAGATTACAAAGGAGGTTTCGCTCTGGAACAAAAGTTTAACACCGGCGCACCGGTGCAAACCGCGCTCCGCATCATGAAAAATATTGAAATCAAAGTCACTCAGACTCCGCAAGAAATACCACGATTCACCCCTACTGAAGAAACACAGCAGCAACCAACCACATTTTTTTGGGTCACATTAGGAATATTTATAGCGAGCATGGCCTACGTCTTACTCACAAGAGAAAAAAAACATGGAAAAAAGTAATCTAAAATTAGCAAGTATTGTCGGGCTGATTCTCAGCGCAGCAGCACTCATCGCAAATCCCATAATGAGCATGGCTCAGGGGAGCGACAACAGCACTGCTGAACTAACAATTTCTGGGGGTAGTATCACCTACACAACCCCTGATGATTTTAGTTTTGATACTATATTTTTACCGCCATCCGGAAATCCCGACTTTTATATTTATAAAACACTCACTCCCCTTACCCCCGGGCAAATCATTGAAGTTGAAGATGCCGACGATGGCAATTTTGATTTTAATGTTACTATGTCCCTGAGTAATTTCACAAATACAAGCACAGGCCATATTATCCCTTTCACCAGCTTTGCCGCAGTCACCATTGCCAACAATACAACAGACGGTGTTGACTCCAGTAGCGGAAGCCCTCCAGCAGGAACAGCCAATGTCACAGCACCATGGTCATGCGATTGGAATGGGCAAAGTGGCGATCTGGAAACCAACTGTGGAGCCGACTTGGATTTTGCTGGTTTCACAGGAAACGGAACAACAGTACCAGCCGACCCAACCGTAGCGATCAGCGACACAGACACGACTATTACGGTAACGAGTAGCGCCGCATATGCCATTGGCGATGTCATTCAATTCAATAGTGGAGAATATGCCGTTGTGTCGAGCCTGGTATGGCCCAATCAAATTAAAGTTTACAGAGGAGTAAGCGGAACAAATCCAGCCCCTCAAAGTGCTGGATCAGGAATCACTAATATACATACACAAAGCACACAAATCACTATCTTAGTTGGACCCGAACCGGTAGGCGGACGCATTGGAGCCTACTCTGTGGGATTGGGAATTCGTGCCCTCCTAGAGCCACAATACTTGGATACTGGAAGCTATACCGGCCAAATCACCTTTACGCTCAGTACATAATGCAGAAAAGAACATCAAAACGACTAATATTTTTTGCCAGCATTTTCTTTCTGGCCACAAGCATCATGAGCGGAATGGCACTCGCAGCAACATCAACAATCACTGTTACCAGTTCACCCTATCTTTCATTTGTGACCATTCCTGAATCGTTCAGCATGGCGAACATTGTGGTGCCTACCAGTGATCTTGAGCTAACAAGCGATTCCAATGGAGTTCTCCCACCCAATCGTTGGCTGACTATTCAGGACAACCGAGGCTGCGGCGGATTGAACCTCCAGCTACAGGCAAACGATTTTACTCCAATTTCAACAGAGATCACCACCAGTAACCTACGCGTGGTAACAAGCGCCAGCACTTTCTACGACGGACCTACCATTAATAACATAACCTACAATTCCGGTTTCGTGGGAGATCAAACCGCAACTGCACCACTCAACGCCGGCACAATTAATTTTAGCAACCCTACAACCTTTACCTCTCTTGGTAATAACTCCTTAGACGTTCCACGAGATCTTATCGACGGAACACTCACCGCCCCAACAGGACGCCAGGGCCAAATGCATTTTGGATTAAGCTTTTATCTATTCGTTCCAAAATACACATCTCCGGGAAACTACTATACAAAACTCACCTATACCCTTTCCGACGACACATCCGGCTCATGCCCATAGTTTGACTTCATGAAAAAACTCCTCACATCATTAGCGGCAATAACACTTTTTCTTAGCGTTTCTCAAACCGCGTTCGCAGAATTTTCTGTTATTCCCGGATCACCACATGAACGTCAGTTCAACTTTGAAGTTGCGCCAGGAGAAAGCGTTGAAAGTAGTATTGTTGTAAGAAATCTCGGCCGTGACGATATCACCGTCGAAACCTACAGCGCCGACGGAACCAACAGCAGTCAGGGAACTTTTGCCCTCACATCCAAATCCCATGAACAAAAATTCCTCGGAACATGGGTCACTTTCGAAAGCCCACAAACAACCATCAAAGCACAAGACGAGGTTGTCATTCCATTCACACTCACTATTCCGGCCAACGCCACACCAGGAAACTATGGCGGAGGGATTGCCGTAGAAGCTTCATCAGCAGAACTAAAAGGCGACGATGAACTGAGCCAGGCAGGAGCAGTCAGCACATCGGCACGCATCTACATTCGTACATTTGTATCAGTCCCTGGAGAAGCTATAAACGACTACAGTTGGGGGGAATTCACCTTCAATGGTAAAAGCGATAACAATCGGTCACAGTTTCATTTCTCTTTCAAAAATAACGGAAATACCATTGCTATGGTTGAGCCAAAAATAACACTAAGTGGGCTCCCACCACTAAAAAAATCAGAGCTTACGCTTCCACAAATAACACTTCAGCCGGGAACCGAACTCAACGACATTGAACTCCGTTGGGACGACCAACCATCTTTTGGATACTACCTGGCAACTGCATCAGTGACTTTCTCTGAATTCGACATCGCTCGCGATGAAAAAATTAATTCAACCACTCAGGTTCGCCAAATCGGAATAAATTTAACGCCATGGTACATAACTGTTATACTGCTAGGAGTTCTTATCTTCCTTGTTGGATGGGCGGTCTACCACAACATGACCATGAAGCGCATCCGCACAGAATGGAAGTCGTACAAAATTAAGCCGGAAGACACTATCTCAAGCATTTCGAAAGAGTATGACGTTGAATGGAAAAAGCTGGCAAAAGTGAACCGACTTAAAAAGCCCTACACGTTGAAATCGGGCAACACGATCCTGGTCCCTCCAAAAAAATAAAACGCTCAATAATCACCTCATCATGATGAAAAAACTTTCGCTTCTGGTTGCGACCTTCACTCTTCTTGCACTTCCCCTTCAAGTCGGAATGGCACAAGACAATGTGGATCTTCCTCCAGAAATTGCCAATATGCAAAGCGAAGGTTTTACGATCGTTCCAGCCAACCCGAATCCACCGGAATCCAGCAATTTCACATTCGAACTTGGACCAGGATCAGAAGTGCGGGAAAGCGTTATCATTAAAAATCTTTCAACAGAACCTGCAACATTTTATCTCTACGGAGCCGATCCAACCTTTTCACAGCAGGGAACCAAAGCCTACAAAACCCGTGCCGACAGCGGTGAAGGTGAAGGTCAATGGATCACCTTTGACGAGCCGGAAGTCCTGCTTCAGGGAGGAGAGCAGAAACAGGCTTTCTTCACTTTAAAAATTCCACAAGACACATCGTTTGGAGAGTATCGGGCCGGAATCGCAATGGAAAAAACCAAGAAGGATATCAACAATCCAAACATCACCATTGCTACGCGTCTTGTCCTGCACACAGACATGACTATCACCAACATTCCACCAACAAAAGATGGTCAGGCGAACGGAGTGTGGCAGGCATACTATTTCTGGATCTCTCTCACTCTCTTCCTGGTAAGTTTAGCGGCTCTCATCTGGATCACCTTCGAAGAAAACAAAGAAAAAGCTGCCACCAAAAGATCCACAGCCAAGAAGAGCAAAACATCGTCTGCCAAAACCAAACGGACGACCACTCGCAAAACAACCAGAAAAACTACTACGAAAAAGAAGAAGTAGCCAAAACATCACGTACCGCGTGCATAGCTTTTCCTCTATGGGAAACTCGGTTTTTTTCATCAATCGATAAAGCCGCGTAAACTTTGTCAAAACCTTGTGGCTTAAAACAGGAGCTGATTGGCAAACCTTTATAAATCGGTGCCTGGAGTTCATGGGTCAAAATCCCTTCAGTCACACCATTAAAAATTTGAATCTTTCCATCCCGATCCATCAACGCCGCGCAACAAATAAACCGCGCTGTTCGTTTTTCATCGGGCACATCTTTCATCGCATCCAAAAAATAATCGATCCATTCTTCATCCGTCGCGTTCTCCCCTGCTCCCCACCGCCGAGTCTTCACCCCCAGCTCTCCAGCCAATGCATCCACAACAATTCCCGAATCTTCCGCCAGCGTCAAAAATCCCGTCTGCTCAAAATAGTGCCCAACCTTTTTACGCGCGTTTAGCTCATAGGTGTCACCATCCTCAATCACATCATTGTTCAAATTCAAATCCTTGGAAGAAATCACCTCAAAAGGAACATCATGCATCACTTCCATAATCTCCCGAAATTTTCCGGGATTAGACGTTGCAATCACTAATTTTTCCATTGCTTGAGCCATAAATTTGCCATAATGTGCAGACATGATAGCAGAACCAAACAAAATTACACAACAATTTTTACCGAAAGTCATCTACTGGATCCTTGGCGGTTTGATAGCATCAACAGCTGCCATTCTTTTTATGACTCAACCTGAGCAAGTCACGCTTCTCATCCTCTTTGGAGCCATCTTTTTCCTCACCCTAAAAAACACACGGCTCGGTCTACACATAACCCTGCTCCTTCCGCTCTTTGGCGAACTGGTGCGACTTCCCATCACCAGTTCCACCACCGTTTTGGTCAGCGATGCCATTATACCTGTAATCATCGCTGCCTGGATTTTTAAAAATCTCACCTCGGCGCAAACCAAATCCATATTCGAAGGCCATTCAAAAAATATCTCTCTGGCGCTCATTATTTTTGTAGTTGTCGCCGGACTTTCCCTGCTCCAGTCACTTACCTTTCTCTCATTTTCAGAAGCACTCGGCGGAAGTCTTTACCTTGTCCGCTACGTCCAGTACGCGCTCCTCTACTTCATCACACTCCAGTCAATCGAAACAGAAGAGCAAAAAAAAGCCGTCATCACCACCATGACTATTGCTGCCATTGGCCTGGCCGTTGCCGGATTCATTCAATTGGCCGTCTATCCGGACCTGGCAGAACTGGAACAGTTTGGCTACGATCCTCACATTAATAGACTTGTTTCTGTCTGGCTGGATCCAAATTTTGTGGGAGGATTCCTTTCATTCATTGCGAGTATTTTGCTCGGGATCGGGCTTCATGCAGAAAAAAACAAATCAAAAGTTGGGATTTTTTTAATCATCGCAATTTTGAGTGCGGCAATTTTCCTTACCTATTCAAGATCCGCTTATTTGGCGTTCGCGGCAGGAATTTTTATCATCAGCCTTCTTAAATCCCGAAAAATTCTCCTTATAACAATCGCTCTCTTTTTAGTAGGAATTACTGTTTCCGATCGGGCACAGGAACGTGTTGGTGAACTGACACAAAGTATCGTTGCCCTTGCTGGAGATTCCGTCGATACTCCAGATCCAACAGCAAAACTTCGGTTAGAATCCTGGCGGCAGACCTGGAGTCTCATTGAAAAAAGACCGATTCTTGGGAGCGGATACAACAATCTCCGCACCGTTAATCACCAGGAAGGATTCACCAAAGAAGAGTCGACCCACTCTGGAAGTGGATCCGATTCCAGCCTCCTTACCATTGCAGCAACAACGGGAATTCTGGGATTCATTCCGTTTATCCTCATCTATATATTCGCGCTCACATCCAGCTTCCAAATCTGGCACAACAACAAAAACACCCCACTCAACCGCGGCTACGCCCTCGGCATCCTCGGCGGGATGTTCGCGCTCCTTGTCCATTCTATCTTCGTCAACAGTCTCCTCTTTGCCCCAATCCTTCTCTTTTTTTGGATTGCGCTGGCACTACTTCAAAGTCCATCCAAAGAACAACCTACTTCACGTAAGTAAAGTTTGTCGTGTACGAAAGTCCATTATCATAGTAAGCCTTGTTCACGTACTGAACATGATCCCACACCCCGGTCTTTTCATTAAAGGTGTAAAAAGCTGTCGTCTCTCCTCCATCAACGAATCGCATATTCACAGCCACAATCCCCGGCTCCTGTTCAGAAACAACAACATTTTTAATCTTCCGTCCTCCGGCCAGTCGCGGAATAACCTTCTCCTCCATTTTCACCTCCTGTACAGAAGAAAGTGCCATCGCATAATCAACCTGTTGAACAGATGGTTCAATTTCCATGGCAGTCGTCTCAACAGCCACCATACCACTCGCATCAATTCGCTGTGCAGGTTCAACTGTTGGCTCGTCAACAGGCTGCACAACAGGTGCTTCACTTTCCTGAACCGATTGTATTGTTGGTGGCACATCATCTTCAACTTGTTGAATAGTCGGTTCAGCATCAAGATCATTTGAATGAACCTCCGGACTTTCATCAAAAACCGGAACATTGTCACCTCGTTCTTCATTTGAAGAAACATTCACATTCAATCCCAAAAGTTGGAAAGAAAGTGGTTGAACCTGTGAAGCAGGCTGATTTGTCGTATTGGTCGCCGGTTGTTCATCAGATTCTTGTTCTTGCACTGATGGCTCCACAACCACAGCATCTTGAACATCCTCTTTTTCTGGTGTCAAAACAAGGGATCCCGGGAATGTTTTAATTCGGGTTGTTGAAGTTTGATCATTTTCAGTCTCAGACAAATTGTCACTCCCAACCTCCTGTTCTGTTTCAACAGATGGCTCTTTAACATTGTCCTGATTATCCGGTTCCACAATCGTGTCTTGTTCAGCATTTGGCAGCTGCCCTTCTGGAATAACCACCGGCATATTCATAAATTGCGATCCCACAAAAACAAGCAGTGCAAAAGTCGGCACAGCCGCGAACAAATATTTCCATTGAGCAAAGAAACTCTTCCCTCCGGTTTCCGGCAATCGTTGCTGTTCACCAAGCACGCTGGCAGCCTTTGTAAGGATGTCACTTCGCAGCATCATCTTGAACGATTCATCAATCTGAATGTTCTCCTTCCGCTTATGAGCAAGAAGTTTTGTGATAACTGATGCAAAATATTTACTATTTGATCGTGCCATGGTTATAAAATTAAGTTGAGAGAAGTTGTTTAACTTTTTTGAGGGCCCGGAACACTTTCACTCCAATATGATTCGCGCTCAGCCCCATAATTTCGGCAATTTCCACATTTGAAACCTCTTCAAAGAATTTCAAACGGATGATTTCGCGATCTTCAGGCTCCAACTGCAAAAGCACCTGTTCTATGGCCTCTTTCGCTTCGCTGTTTCGCATTTCACGCTCCACATCCACCGTTTCATCTTCAAAGGTCATTCCTTCTTCGATTGGTGAAATCTGAAGCTTGCTACTCTTGCGGTAGAACTTCAAAACATTGTTATGAGCAATTTTGTAGAGCCAGGCAGAGAACGGAAAACCCCTGTGTTCATAAGAATCCATGTGCGATAAGGCATCATAGAACGTTTGGCTCACGAGGTCATGGACCATATCTTTATCGCCCACACGTCGGTAAACGTAGCGATAAATTTGGTCAAAATACTTATCGTAGAGCGCAGCAAACGCCTGAGGGTCCTGCTTCGCCTGTTCCACTAACTTTTTGTCTTGCTCCTGCGCCATAGTACCGGTTATGTGCGTAAGGGTACTATTATGCATTAATTTGCCAAGTTGTCAATACTCACTTCTTCTCACTTATTATAAACAAAAAAATTGCAGGCCATTACACGCATTACACACAATAGACTTACCAATTTTTTTTTGCTAGCATACAGTCGCTCTTAATTTTAAAAATCATGAATATTACCTTGAAAAAGCCGTTTTTCGCCATCGTTATGGCATCATTTCTTTTGGCAGGATGTGGATCAGCCGCAACAAACCTCCCCGAATCTGAAAAAACAGTCCATCAAAACAGCTCAGAAAGTGGCAAAATCGCGACAGATTTAGCCAACGACATTGTTATTGCCGAAGATGGCAGTGCCAATTACGAACAAATCGCTAAAAATGCCGGTGAAGCAAAAAACAACCTGAATGCAATGAAAGAGGCTGTTGAAAAGGCAGGCGTAAGCGAAAACGCGACTCAAATCCAGGAAAACGCAGCCATTCAGATCGATGCTGTCGCTCGAATCGTGGCAAAAGTACAGGAATTGGCAAACAACGCTATCAGTGCAGAAGCTGGATCAGAAGAGCTCGATCAAATCGTAAAACAGCTCAATGGACTCAAGCTCCGGCTTGAAGGCAGCCAGACCAAGTTCGACGAACTCAACCAGGAGCTCATCGACGCCATGTCACAGGAACAAGCATCATAAAACATCCTTCCGCAGCTTCTTAATCTCGCTGCGGTGGTGTTTCTCTTCGAGCATCTTCTCTTTTGCCTTTCGTGAACGCCGTTTTTTCTGTTTCCTCAGCTTATAAATCCGTTTTGCCTCATCAGACTCCTTCCCCTCTTTAAGCGTTTCAATTTTCCGAATAAGCAACTTATAAGCCGAAAGCCTGTTTTTACTTTGTTCCCGATGTTTCTGGCATCGCACCTCTGTCTCTGTCGGCCGATGGATCAACACCACACAACTCGACGTTTTATTAATCTTCTGCCCACCTTTTCCGCTTCCACGCACAAAAAACTCATCCACATCTTCAGGATGGATACCCAAATCCTCCGCTTTTTCTTGAAACTCTGGTGGTAAATCTACAGGAAACTTCATGCAGATATTGTACCTTTCTCTTTAGTTTGCTGACAACTGCTGCAACTCCCGTCCTCTCTTCAAAGCCAACCGATTCAATACTGTATCAACCTGCAAACGCTCCTGATTATCTTTTATAGCTCCCAAAAGATCCTCTCGTAAAAGAGCCACCATCTGCCAGACAACATCGCCACTCTCTAAAGACTCCATAGCAGTCCACGCGCCTTTCAGCCGTTCCACACAATCCTTTCCTCGCTCCACCGTTGCCAGCGAGCCTAACTCTTGAGTAATAAAGCTTTCAATAGCCATATTGATGTTATTAAAGGATGGCACAATATCATTTTTTGTCAATATTGTCAATTTCTTCAATCGGTGGATCAAACTCTAGAGCATCTAATACTGTCTGCTCTGCAATTTCTTTTATTGAACGGATTTTTTCTGCAAACTCATCATGCTCTTTAATCGTTCCCGGACGCTGTCCATAAATAGAAAAAACCACTTTCAGCTCCTCTCTTCCATCCAGCTCCACCGATTTCAACCGGGAAACAACAAGAACCCGATACGACTTTGAAAACATAAATCCCACCACATTTTTCAAAAATTCAGGATTTTGCGCCATAATTTCAGCAACAGGAAAATTCACATCTCCCTCATAAACATCAAAAACCAAATCACCCTCTTCAGAAAAAGAAGGCACAAAAAACTCATCCATCTTCTCTTTCCATGCAGAACCTTCAACTTCAGACATGTTAACAGCCTCTTTCCTTAAGCGACTTTTTCCCAAAATATCATCGACATCCACCTCTCCCCTGTCTGGGGTCCGCTCATAACTCCTGAATTTCATATCAAAATTTTATAGGGAACAAACATAAAGGATTTTGCCAAAATTGCAAAAAATTGCCACAAAAGCCATTTAAAGATATTATTTTTTCAATGAAAAACGCCTTACAAAACACACTTTTAGACCTTGGTTTTAGTCCCAACACCGCGGCCGTCTACCTTGCTATAGTTCAGCTTGGCCCATGCAATGCGGGGCCCATAATACAGGCCACAAACCTGCACCGGAACATTGTCTACAGCTCCATCCAACACCTGGAAGTACGAAAACTCGTTGCTGAAAAAGTGGTAAAAGGACGAAAAATTTTTTCTGCAACCGCTCCAGAAACACTCGCCCAGGAATTTGAACAAAAAGCCGAGCTGGCTCAACAGCTCTCTCAAAAAATGAAAGAGCTTTCAAAAAAAGAGTCCGAAGAAATTGTCATATATCAAGGTCCCAAAGAGTATATCAGCCTGCTGACAGGATTATTGGAAGCCATGCCCGCAGGTTCAGTCGAATATATTTTAGGTACAAGCAACGGACGACTCATGAGCAAATACATAAAATCTTTCAACAAAACCTATTCTGAAAAACTAGGAAAAGCAAAAAGCAAAGTTCGGATCATCGCTTTTGAAAAAGATAAAGAAGAACTGGAACAAAACCTGAAACACCTTCCTTCCCGATACGAAGTCCGATACCTCAAATATGATCTTCCCGATCCCCGGGTGTTAGATGTCTATCCCGACCTTAATATCGTCCTTCACAATATCTATTCCGAAGACGACCGCTCAGTAACAGCAATCAAAATCGTCAATAAAGTCTACACTCAAGAATGTCTTGAGCTCTGTAAAAAGCTTTGGGAAATGGCTTCTTAGTGATTCTCTTCCCACCTTCCAACAAGGCCCATATTGTCATCAGGATTTGTTGACAATTCGTTGACAATTCCAAGTCCTCAAAGGTATCTTTTGAAACCAAGTACTTTTAATTCATTTTTGTTTCCTATGTTTCGTTCCATTCGCGTAATCACCCTTTCTCTTGCTTTCGTACTCCTTTGGTCATCTTCAGCTCTTGCTGCAGGAACCGTTGGAACCGGTACTCCGGGAAGTTGTACAGAAGCAGCTCTTGATACAGCCCTTAGTGGCGGAGGACTTGTTGATTTTGACTGCGGTGGAGCGGCACACACCATTACACTCACCTCAAACAAATCAATCAGCGCAACCACTACTATTGATGGTGGCGGACTGATTACCATTGACGGAGACAGCACCTACCGCATCTTCGGCGTAACACTTGCCAACGACTTTACCGTTCAAAACATCACACTTCAAAACGGAGATGGAACAGGTATTGGTGGAGGAGCTATTGATATGGGAACCGGAACGCTCACCGTCACCAATTCAACCATTCAGAACAATATAAGCACCCTGGCAGGTGCAGCAATCGGTACAAATGGCGGGGACGTGAATATCACTGACTCAACCATCTCTGGAAGTTCAACAACTAGTGCTGCCGGAGTTATGTTTGTAAACGGAGGAACTATTACCATTGATGGCTCTACTTTTAGCCAGAATACCTCTGGGAATGGTGGTGGAGTTTTCCGGATCGACAGTGGAACGGTTAACATCACCGACTCAATCTTCAGTGGAAACTCAACAACAGGAGCAAACGGATCTGTTTTCATCAATAATGGAGGAACTGTAACCGTTGAACGATCAGTATTGGAAAACAATAATATCCAGGACGTTCCAGTTGTTGAAAACAGTGGAACCCTTACACTCAACCGGGTCGCGATAGTCAACAATACCGGTATTGCCCTCTCTTCTAGCGGACCGGTAGAAGTCACAAACTCAACCATTGGTGACAACACAACCATTTCAAATGTCGGTGCCATTTACATCTTTGGATCAAGCACCCTAAACATGAATAACAGCACCGTTGCGAATAACTCTCCGCGGGGAATCACCATGATTGGAACTGCCGCAAACCTTATGAACACAGTTATTGCAAACAATACTTCTGTTGACTGCGTCGGAACCATCACCTCTTTGGATGGAAACCTTGATAGCGATGGATCATGCTCATTTATGCAAACAAACGACCTCTCCAGCACCAATCCTTTACTGAACGCCCTTTCAACCGTTCCTCATGACGACGTTTCTGGAAACACCCGTGTCTATCAACCACAATCCGGAAGCCCACTCATCGATTCCGGTTTTGTAGATGCTGCAAACCCTGCAGTCGATCAACGAGGTATTGCCCGACCCGTGGACGGAGATAATAACACCATTGCAATCCTCGATCGTGGTGCGTTCGAAGCCTCTGCAATAGTTGACGTCACTCCACCAACCCTTGCGGAAGTTTCAGCTGTAGCAACTCCAACAACAGTCACCACACCAAGCTACACCTTCTCGTCTGACGAAGCCGGCACCATTACCTACGGTGGAGATTGCTCAAGTGCGACCACTGCGGCAGTTACCGGAAACACCACCATTACCTTTAACACGCTTGCCATCGGGGTACACTCAAACTGTACCATCACCGTTACCGATGCCTCTGCAAATGCCAGCACACCGTTAGCTGTAACTTCATTTGAAGTGGTAGATCCAAACTCAAGCAATGGTGGCAGTGGCGGAGGCGCAGGAGGATCACTCACTCCACCACCAAACAACAATCCAACACCACAACCCGTAGAACATTGCGGTGACTACACCGACATTTCAGTTAACGATCCCGACTGCGAAGCCATTGAATACGCACAAAGCATTGGCGCCATGACAGGAAACGACAACGGAACCTTTGCTCCATCAGAATCGCTCCAACGTGATCAGATTGTCAAAATCTCTCTGGAAGCTTTCGGCCTATTCGACGACCAGGCCGACTACTGTGAAAACACCAATCCATTCCCGGACATCACCTCTTCAGACTGGTCATATCAATATATCTGCCGGGGGAAACAGTTGGGAATGATTACCGGATACAAAGACGGCGAAAACGCAGGACTCTTTGTCCCTGCCAACAAAGTCATGATTGTTGAATTCTGGGCACTCATCCTCAGAAACACCACTGAATCATTACCTCTTGGAGAATCTTTCAGCGGATGGGTAAACGATGCCTGGTACAGCGGCTACGCAAAATTTGTAGCAGACAACAACCTCTATGACGGCCTATCTCCATCCCCAACAGAGACAGTACCTCGAAGAGACGTGGCAGTCTTCCTCTACGAACTACACCAGATGGGAGTTCTCTAAAGGCTACGCGAAAATTCACCTTCAAAAAGGCAGTCCGAATGGGTTGCCTTTTTTTTGTGTAGTCATTTGGTGGAGATGCCGGGAATCGAACCCGGGTCCAAAAATCCCTTCTAGAAACGTCTACCATCATAGTTCAGCTTAAAATTTTCGACGACTAGAATAAAAACTGAACACAAAACTCTAGAAGCTTATCCTTAAGGTTTTCGTTCCTACAGGCAGGATTCTGCAGGACTTATCCCGATAAGGGTGGCGCGGTTCCAAGCCCATCGGACGTCAGCAAGGATGCGACTTTCCCACAAAGGGGGAAAGATTTACGCAGCTACAGGAGCTGCAGCGAAGAGTGCTCGCAGTTTTGCAACTGTAGCGTTCTCTCCTTCATTAGTGTTATTAGCACTTAGAATGCGCTGGACGGATCTATGGGGAGACAGCGCGATCCCCAGATGGCAGTTTGTAAAAGATCAATTTTTGTCGAGAGCCTTACATCCCCTCATACACAGATTGACAAGATTGGCTGAATATGTCAATACAAAGCCGTCTTTCTGTTATAATGCAAAACACCATCAAAAACATCATATGATACAAAAAACCCTACAATCAGCACTCCTTACCACTTTCATGCTCCTGCTCTTCGTTCCGACAGCATCAGCAAAAAGCGCGGAAGATTTCATTATGGATTTCCACCTCTGGCTTTCCCAGGGCAACGTTGGATCTGATCTTATCAATTCCAGCGCGGATTTGAGCCGTGAAAAAGCATTGGAATGGAGTTCTGAAGCCGATTTCTATAAATTCGAGCTCGAATACAATCCTGAATACTCTTTCGCATTCCATTTTAACGCCGAAGACAAACCAACCGAAGATTTTATTGGCGAATGTTGTACAAATGTGGAGACAGTCGAAAAAAATCCAGCAGCCAGCGCCCCAATCGGAGACATCTACACGACGTTAAGAAAATTCGTCCGTCAGATCTTAACAAGCGAAATGGCCTTGTCTCTCTTTGAAAACGTCTATCCGGACAACGCAGACCTCACTATATTCGTTACCCTCGAAAACGACGCAAAAGGTCACCTCTACTGGACCATGGAACTCACCGATCTCAACCTGAACAACACTTACACAATCCAACGTCGCGCCGACTTAAACAGAGCGCCACTCCTGATTACCCACAAAATTCAAAGATGAAAAAACTGGTAACACTCACATTAAGCGCGTTTATACTTCTGGGGTGTTCTCCTATCGACGAGCTCAAAACCTTTGTCGACTCCACTCAGGTTTGCGAATCACTGGATGCCACAACCATCACAAATCTTGTCGGCGAACCATACGAAACAACCCCAATGGAAGATTTGGATTTTCGCACTGGCGGATGCGCCTTCATGAACACCCAGGACGACCCGCTTTTTGCACGAAATTTCAACATCATCGCCCGCAAAACCGAAACTGCTGCCGTTTCCGCCGATGAATTTAACCGGGCCGTAGCCTTCTGGGAAAACAACCAACTGGCCAACAAAGAGTTCCGCGACCTCACCGGCCTGGGAACCGAAGCCTTCTGGGTCTACGGGGAAACCACTTCTCAAATCATTGCTTACGAAGACGACACCTTCGCCATCATCTCGTTCGCCCACCTTGAAGACAGCAACGATGAACTCCTGGCAAAAGCCGTCAACATAACAAAAACAGTACTTCAAAAGGTCGCAGAAAATGCTGCGGCCCTTACAGAAGAAGAGTAATCACTATTGCGACACACGCTCAACATACTCCCCGGTGTCGGTATTCACGCGAATCGTATCCCCCTCTTTAATAAACAGTGGAGCGGCAACTTTCGCGCCGGTTTCAATTTCAACCTGCTTGGTTCCACCAGTAGCGGTATCACCTTTTTCTCCAGGCGGAGATTGAATAACCTTAAAGTTCATCTTTGGCGGAAGCTGCAAACTGACCGGCTTGTTATCAACAAAAACCACAGTCACTTCTCCTCCATCCATCATATACACTGATTGATCCCCAACAATGTCCCCAGAAATAGTAAACTGCTCATAGCTGGAGTTGTCCATAAAGTGGTAATCGGTTCCATCGCTATAAAGATACTGTGACTTCTTATACTCCATATTCGCTTCTTCAATCTGTTCATCACTCCGGAAAGAAACTTCCAAAGCTTTTCCAGTTCCAACATTCTTCAACTTGGTTCGGGTAAAAGCCGCACCTTTTCCAGGATTCACAAACTGATATCCAACAATTACATACGTGTCGCCTTTATATCGAATAGCAAGTCCTTTCTTAAAATCTGAAGTTGTCATAAATCTTTATAGGGAAAAAATAATACATCGCGAATGTCCGGCGTATTGGTGAGTAGCATGACTAGTCGATCCACTCCAAGAGCATTCCCTCCAGACGGAGGCATGCCCAATTCTAGTGCACGGATAAAGCTTTGGTCAACCGGATAATCCCTTTTTCCAAGCTTCTGTCGCTCTTTTCTTTCCATTTCCAGTCGCTCTTTTTGTTCGATAGGATCGTTCAACTCCGTAAACGCATTGCATAGTTCCACTCCCGCAACATACGCTTCAAACCGCTGTGCATAGCGATCATCACCATCGCACCTTTTTGCGAGTGCCGCCATCTCCACCGGATAATCCTTCACAATCACCGGTTTTTCCATCCCCAGGTTTGGCTCAATTTCATTCAAAAACACAGAGAAAAATACATCCTCATAACTCGATTCCGGCCCAACATTATACCCTTTTGCAGCAACCGCACTCACAAATTTTTCAAAATCTTCAAATACCTCGCGCTCAATTCCAACCTGTTCAAACAGTTCCACCACCGTCACCCGCGGCCACGGTGTACTCACATCTACAATCTTTCCATTCCATTCAATTTTAGGCTCCCCATGAAGCCGCAGAGCCAAAGCCTCCACCAGTTTTTCCGTGTCCTCCATAATCGCCTCATAATCAGCAAACCCGCGATACCACTCCAGTAGCGTAAATTCCGGATTGTGCAGCTGACTATCCGTCTCTTTATTCCGAAAACTTTTACAAATCTGAAAAACCTTTTCATACCCCGCCACCAGAAGTTTCTTCATGGCATACTCCGGCGACGTGATCAAAAACATCTCCTCTCCCGCCCCTTTCATATCCACAAACTCCGTTCCAAACACATCCAGATACGGCTCCATGCCTGGCAATCGGACCACTTCAGGCGTTTCCACCTCCAAAAATCTTCCCTTCTTAAAATATTCACGAATCCCATTCAGTACCTCCCCCCGCTGCTCCATCACATTCATCAGTGTCCGATCAATCACCGTCCGCCGATAGTTCGCATCATTAGGAGGGATAAAAAAATCGTCGCTGCAGGGAACCAAGACCTCCATCTCTTTTCCAACAAAAACCGATTCCCCATCTTCCACCACTTTCTCAATCCGCACCTCCACAATATCCCCAACTCGCACTTTCTCCTCCCATCGAACATCCAGCCTCCCACTTTGATCCTGCACCACAAATCCATCATCCAGAATTCCGACTATTCGCCCGGCAACCCACACTCCATTCTTGGCTTCTGTTAGACATTGTTCAAAACTTTCCGCTACCTTAAGGGCGGCAGAATTTCGCCTCGTTTTTGATGGAAATTTTTGCGTTTTTTTGGACACCTTTTGAACAAATTATTCAGTTTTCGACGACTTTTGAACATCTTTTTCAACAGGTTTTGCCTCTTTTTTTATACTCTGGCTCAATTTTTTCACACTGTCCCGCAGCTCATCAAACCAGTGCATACCCAATTCAGAAATAGTAATTCGCAGTCTGGTACCCACAATTCGCCACTGAGCATTATGCTGTAATAAACTCATGATATTTTCCGGCTTCACCAATCCAGACATATGAAGCACCACCTCTTTGCCTTTATTCATACCCAGATCTTCAGTTTTCACACTCACCAGCTTCGCCTTCTTCGCAAGGATTTTCAGCTCCAGCATGCGGAAAAGATTCATCACTTCAGTTGGCATCTTCCCATAATCTTCAACCAAATCATCCCGGATTTCATTCAAATATTCCATTGTGTCCGCCGCAGACATTCGCTGATAAGCGCTAATTTTCTCCTTCGAATTCACAATGTATGTGTCAGGAATATAAGCCGTAAGTGGGAGTTCGATTGAAACATCTTCCGGCTCCTCTTCACGCATAACTTTTCCGGCCTTCAAGTCATCAACCGCCTTATTGAGCATTCGAATAAAGTGGCTGACACCAACCACATTAATCGCGCCATGCTGCTTCGCGCCCAAAATATCTCCAGCTCCACGAATCTCCAAATCTTTCATCGCAATCTGGAATCCACTTCCCAGTTCGCTCGCTTCCACAATGGCACGCAGTCGTTTCTTGGCATCCAGTTTCAACCGCTGCCCATGGTACAAAAAGTACGCGTACGCCTGCTTCTTCCCGCGGCCAACACGCCCACGCAACTGATACAACTGCGCCAAGCCAAGCCGTTCCGCATTATTGACAATCAACGTATTCGCGTTCGCCAGGTCGATCCCGTTT
>CALMAI010000033.1 GCA_937858825.1 uncultured Candidatus Peregrinibacteria bacterium
GGACGTACTCTACAAACTTCACAACCTTGGAAAGATCTAATCTTTCCCTGGACGACAGACAACAAGAAAAGAGGCCCCCATTCGGGGGCCTCTTTTTGAAACATAAATAACATTTAGCTCTACTCCATTGGAGAGTACTCTTCCATCCGCCGATGCTTCTCCAAATTCATAAAGCGCATCTGCTCTTTCTTAAATGCCAATTCAATACGTCCAATCGGCCCATTACGATGTTTCCGCACAAAAATATCGGTAACGCCTTTCCTCTCAGTGTCCTCCTCATAATAATCCTCACGATACATCATCAACACCGCATCAGCATCCTGCTCAATCGCACCAGAATCACGAAGATCAGCCAGCTGCGGCACCTTGCTCGGACGCATTTCCACAGCACGCGAAAGCTGCGACAGCGCCAAAATCGGAATCCGAAGTTCACGCGCCAGTTGCTTCAATGACCGTGAAATTTCAGAAATTTCCTGTACACGGTTTGAATTATAACCCTGTTTCCCTGCGCTCATCAGCTGGAGGTAATCAATAATCAAAAAGTGGAGACCATGTTCCATTTGCAAACGTCGCGCCTTGGCCCGCAGTTCAGAAATCGAATTCCCCACCGAATCATCAATAAAAATTTTCATCGAATACAAATCATCCATCACCCCACCAATCCGCATAAAGTCATCCTCTGTTAACTGCCCTGTCCTCAATTTCCATGAATCAACTTCCAAAAGCGAACAGAACATACGTTCCACCAGCTGTTCTTTGGACATTTCCAAAGAAATTAATCCAATACTATAACCGGCCTTGGCAATATTCTGCGCAATATTCAAAGCAAAAGCCGTTTTACCCATAGAAGGTCGGGCCGCCAGAATAATCAAATCGGCCGGCTGGAATCCGGACAAAATAGTATCCAGATCGCGGAAGCCGGTTGGAATTCCCCGGTATTTATCGCGCGTTTCCGGATCATGCAGCTCGGTCACCTTGTCATACGTTGAATTCAAAACCTCTTTAATATGAACAAAACGATCCTTCAAAAACGTTTGTGAAACACCAAATAAAGACTTTTCCGCATTTTCCAAAAGATCTTCAATAGGACTCTGTTCATCATAACCAAGAGCCGTAATATCGGCACCAGCCCGCAAAAGTCGTCTCAGCGTTGAACGATGTTTCACGATCAATGCATACTGGTACACATGCGATGCCGTCGGTACTTCATTTGCCAAAGATGCCAAATATGAAGCCCCGCCAATAGAATCCAAAAGCTTCTTCTCCTCCAGTTTATTCGTCAGTGTGAGCAGGTCGATCGGCGAACGTTTGTCATACAACTCGAACATCGCTTCATAAACAATCGAATGACTCTCATGATAAAAATCGTCGGGCGTCAATAAATCCGCAATCTTATTAATCGCTTCTTTGTCGATGAGTAAACTGCCAAGGGTTGAACGTTCGGCCTCCAAACTATGAGGTGGAACGCGAAGTTGCGCCTCTGCCATAAAGTGATCAATAATTTATCTCCCTTTCATGTTTATGTCATCTCTATCTGTCACCATAAAAGGGATCTAATTTTTGCATACCTCACATGGCAAGTCAAAGTTACATCACAGGTACCCAGGGAGAGCTGCTGGCTCAACAATTCCTGGAACAAAAAGGTTTTATGATTATTCAAAAAAACTATCGAATTCAAGGTGGAGAGATCGATCTGATTACCCAAAAAGATGGATACACTGTTTTCTTCGAAGTAAAGACACGAAAAAGTTCAACCTTTGGTTTGGCCGAAGATGCGATCACATACCATAAGCGTCGTAATCTGCTCCGTGCTATGTATACCTATTTATGCGATCATCCAGCCCCAAAATGGCGTTTCGATCTACTGGCGCTCGACATAAGAAGCAAGGTCGCTTACATTAAGCACTACCAGGATATTTTTTGTGTATGAACGAAGAAGCGCGGAAAAAACTCTACATGTGGATCCTTATTACAGCAGCAGTAATAGGATTGCTCTTTGTGCTATGGGCAATCTTTTTAAATAGAGGAACACTAACCATCCAGGGTGACGCGCCTTTTTCGGTGAACGTTCAGGCCCTCCAGAATGAAAACTGTTTGGAGTCACCATGTTCAATCGAGCTGGCACCGGGGGACTACAACATCTCAATCCAGAAACCAGGGTTCAGAACTATTGAGCGAACCGTTCAGGTCCCTATTAACGGAGAACATATTGAAGAGGTAAGCTTCGAATTCATTCCGGTTATCCAAAAAGTTGGAGTCGAAGCCGATGTAAAAGCATTCCCGGAAGTAAGTGTTGTCGTGCCGGAACTTGGGGATACACCACTTTTTTATGAAGAAAACTATATAACCTATCTTGCCTACGACGACGCTACAAAGCGCCAGACTCTCTACCTTCGCGGCATAACCGAAGACAGCCTCACCGAGCCACAGGTCACAACATCGTTCATCCGAACCATCGACGAGTACACTATTATACCCAACATTGAACAAGCCAATTCCATTGCGCTCATCGACCAAAGTGGAGACGAAGATGCTGTTTACGTTGTGAACATGACAGAGAAATCAAGAAACAACATCTTCTCGATGGCCTTCATTAAAGATCTCAAGTGGATCAATGCTCAAAAAGTGCTGATAGAAGCACAGGCCGAAGGCGACACTGGAACTTCTATTTATTGGTACAATCTTGAATCTGGCGAAAGCAAAAAACTGAATCTTAAAACTTCACTCAACAATATAGCCGTTTTGGATCAGACCACAGTAATTGCCGCAACGAATCAGGATGTAACCGGAGTAGCAGCAGTCAGCGGGACAAATGGCGCACTCATTACTCTGGGCGAAGCGCCGGCGACACCAAACATTGCTATTGCCGGATTAACAGAAGGACCACAACTCAGCTTCATTCGGTACGACCTTGCCCTCAACGAAGCCAGGCTCATTACCATTGATTCAAATTTTTCATACGCAGACAAAATCAAACTTGGACGGGATCAAAAGTCGGTCATGTTCCTGGTCAACGGCGAAGTGTACGAGCTAAAATTTGAAGCATAGGGTTCAGCTCAAAACACAAAACGCAAATTTATCTTCCGATAATATTGTTGTTGTAGCCTTGAGGTATGGCAACAACAGTTCACTCGCTTCAGGTACAGGGACTCCACGCTTTTCCTGTAGAGGTCGAAGTCGATATTTTACAAGGGATGTCGCATTTTTCGATCGTTGGCCTGGGGGATACAGCCGTACAGGAGGCGAAAGAGCGTGTGCGATCCGCGATCAAAAATTCTGGATTTGACTACCCAAGACAAAAGAAAATAATCAACTTGGCACCGGCAGACCTGAATAAACATGGACCACACTTTGATGTACCAATAGCGATTGGGCTGTTGACTGCCTCAAAGCAGCTGCCGAAAGAGGCAGTTAAGGGGAAGCTTTTTATTGGTGAGCTGGCACTCAATGGGAGCATTCGTCCGGTGACAGGAGTGCTGACTATGACCATAAGTGCCAGAAAGAATGGGGTGGAAACTATTATTCTACCGGCAGAAAATGTGGATGAAGCATCAATAATTGAAGGAATAGATATTATTGGAGTTGAAAATTTGGGAGAGTTAGTGACCTATATAAGAACGGGGAAGATTCAAGAAAAAAGAACGAACACGCCAAAGAGAATACAGAAGAGCCAGGATCTAAATTTTGACGACATTCAGGGGAATGCGCTCGCGAAGCGAGCGCTGGAAATCGCGGCGGCCGGAGGCCACCACATCCTCCTCACCGGCCCACCCGGCGTCGGCAAAACCATTCTCGCCAAAGCAACCCCTTCCATCCTGCCGCCGCTCAGCTCTTCAGAAAAAATAGAAGTCATCCAAATTCACTCAGCGGCAGGAACATTCCATCACCTTACGCCCGGCAGCACAACATCGCTCAACTCAATCCAACGGCCCTTTCGTCAGATCCACCCGGGCTGTACCAAGACCGCTCTCCTTGGCGGAGGCTCTCTCTTCAAGCCCGGCGAAATATCGCTCGCTCATCGTGGGGTCCTTTTCATCGATGAACTGCCAGAACTCCCTCGTGATCACCTCGAGAGCCTCCGCCAACCTCTGGAAGAAAAACAAATTCACCTTTCCCGCGCACGTGGTACCGTCACGTATCCATCACAGTTCATCCTCATTGCCAGTATGAACCCCTGCCCTTGCGGCCACTTTGGCTCCGTCCATAAACAGTGCACCTGCAAACCTTATCGCGTCATCCAATATCAAAAGAAACTTTCCGGACCTCTCCTCGATCGCATAGACATTGTGGTTGAAGTGGAGCGCCAATCAACAGTTACACTTCAGCAGCAACAAAAGCCACAACTCAAAAGTATCCGCAGTCGCATCAAATTAGCCCGGGAAATTCAGTCCAAACGTTTTCACAAAACCTCTATCACCACCAACGGTGAAATGAACGTTCGACAAATAAAAACCTTTTGTCAGCTCAATCAAGAAGCTACAAAATTTCTCCAGACTGCTAGCGAAAAACTTGTCCTTTCCGGAAGACAGTACTATCAAACCATCCGCCTTGCCCAAACAATCGCGGATCTGGAAAAATCATCAACTATAGAAAAACAGCACATCGCCGAAGCGCTTCAGTATCGAAAATCAGAAACATAAAATCTAAATCGGATCCCCAATCACACTTACGGCAGGTCCCCACATTGGAAACCGCGCATCAGTAGGCAACACTTCAGAAACAATACTCTTCACAGAAAAGTCCTCTGTTTGAGAAAACCCCACCTTCACCCGATGCCCCGGCATAACATCATCACTCAATGTTCCGGTCACAGCAAATGCAACAGGATTTCCTGGATGCAACCGCACATGAATACCATTAAAAACAGCCTTACCATCAACAAAGGCCCGTTCGGCAAAAAACTCTCCATCAATAGAGAGTTGAACATTCGCGACATCATTATCACTTGCTGTCCCCCCAAGAGACAAAACCAGCCGATCAATCTTCGCGGCCTTCCGGGAATCAACTTCAAACGATAAAAACGAAACATTCTCCTCGCCCGGTCGTGCAGCACCACTTCCATAATACTCACTTTCCATAGTCACATGCACAAGCGGATCCTCTTCTGGAATATAGGCAACGGCCTCGGCGGAAACTCCATGTAGACTTGAACTTTCAGACCCTGGAACACTAATCATACCGGCAAATTTCAAACTCTGTAAAAGAACAAATAACGCCAGAACCACAAACAAAACTATAAGCAAAACCGCACGCCCCTGCTTTTTGGCAGGATCTCTTTCAAGAAATCGGAATGAATGGATGCGTTGCGCCATCTCAAAATCAGGAAAAGGTATCTCTGTATTATAGCACTTTTCATCAAGATCTTTAAGGGCTATACTGCTTTCGCTATGCCAAACACAACCCAAAAATTTTTGGTCCAGGGGGGCAAAACCCTCAATGGAACAGTTACCGTGAGCGGGTCCAAAAACGCGGCACTCCCGATTCTTTGCGCTGCACTGCTCACAGGTGAAGCATGTGAAATCACAAACGTCCCGGACATCAACGACATTCACAATCTACTCAAAATCTTTTCACATCTGAACGTCAAAACAGCCTTTCAGGATGGTACAGTCCACATCGATGCCTCTGAGCTACAAATGGGTGACGTTCCCAAAGAACTTGCCTGCCTTATGCGAGCATCTATCCTTATGGCCGGACCACTCATCGGACGGCTTGGAGAGGTAAAAATGCCCTTCCCAGGAGGATGCGTACTTGGGAAACGCCCAATCCATGCACATACACACGCACTCAAAGAGTTAGGTGCGGAGGTAATTGATCAGACAAAACTTCTCCACATAAAAAGAGATAAACCTCGCAATGCCCGCATTATTATGCCCGAAGTCAGTGTAACCGGAACAGAAAACGCGCTAATGCTTGCTGCTGTCACACCAGGAAAAACAGAAATCCGCCTGGCAGCGGCAGAACCTCATGTGCAGGATCTCTGCCATTTTCTCAACAAAATGGGGGCGAAAATAGAAGGGATCGGAACCCACTTTCTTACCATTGAAGGTGTTTCCGAACTCCACGGTACCAAGCACGCTATTACTGGGGACTACCTTGAGGCCGGAACCTTTGCCATCGCGGGACTTGTTACACGTGGAGACATTAAAATTCAAGGAATTCAAACCAGTCAGCTCGACAGTTTTTGGGAAAAACTGGAAGAGGCCAACGCCAGTTACGAACTAAAATCTGATGAAATTCACATCAAGCCAAACGGTAAACTCAACGCGATTCAGAACCTTCGCACATCTGTGTATCCAAGCTTTGCAACCGATCTACAAGCGCCATTCGCTGTTTTGCTTACCCAGGCAGAAGGTGAAAGCAACATTTTCGAAACACTCTTTGATGGCCGCCTCCAATACCTCTACGAACTCGAAAAAATGGGAGCCAAAGTAGAAGTCCATAACCCACACCAGGCGACCATAACAGGACCAACCAAACTGATGGGAGTACCAATCTCCAGTCTAGACCTCCGTGCCGGAGCAGCCATGGTTCTTGCTGCTCTCTGTGCCGAAGGAACAACCGAAATTTCCAACATCAACTATATCGACCGTGGATACGAAAATCTGGAAGGCAAGCTCACGGCTCTCGGCGCCAGTATTGAACGCATAGAAAGTTAGTTCTCGAAAAATATTTCGCTACCATCACTCCAAAGTCTCACCCGCCCGTCTAAATCGGTACGGTAAATCGTCATGTTCCGCTTTTGAAAATGAGCAATCGTTTCAGGATGAGGATGCAAAAACTGATTGTCTACACCACAGGAAATCACTGCCCACTGGGGCTGAACAAGATCCAAAAATGGTTCACTACTACTAGTTCTGCTACCATGATGTCCGGCTTTCAAAACATCACTCCGTAGATCCAAAGGTGAGGCGACCAACTCTTCTTCACCTTCAATTTCCAGATCCCCAGAAAAATAAAAAATTCGTTCACCATAAAGAAGTCGAAATGAAATAGAACTATTATTCACATTTTCAAACTCCCTCCCAGCCAAAGATTCAAGGGGATAAACAATATCCAAAACCACATCATCAAGGGCATAGTCAGTATCTCCATTCACAAAAACCACATTCACTCCCCGCTCCTCAATCAACTCTAAAAACCTCTCATACCCTTTATAGCCATACGAAACTCCAGATACCATAACCGTTCCAACATCGTATCGCTCCAGCACTTCAATCAAACCATCCAAATGATCCGCATGTGGATGACTGAGCATCACAACATCAATCCGCCGGGCAAAAAACGGCATCACCCCAGCCAGTTCACCCAAAACCGCATCACCAGGCCCCCCATCAATCAAAATGTACTGCCGGCCCGGCGTCCGCACCAGCGTCGCATCCCCCTGACCAATGTTCAAATAATAAATATGCAAAAACCCATCACCCAGTGACTGAAAACAGATCACCAGCATGATTACTCCACAAATAGCTCCCCCAATAAGAATCTGTATCCATCGACGCATACACCAACCATACGGCACAACCCTTATGAAAAACTAAAATTTGCATAAATGCTCAAAGTTGACAAAGATAGAAGAGGAAACTACTATGCCAGCCTTTTCAAAAACCCATGAAGAAAGGTCCAAACAGCAGAAATAGTGAAAAGCCAGAGAATGAACATGGCAATGAAGCTGTGGGTGCATTCTTTAAGGATCTGGGAAAATGTCCTCCAATGACGCGTAAGGAGGAACAAGAGTACATTAAAGAAATGGTGCGTATTAGAGATGAAAAAGATCTTCTGCTAGAAGCAATCAACCAGAAAAATCCAGAGGATATCAGTGAAGATGAGCGCAACGAACTCCAAAAAGCTCAGCGCGCTTACGAGAAGATTCGCAACATTTTTATCAGCAGGAACCTTCGACTGGTAGCAAAAATAGCCAAACGGTATATCAAGGTATCAGGTATAGAAATTACCGATCTCGTTAATGAGGGAAGTATTGGAATTATGCGTGCAGTGGATAAGTTCGACCCAGAAGTAGGTGTTCGCTTCGCAACCTATGCCGGACACTGGATCCGCCAGGCAATGAATCGGACCATACAAAACCACGCACGCACGGTGCGTTGTCCAATTCATATCCATCAGCTCGCCAACAAAGTAAAAAAAATACAGAGAGAAGCTCTTAGCCGGGGAGAAGCAGAACCAACAGTGGAGGAAATCGCAGCACAGGTGGGAAAGAGTGTAGAGGTGCTCAAAAGAGTTATTGCCTTTCAGCAGGCCTCAATCTCTTCATTGGACGCACCCATTAATAGTGGCGATTCCAGCAGTGAATCCTATATCGATTGGGTATCGGATGAAGACATGGATCTGCAGGACGAAGCTCTAGATAGAAAACGTGACATTGAACAAGTCCATAAACTGGTGGAAAGTCTAGATCCACGGGATAAAAGAATTATAGAGCTGCGTTACGGACTTGATGATGAGGATGCTCAAACCCTTCAGGCAATCGGTCATCAATTTGGAGTTTCACGTGAACGTATCCGGCAGATTGACAATGAGATCCGAAGAAGACTAAGGAAAAAATTAATGCAGGCAATAGAAGCTCCAGAAGTGGTATAGTGGATGTATAAATCCATGACCACAAACACCATGAAAAAACTCACATACAAAGACCAACAAGGCAACATTATTGCCGAAGCAACAGGCAAACAGATTCATGAAGCCGAAGGCAACTACTACCTGGATCCGGACACCGTCAAGCTCGACCAGCTCGCCATGGTTCCCAACTCCTACCACTGCCCAATCAAAAACAGCGACGCGGATTACTACTACCTCAAGGACGAAAATGGCGAACCAGTCGGACAGGAAGCCTGCTGGCTCTACAAATCCATCCCAGCCGAAGAATTCAAACACATCGAAGGAAAAGTCGGCTTCTACCCGCGTAGCACCGCAACGCTCACCCTTGAAGAGTCAGAGGTTTAATTGCCAATAAAAGAAAAACTCCCCTTTCAGGGAGCTTTTCCGGTGTCATTTTGGTCTTGATTTTTGTTTGTGCGCTAGCCGCGCCAGGCCTTACGCTTTACGCGCAAGCTTTTTCTTCTTTTTGCGGGTGAAAAATCGTCCGAGTCCAAGTGAACCTCCAAAGAGGAACGCAAGTTCAGGTCCGGTTTCAGGAAGCATGAATGATGCAGTAATACCTTCACTTTCATTACCAGCTTCATCACGTGCAGCCAATTTATAGTAGTACTTCACGCCTGAAGAAAGACCAGAAAGATCATAGGTCGATGCATCTGCGCCCAACTGAACACCCTCTCCATAGGCAATACCATCGGTACTCTTATAAAGAACATAGTTCGCAAGATCTCCGGCAGTATTAAGACTTGGAGTCCAGGCAAGTTGAACGACCATTGAAGAGAGAAGTTTTGCAACAAAGTTTGTCGCATCTTCAGGAGCTGTTGTGTCAGTAGGAGTTTCTTCAACCGGTTGTTCTTCGGTTGGCTGTTCCTCAACAGGAGTCTCCTCAGTTGTTGGTTGCTCTTCACTCATTCCAAATCCGGTGAATGCAGCAGCATTATTCGCAACATCCATCAAGTTTCCACTTGCATCAGCAACATCTAAAACTACAAGGAAGTAGTTCATTCCTTCCTGCTCCGCAGTCGTAAGAGTCACCATAGTTTTGTCAGCGCTCAAAGCAGCCGCAGAAATAGCCAAAGTTGCAGTAGAGTCAGACTCCTCAGTAATCACAAAGTTTTGTGTTGGGTCTGGAGAAAGAACAACTGGCTCATTGAAGGTAACAACAACAGTAGTCGCGTCTGGAGTTTGAATGTTCACCAGTTCCGGACCAGTTGTATCATCAAGAGTTTCCTCTTCAGTAGGAGCTTCTTGATCTGTTCCGGTAAAGATAGCAGTATCAGAAGTTCCACTTTCAATAGGATTTCCATCAAGATCAGTCACCTGAATTCCAGCGGTAACAATATAAGTTTGTCCAGGAACCTGGGTTTCAGTCGTTAAAACAACAGTTTTATTGGTCGGATCATTCAAATCCATAGAAGCAGACAAAACTTGAAGTGCAGTTCCACTTCCATCTTCAGCAATAGAGAAGGCTGAAGTAGGAGAGGCAGGCAAGTTCACTGCTTCAGAGAAAGTTACCAAAACAGTACCTTTATCCTGAACATTCGCAGAAACAACCTTTGGTGCTTCATCGCCGGCAGCTCCATGAACAGGAGTCGCACTCGCTTCCACACTATAATTAGGACTCTCATTACCAGAAGAGTCATACGCTGTAATAGCAAAGTAATAGGTTGTACCATTTTCAAGACCAGTCATTTCATAAGTGATCTTGTTTCCAACATCAACCGGTTCAAACTCATACTCATCACCTGGTTCAGTTACAGGAGTCGTACCGTAGTACACCTTATAACCAGCAACCAGTTCATTGTCGGTCGCTACATCCCATGTAAGAGTAATCATGCCATTTCCAGGAGTAGCCTTCACGTTTTCAACATCAGAAGGAGCCTGGGTATCGGCTTGTGCAACATTCTCACTTTCTGGAATAATGTTCGATTGTGCCCTTACAATTGGAAGCGCCAAAATAAGCGCAAGCGCGGTAACAGCCAGAAGGGCAATGTGCTGCATGACCTGCTTTTTTGCATGTTTGCTCATAGGTTTGTTTTTAGTTTTTATTTTTTTAAATCTAAACATTATAGCAAAAAATGACTTCCTTTAGAACCGTCCAGGCCCCAAAACAAGCCACTTTACATTGACATCAATCAAAAAATATAGGATAAAAATATCTTCTGAGCCTTTCAGAGGCACATTTGCCTCCATGGGACCTCTCACCTATACTAAAACGAGCAAATTTCCCAAAAAACTATGAAAATCCGCTTATCTAAGGCCGTTTGCGACAAATTACCCGGTATCCAAGTAGCGGTTATCTTCCTTCAGGACGTCGCGAACATGAAAAAAGTTTCAACCCCTCACCAGCTTCTGGCTGGTCTCTGCGCGCAGCGCAAGAGCGAATGGAGTGATGACAGTAAATACAAAGCTATTACTGCTCTTATAGATGCAACCAAAGTCGACGATCAAATCCTCCCGGAAGCGCAACTTTTAGAAAACAACATTCGCAAAATCAAGCGAGGCAAAGCGCCGGTAGGGGAAAACAATGTCCAGGCAATCCTTACATACCTGAGCATTCGCTACATGGTGCCAATCTATGGTCAGGATCTGGATAAAATCGATCAGGACATTGAAATCGATTTCATTACAGCCAAAAAAGGGAAAAAAATACAAGAGATCGACGCGGAAAGAGAGACCAAAGTTCTCGCTATTTGGTTTGCCAATGTTGGGAATCAGCAAAAAGAGGAGTTTCTTCAGTTCCCGCAAGAGTTTGCCGGGCACGTACAAAAATATTGTGGAGGATCAGAACCTCAACTTCACATTCTCACATGCGAAAATCCAGAAGTGGATTTCGGCTATGAATCAGAGAAGGAAAAAGAACTGAAAACATCTACCCCACAGCCAGAACCAGAAACAGTGCCAATGGAGCCAATTGAAGCGAAGCCAACACAACCTCAGGAAATTTCAGCGGTACCACCAACATCAATAAAACAACCAATAAAAGAAGATCAATCTCTTAAAGAGGAGATAGTAGCTGCAATCGCAAAAGCCGTTCAAACGCTTTCGCTTCCAAGTCAGGATATCGAAATCGAAACTCCGGCAGACCTTTCGCACGGCGATTATTCAAGCAACATTGCCCTTAAATTAAGCAAAGAGGTAGGAAAATCACCGCAAGAGGTGGCAAAAAGCATTATCGATGCACTTCCAAAGCTTTCGTCTATTGAGAAGACTGATATAGCCGGACCAGGTTTCATCAACTTTCATCTTTCACAGGAACATCTCCAAAAAGAACTCCAGACAATTCTTGATCAAAAAGAAAACTACGGCCAATTAAGCTTGGGCCAGGGCCAAAAAGTCCTGGTTGAATACTCACAGCCAAACATTGCAAAACCACTCGGAGTGCACCACGTTCTTTCAACCATCCTGGGACAAGCAATTTCCGATCTTCATCGAAAATCAGGATACGACACCGTCTCACTCAACTATCTGGGTGATTGGGGAACCCAATACGGAAAACTCCTTTACGCCTATAAAAACTGGGGCGACGAAAAGGTGGTAAAAGAAGATCCACTCAACGAGCTCCTTAAACTGTATGTAAAATTCCATCAGGAGGTAGAAACTGACCCTTCTCTTGAAGACAAAGGGAGGGAAGAGTTTAAAAAACTGGAAGAAGGGGATGAAGAGAATACAAAACTTTGGGAGTGGATGCGCGAAGAAAGTATCAAAGCCATAAAAATCATCTACGAAAAACTGGATGTTGATTTCGATGAGTATTTGGGAGAAGCCATGTACCGGGATTCAGCACAAAAAATCCTTCAGGAAGGAAAGGAAAAAGGAATCTTCACCGAAGGTGAAAAAGGAGCTTACATTGTCCAGTTTGAAGACGAAAAAATGCCTCCTTACATGGTGCAAAAAGCTGACGGAACCACACTCTATTCAACACGAGACATCGCCAGCATCGAAGATCGTCTGGAAAGATACCATCCAAATAAAATTGTTTATGTCGTGGATGTTGCGCAAAAACTGCATTTTGAACAACTCTTCGAAACCGCCAAAAAGTTTGGATTCGATTCAGCAGAGCTCGTGCATGTTCATTTTGGACGGATGCAGTTCCCGGAAGGAAAAATGAGTACCCGGAAAGGGGATGTAGTGCTTTTGGATGAGGTTATTCGTGAAGCCATTGCCCGAACGGAGAAAATTGTAGAAGAAAAAAGCAGGGATTTATTGCCGGAAGAAAAAGCCAAAGTTGCCGAAGGAATGGCCATTGGAGCTATCAAATACAACATTTTCTCACAAAACCGGGAGTCCAACATCACCTTTGATTGGGATCGGATGCTTTCATTGGAAGGGAACAGTGCGCCATACCTCCAATACGCCTATGCCCGCGCCGAAAGCATTTTGCGCAAAGCAAAAGAAGCAGAAGAAACCAACCAGCCGGTACACGATCAGGATCCTGATCCGGAAAACCAAACATCGCTGTTCACCATGGAGAACGAGAAGAAAACCAAGCAGGAGGAAGAGCTAAAACCATTTGGACATGCCACAGAACAGGCACTGCTCAAAATTCTCATGCGCTTTCCCGAAAAAATTGAGCTCGCGACCAAAGAGTACAAGCCAAATGTCATCACTGGCTATCTCTACGATGTAGCCCGGGCATTTAGCAGCTTCTACAACGAAGTTCATGTCCTCTCTGCCAGCAAACCGGAACTGAAAGAAGCGCGATTAAAGCTTGTTCAGGCAGTATCACAAGTACTCAAAAACGGTCTTAACCTGCTAAAAATTCAGGTGTTCAATAAAATGTAGAGTATGACTCTCGCACTTTCACCAGAATTGCAGCCCAGAAAATTTGATCGGAACAAATACAAGGCGCGTTTTTCGATCGTCCCGAATGAATATGAGCTCAGAAAATTGATCATCTGCGTTTTGGCGGAGTGCGGGCTCGGAAACGATGACGACGAAGAGTACGCCTATGAAATATGGGCAGGTGAGGATCCATTCATTTCATTCGCGGCTTCAAAAAGCGGAGAATATCTACATGAAGAAGCAACCGGAAAAGAGTGGAGTGATCCGAGAGACATCTATTTTATGGGAAAATTAGCAGTGACAGAAAAATTTATCAGGACTCCCAAAGAGGGCATGAAAAAAGTTGCAACAGTACATAGGGATGGATTGATACAGGGGATAGAGCTTTTTTTCCAGGCAATCGAAAAAGAACTTGGTGTGGAAAATCCAGATAGTGAACGGTTCGCCTTTGTAGCAGAAACCCCCAAAATATCCGAAGAGAAAGGAATTCTTTCCGATATTTATGATCGTATAAGTAAAGTGGGGAAAGCAATAAAGAGACAAATATAAAGGAGCTTGACAAAATAGTAAAAATAATGCAATATACATATCCTCATCACTAACGAGGTGGATAAAGCCTATGAACACTCTTGCAAAGAAATTCGTTGAGCCTATCACCCTTGGCCTGGCGCTCAGCACAGCATCTTGTACTCCAGTCCAGCAACCGAAAGCACCAGAACCAATTGTGGTAGAAATTGAAGGCCCACAAAGAGATCTGGTGGAAATTCCACATACTTCTCCATTGGATAAGCGTCCACCAAAGCCAAAGCCGGAAGAGTGGACCCGGGAAGAGAAAATCAGTTATATCTTAAAGAACGTCACAAGCGAAACCCGAGAGGAGCTTGAGTCAGAGATTGGACAATTCAAACTTATCATCCCACCACAATATGCGGCGTGTCGAATGAGTCAGAAAGTCCAGGATGTACAAGCTTTTGCCCGCGCAGAAGAACGAAAATTTGAAAAAGAAAACCCGGAAAAACTCTACCTTTGTACAACTCAACGCAGCGCTGTACTGGAATGGAGCAAGTGTCGGGATGAGGTTTTTGACCAGGATCCGACTCTTGGCCCGATCCTCAGATACACACATCAGGTTCTCCTTGAGTGTATGGAGGGTCGATAAAAATCAGTAAAAAGCCAAAAGCCTCGCACAAATTATGCGAGGTTTTTTGTTGGAGGCGCCACCCGGATTCGAACCGGGGAATAAAGGTTTTGCAAACCTCTGCCTTACCACTTGGCCATGGCGCCTTATGATTGAATGGCGGAGCCTCAGCTCAATGGCGGAGAGGGGGGGATTCGAACCCCCGCGGCATCTGATGACACCCTACAGGATTAGCAATCCCGCCCCTTCAGCCTCTTGGGTACCTCTCCTTAATAGTTGAGCTCGCCTGTACGGTCGCGCCGTACGCTCCCGGATGTGAGCTTGGCTCACAAAAGTCGCTCTTTCAAAAGATCGCCTCCGAATCATAATCAAAGCACTCCCAAAAATCAATCACATCCCTCCTACATTTCAATTTTTGATATATCGAGACGTTGAAGCAAAGCCGCCCTTTCTTCAGAGCTTCCATCAGGATGACAGTTTTCTGTAGCCAGAATATCGTAGATACTCTCACCTTCAGGAATTTGCGACTCCATCCATTGAGCCAGAATATAACCGCAACTGGTAGCCACAATATCTTCATGTTCCTGGGTAAGAGGATAGTAAATCTCCCCGATTTTTTGTGAAACATGAACAAAATCACCAAGATTCACACTAAAGCTCACCATCGCCGGAGCCTTAATAATCACTCCATACCGATCCTCCAGAAAATACTGCTTGTCTGGCAACATAATACTCCCGGACAACATCTTTTTCGCGCGCAAAAAGTTCCGGACACCATGCTTGGCCACTTTCAAATATTCAGGGAAAATCCGTTGAGCTCCACCCATTTCAACTGTCAAAACCGGCATATCAAACTGCCGATGCAGCGCAACAGCCATCATTCCTTCATGCCCCTGCCGCTCAATAATAATATCCGTCCCAAACAGCTGGGCCAGCTCCCGCGTACAGCCGGACTTTTCCCCTTTATGCATACGGCTATGCGGTACAAACGCCTTCCGACTACCCGAATCATGAAAATCGATCCCAAACTCACACTCCTTCAGAATCTTATGCGTCAAATCATAAGCAATCTGTTCAGCAAACGTTTTTGGCTCATCCACACCAAAACTCCGGTTCAGATCATTGTTGTCTTCATAAACCTGCCTTTGCATATGAGCAAAACCACTTGGATTCAGCACCGGAAGCATTGTAATCCGTCCAGCCAGAACTTTCTCAATATCATCCTTCAAAAACCATTCCCGCAAATAGTTGATCGCCGCAACACCGTTCACCTCATCTCCATGCATTCCTCCACTCAAAAAGATATGCGGTCCATCCTGCTCACCCTCAAACTCAAGGTAAGGAACATTCACCTTATACTTACCCGACTCAACTGTTAGAACGCGCTTTTTCATTACTGATAATTATAAACTCAGAAAAAAATATGGCAATTACTAAAATGTAATATCATCCCATACATGCGTTATACTTCAACAGAAAACGTATTTCTTAACGGCCACCTATGAAACGTTTATCCATTTTTACCCTCTTTGCCCTGCTCTTGGGAATTATCCCTACAGCAAGCGCGCAAACACAAACATTTCCCGACGTCTGGTCATCACACGTCAACTATGATGCCATCGACTACCTCAAAGACGAAGGCATTATTGAAGGTTACCCGGATGGTGAATATAAGCCATCCATCAACATTAACCGCGCCGAATTTACCAAAATTATTGTCGGAGCAATTGTTGACGATCCACAAGGATCAAACTGTTTCACCGATGTACAGGATCAATGGTTTGCCAAATACGTCTGTCAGGCAAGTGAAATGGGAATTGTTGATGGATACCCGGACGGATCGTTCAAGCCAGCCGACAACATTAACTTTTCAGAGGCGGCAAAGATCATTTCAAATGCGTATGAAAAAGATGCACAGGACGAATTAGGAGAACGATGGTTTAAAGAGTATGTTGATGCGCTCGCAGAAGAAAAAGCCATTCCATTTTCAGTAAACTTTTTTGACGAAAAAGTCACTCGTGATGAAATGGCAGAAATGATTTATCGCCTCAAGGCCGATGTAGAAAACAAAGCCAGCCGTACGTATGAAGAAATCAATGCCGATAAATTTGTGACCGTTGATTCATGTGAAGCGATTGTAGAAAGAATCCAGGCCAACAATGTCTATTATAATTACGGTCTTGGTGGTGGGCTTGGAGCAGTAGAAGAAGATGCCGTTATGATGGACTCTGCTGAAGGAGAGGCCGGAGCAACACCAGCGCCGGCTACAGCGCCAACAGATGGCGTAGCCAACCAGTCTTCAGAAACAAAAGCTGCCGACGACTACTCAAGCACCAATGTTCAGGTTGCCGGCGTTGACGAAGCTGACATTGTAAAGAACGACGGAAAATATATCTATCTCATCAAGAACGGAACAATCCGGATTATAGATGCTTATCCAGCCGACCAGATGGAAGAGCTTGTTTCATTGACTCTTGGTGACGAGGGAGAAGATTTCTGGCCATCAGAAATGTATGTGGATGGAGACACATTGGTCGTTATTGGATCAACCTGGCGTTATGAAGAGCCGACCATGACTGAAGAGACTCCAGAAACAGCAAAGATGATCGCGCCTTATTACTACCAAAATAGAACCCGTGTATACGTTTTGGATATAACAGACCGAAACGCTCCAAAAGTGAGCCGAAAAGTTGATTTTGACGGAAGCTATTCAACATCACGAAAAGTTGGAGACACCCTTTACACCGTCATGAACCAATATGCGTATTACCCATACGATTTCTATGAAAATCCGGGTCAGTACGACTCAGACATGATCATTCCTCACATGATCGACTCAACGCAGGGCGTGGAAGAACTGGTTGCACCATGTGGAGACATAAAGATATTCCCAAAAGATCAGCGCAATAACTTCCTTATTACAGCGGCAATTCCACTCAACGACACCGACACAAAAATTGCCCGAAACGTTCTTATTGGAAGCGCCGACAACGTTTACGCATCCCGAAAAAACATGTACGTCACGGCAACCGATTGGAGTGGAGGATGGGAGCGTCCAGTAAATGAAACAACAACTGCCATCTACCGTTTCGCTCTTGGCATCAACAATATTGAATACGCGAATAGAGGAAACGTTCCAGGGCATGTACTCAACCAGTTCAGCATGGATGAGTATGCAAATAATTTCCGCATTGCAACCACTACAGACAACTGGGAGGAGGGGGCAAGTAACAATCTCTATGTTCTAGATCAAAACATGAATCTGGTAGGATCACTGGAAAACATTGCCAAAGGAGAAAGCATTTTCTCTGTTCGATTTGCTGGAAACCGTGCCTACATGGTCACTTTCCTACGTGTCGATCCGCTCTTTGTCATCGGACTTGAAGATCCATCTAATCCAAAAATCCTTGGAGAACTCAAAATTCCAGGATTCAGCAACTACCTTCACCCATTCGATGAAAACCATTTAATCGGATTCGGAAAAGATGTAGATCCTGGAGATTCAGAAGTCGATGATGACGATTTTGTCCTCTGGAATCAGGTTCAGGGACTCAAAATAGGACTCTTCGATGTTACTGACGTGAATAATCCAAAAGAGCTCTACAGCGAAGTAATTGGAGATCAGGGCACCGATAGTCAACTCCTCTACAATCACAAAGCCCTTCTCTTTGACAAAGAAAAAGAGCTGCTGGCATTCCCAATTTCAGTCTATGAATACCAGGACGAAAGCAGCTGTCAGGATTACACCTATTCAAGCTGTCCAAGTGACTGCCGCCGGATCTGTGAGCCGTCAGTCTGTAACTTTGATAACGGCATCCTCGTTTGTACAGCCGACTGTGACGGGCCAAGCAGTTGTGTTCCACAAGAGTTGAAGTACGGACAAAAAACTTTTGAAGGAGCCTACGTCTACAACCTCAACCTGGAAGACGGATTCACCTTAAAAGGAAAGATCAATCATCACGATGAAGATGACCTTTCAAACCTCTCTGAAACCGGATGGGTAGATTACCAAAAGGCTATTGATCGACTGGTCTATATTGGAGAAAATCTCTACTCTATTTCACAATGGGGTATTAAGGCCAACCTCCTGGACAACCTGACAGAATTGAACTTCATTGAACTCGCCGGCAACTACGACGGCGGATACTTTGATCAGCCAATTCCATTATAGGAACAAAGCAAAAAGCCCCGCCCTTCTTATGAGGTGGCGGGGCTTTTTTATTCTCCATCAGTTCCAGTGGCCGAAAGCGGTTCACAGCCGGTCGCTGCGTACTTCGCCCTATAAAAATCGGTTACACCATCCAGTTCAAAAAGCGCACGACGCGCCTCTTTCACATTCGGTATATCCAATATCATATTCACATCATCTTCAGTAATAATTTGAGCGCCAAGGAGCTCACGAATCTTCCGTCCAATACCCTCACAAATAAAAAGTTCATACATGGCGCTGATCGGCTCAGACCCCATAAGCTTATCGCCCATTTTTTCTGCGATCTCCTGTCTCTCCAGGAGCTCTTCAACCCGCCGATTAATATAAAAGGTCAAATCCAAGGCCTGCTGTGCTTCAAGAAGTGAAAGCCGGGCCAGCCGGGCCAAACGCTCACTCTGATCAATCGTTATTTTATCGTTTGTCCCCAATTCAACGAGTTCCTCAATAAACTGTTGATACTGATCGTTATGCAGAGAGTTCATACAGGCGCATTATATTGAGAAGCCAACATAGCGCAGCCACACGCCAGCGTCAATAAACTCATCTGGATACTGGAAACTTCTCTATCAACATTCATCAAGCCTTTTTTTGAATCGTTCAAGCATCTGATTCGAAATCTGCAAAGCTTCAACCAAAGCAGCTTCATTCATTGGTAGAAATCGAGAAGGTTTTTCATCTTTTGTCAGACCCAATGAACGAATGACATATTTATCACCAGCCTTTAATCCATCCAGTTTCATGCGGATGCTTTCTATTCTATCTTCAATAGCGGCAATATGTTTCTCGATCCGCTGCGATCTTTTCTCTGGTAAAGAATCTGGGTTTTTTGGTAAAAATTCCATTTTAAATTCGGTAAAAGTCTCTGTTAAAGAAATGTATAAATACATTAAAAGAGTCCTTTTGTAAAGAATGTATAAAAATTGTCATCAATAAATGAGTATAACTTTACAGTAGGAAGTTTTCATATTAAAGTACTAGAAGGCTTACACATTAGAAGCAAAGAATGAAACAATTACGCATTCTTCAACTCCTGATCGTTTCACTCGGTGCGGTTTTAAGTCTGTCTATAGCTCCACCAGCATCAGCGGCAACACTCACCGTTAATGAGTACACAGATGGAGCAGAATCAGGAAATACATCTGGAACATGTAATCTTCGTGAGGCTATTCAGGCTATAAACAATGGAGCAGACATTGCAGGGGATTGCACAGCAACCGGAACATATGGGACTGCCGACGAGATCCAGTTTACAGGAACCTTTCCGCAGACCTACACGCTCACATGGGATGCAGGAGGAGGGACTGCGCACCCACTTATCGTTGATAACGACGTTACGATTACCGGTCCAGGCTCTGGAAGCCTCACTATTGATGGAAATGAGGAGGCTCAGGTCTTTTTCCTAGGGAAAGAATATACCGGGACAGGAGTCACATTCGACCTTTCAGGAATCACTCTGGCCAATGGAGACGCAACGGTGGCATTTGGATCATATGGGTACAATGCCGGAGAAGGAGGTTTAATCTACAGCCAGGATGGTGGAGATATAACCCTGGATGACGTCATTTTAAATAGCGGTAACTCCGCAGGCGGAGGAAATATCTATATTGGAGCAAACTCCACAGCGACAATCAATGATACACAAATCATAGATGGACAGTCGTTATTTGGTGGAAGAGGGGGAGGAATTTATATAGGAACCGGATCAGAGGTAACCATCACAAATTCCATCATTAATGGGAATACAACGGCAAGCCAGAACGGAGGGGGAATTTATTCTGATGCAGTACTCCTGGAAATACGAAATAGTACAATAAGCAACAATCTAACAGATACGAATAACTCTGATTTCGCCCAAGGAGGAGGGATCTTTTCTGATACGCAGGCAGGTAGCGAATTTATACTGGTGGATAGTCGGGTTTTCAACAATTTTGCCCCAACCGATGGAGGAGGAGTTCTTACAGATGCAGATTCAATTTTCATAGATGGAACAGAAGTGAGTGGTAATACAGCGGATGCCAGCGGAGGTGGAGTAAAAATCGGCGGGAGTAATGCAGTAATCATCAATTCAACACTCAGTGGGAACCATGCTGGGTCGGAAGGTGGAGCCTTTAATCTCGTCGGAACAGGGTTTGTCTATTTCATCCACAGTACAATCACTGCCAACACCATTACAAATCAGACCCGGGGAGCAGGGCTTCATTTTGCGAATAGCGGTAATATGCACCTTATTGGGACAATTTTGGCAGAAAACAATACAACAGGAGACAACGACGACTGCTTTACTTTTGACACCCCGACCATTACGTCAGGAGGATACAACCTTATTGGTGTGAATAACGGATGTTCAGCATTTTTTACACCGGATGGATCAGACATCGTTGGAACATCAGCTTCACCGGAAGCAGCAAATCTTCAGGCTCTGGCGGACAATGATGGACCTGATTCACCGACAACAACCCCCCAAACACATGAGGTCACAGTAGCATCAACCAATGTATGGGAAGCAATTCCAGCTGCAACATGCACGAACACATTTACCGCCGCCAACTACGGCCCGGGAGGGAGTGTAGTCGATACCACAGCACATCCATTTGGGACAAACGTCCTTGCCGAGTTCGCGGCTATCACTCTCCAGGACCAAAGAGACTATCCCCGCCCTGGAATGACCGATTGTGAAATTGGGGCATTCGAAAATGCAACATTGGCAGTCTACGATTATGGTGACGCCCCAGATTCATACGCAACACTCACTGCATCAACAGGTGCATTCCACACGATCGATGCAGATCTTCTTATGGGAACAGCTGTCGATGATGAACTGGATGGACAACCAACAGCATCAGCAGATGGAGATGACCTCAACGGAACAACCCCGGACGATGAAGATGGGGTAACCTTTTCAACTCTCGCTGAGTCAAATAGCGGGACTGCGGATGTTCAAATCATAAATAACACAGGAGGAAACGCCTACCTTCAGGCATGGATCGACTACGACAGCAATGGAGCATTCGACGCTGGAGAGCAGGTTGCTACCGACGTTGCAGCCAACGCATCTGGAACAATAAGCATTAATATATCCCCTCCACCAGGCTCAGCAGGAACCACATATGCCCGTTTCCGGCTGACTCCAACAATGGGACTTGGATCAAGTGGTGATGGAGGAATAGGAGAAGTGGAAGACTATCAAATTACTATCAACAATAGTGATTCAACAGTATCATCAGGTGGTGGAGGTGGTGGAGGTCGATCCACCCCGCTGCAGATCCCGCAACCATCAGAAGATCCACCGGAAGAGTCCCCGGAAACCCCACAAGACCCGGAAGAATTAATCGAAGCCGCGATTGAAAAAGTTGCGGAAGCGCCACCACGACAACTTGTCCGCGTAAAGGACGACCTGGTTCATACTCAGGTCTGGCCACGAACCGGCGTCGACGCCACTATCTCATCCGCTTTGGCACGAGTGTACGGAGCAACATCTCCATTCAGTGATTTGGACATAAACCATCTCTATTTTGAACCAACAGTGGTTCTCTATCTGCAAGGAGTTGTTGAGGGATATCAGGATGGAACTGTTCAGTTGGAGCGTCACATATCGCGTGTCGAAGCATTGAAGCTCATCCTCTACACCACAGAATCCACTATTTTCGAAGATAACCGCGCAATTTTCCCAGATACAGAAGAAGGAGCCTGGTATCAGCCATACCTCAATACAGCCCTGTATTTTGAGCTCATTGGAGGTTATGAAAACGGCAATTTTGGACCAAATGATGATGTTACCTTTGGTCAGGCTTTCAAAATGATAAGTCAAATACTGAAATTTACCGTTTCAGAACAGGAGCAAACCGAACAACATTGGGCAGAAAAATACGCTCACGAGCTCCGCAAAAGAAATATCATCCCTCCAGAACTGAACAGCAATGAGCTCTACGATCAGCCAGTAACACGCGGCCAACTCTTTGCACTTATTTATCGTGCAATCATGTTTGTCGATCACGATCACGAAGCCTTCCTCGATACCATCGAATTAAGTATTCCAAAATTGAATATCAATAACATCCCAGTCCAGAGAACAGTGCTCAGCACAACCGCTATCTGGCTCAGAGATATTATTGATAGCACCGGCTTTTACGAAAATCCCCTTCCGGAAAAGAACGGACAATTGGTTATCTTTGGACATTCATCAAAATATATTTGGGATCCAAACACTTTTGGAACAATTTTCCGCCCATTTATCAACGATCTTAATGTTGGGGACACGGTAGAATTGAGCATAGCCCGAACCGTCCACACATACGAAATTACGAACAAGGAAAAAGTACCGGAAGAAAATATCGACAATCTCAAAAATAATACCAGCGACCTCATTCTGTTTACCTGCGATCTAAACATCACGCAGCGATGGGTCTTTTCAGCAAAGGAGATCACACAATAAAAGCTCACGTGTGTGAGCCTTCAGTATAATCCTATAATGGCGGAGAGAGAGGGATTCGAACCCCCGAGGAGCTTGCACCCCTAACGGTTTTCAAGACCGCCGCTTTCGACCACTCAGCCATCTCTCCATATTTGGTTCCTGCTCACAGTTCATGAGCTTCCGTACTATACAAAATTTCACTCCAGGCCACAAGACCACCTTTTTATATTACAAAGTATTATGTTTGTGGCTTCTATAAGCCGTAAATTTAGAATCAGTTAAAGAAATCTTCATTGGAGTTCCTCTATAACATCGTCGAAACATAACTCCTAAAACATGAAGAACAAACATCAACTCACGCTTGAGTTTGCAAATCTCAAGATTAATACCAACACGCGAGAGGTCACCAGAAATGGACAACCCATCGATCTTCGCAAAAAAGAGTACGAGCTTTTGGAATTCCTGGCCAGAAATAAAGATAGAGTGCTCAACCGACTGACCATTCTGGAATATGTCTGGGATTACACCACCAGCATCGAAACAAACACCTTGGAAGTTCACATCGCCGCACTCCGCAAGAAAATCGACACCGAAAATTCACGGCGAATCTTCCAAACCATTCGGGGATATGGTTATAAACTCTGCGACGCCGCAGAGCCATCTTTATCAGAAACCGAAGCTTAAAGATTCTTCAGATATTCAATAGCTGCATCAAGTTGAGGATCGCGATCCTGTTCATAATCCTCATCGGTCATGTCTACTTCAATATCGGGAGTAATACCAACATCGTCGATATTTGTTCCGTTTGGAGTAAACCATCGCGCAATCGTCAGGCGAATACTCGACCCATCGCTCAACTGGTCAACCTCCTGAACACTTCCTTTTCCAAAAGATGTTTGGCCAAGCACAATACCACGCTCATAATCCTGGATAGCACCAGCCACAATTTCTGAAGCAGAAGCGGATCCATCATTAATCAAAACCACCATCGGAACATGCGGCAACCGCGGAGCTCCATCAACATAAAGCGTTTCATCATCGCCAGAATCACGCCGCTTAATCGTTACAGCCTCTATTTCACCCTCCAAGAAGTCAGACAAAATATCGACAGCAATCTCCAGATATCCACCACCATTATTTCGAAGATCAAGAATCACTCCTTTTGGTTCTTTCAAAAGGATTTCGTTCATCTTTTCCTCAAATTCAGGTGTGGTGTTGTCGTTAAACTGATAGACACTCAGCCAGAAAATACCCTCTTCCGGCTCCTCCAGATACACACTTTCAATATTAATAGTGTCACGGATAATTCCAAGATCAAACGGTTCATCACGACCATCGCGAAGAATAGTCAGAACAACCTTGGTTCCACGTTCCCCGCGAATATTCATAATCGCGTCAAAGAGCGTCATTTCACCAGTAAGATTTCCATCAATCTTATACACAATATCTCCAGGAAGAAGCCCGGCGCTTTCAGCTGGCGACCCTTTCAAAGGAGTAACCACAACCAGTGCCTGCTCCCGGACCGTTAATTCAGCACCGATTCCTTCAAGTCGGCCATCCAGACTCTGAGTAAACTCAACAGTCTCATCCGGATTCATATAAACCGTATAAGGATCTTCAAGCGCGGCAACCATTCCCCGAATAGCCCCATAAACCATCCGTTGCTTATCCAAAGAATGGTCATCAATATAGTTTTCCTCAAGTAGATTCCACACATCCCAAAAGACCTTCAAATCTGCTTTGGTTCCATCAGTCGGAGCAATCAAAGAAGAAAACGCCGCGACAGGCGAAACCTCTTCCTGCTCAATTCCTGACTCCGCAGAGCTTTTCAAAATATAATAACTGGCACTCTCCCATCCAAATAAAAAAATGATGGCAAAAACCAAGAGATATTTTCCAAACTTTTGAAACTTCTTCATAACTATATTATGACATAAAAATAGCTATCAATCGATAGTCTTCTGGATGAATTCCAACCCCACGGCCTTCCGCGAATCATCATCAATCTCAATCTCCAGGGCCTGAAAAACTTTCGGACCACCAGCTACCTCAATCTTTAGAGGCATCTGGGTAAGAAAATGCTCAATCACAAGTTTTTTATCAGCACCAATAACAGAATCCAGCGGCCCGGTCATCCCAACATCACTCTGAAAAGCTGTTCCACCATTCAAAATCCGTTGATCCGCTGTTGGAATATGAGAATGAGTTCCTACAACGGCACTCACCCGTCCATCCAGATAATGACCAAGCGCACACTTTTCAGAACTGGCCTCTGCATGAAAATCGACAAAAATTCCATGCAACTCTTCATCTTCAAAATCTTTTAAAATTTTATCCACTTCCCGAAACGGACAATCCAGATCACCAGGCATAAAGACCCGCCCCATCACATTAATCACCAGCAACTTTTTCCCATCCGGACTCTCAATCACCCGGTGCCCATTCCCCGGAACCTCATCCGGATAGTTCGCCGGCCGCAAAAGTGGATAGTCAGAATCGGCCAGATGATCCAGAATCGTGGCATCTTTAAAGATATGATTCCCGGACGTGAAGAAATCCACACCAGCTTCCTGCATTTCCGTAATATTGGAATGGTTCACTCCCTTTCCGTGACGCATATTTTCAGCATTGGCGATCACCAGGTCGATAGATCGATCTTTCTTCAGATCCGGAAGGATTGCTGAGACAGCATTTCGCCCCGGACGGCCATAAATATCTCCAATAAAAAGAATTTTCATAAGTAGAATTTTGAAGCAGAGACCACCGTAACATAAAAGAATCTCGACGACTACTCTTTTAAGGCTTCCTGCTGTTCCTCAACCTTGTCAGCAGCAAACGATCCCAAAGCTCCACCAAGTCCGGCTGCAAGCGCTACACCACTGGTAGCTTGGAAAAACTGACGTCTCGTCATGTGTTGAACCGAATCAACACGGCGAAAAGCCGAAACAAGCATAACAGCCGTACAGGCGGAAAACATGGCAAACCCAAGCTCCTTACTAACAGGAACATGGATTTTTGAATGCTCTTTAATATCTTCATAAACAGTTCGACGAATACTAAAAGCAACAGCAGCGCTTATTATTGCTGTTCCACTTGACCATGCCGCCATCTTTTTCACATCAACAGTAACCTCCTGTTCAGGATCACAAGCTACAGGAGGAACGCTATCGGGATGGGCACTCCGTTTATTCATAAAAGTGGATTAAGGAGAACATTTTTAATGTTTCTCTTCAAAAATGCCAGGGATTTTTAGCAAAAATTTATCAGGCAATCATTTTTTGGCAATGTCGATGATGTAGAGTATGGCTGAAAAAAGGGATAAAAGAGGCCTCAAAAAATTACCCTTGACGGGTGAGCGTACGCTCACCTATCATACAAACATACTCTTAAATTTTAAACATGTCAGATTCAAACGAAAAGAAGAAAGCTGTTGCTCTTGCCCTGGAGCAAATTGAACGAAGCTTTGGGAAGGGCGCCATTATGAAGCTTGGTGAAGCACAAAAAGTACAAGTCGAGACAATTCCTACAGGATCCATCTCTTTAGACATGGCTCTTGGAGGAGGAATTCCACGAGGCCGTGTTGTAGAGATTTTTGGACCGGAAAGTTCAGGAAAAACAACACTTACCCTCCATGCTATTGCAGAAGTTCAAAAAAAGGGAGGTCAGGCAGCTTTTATCGATGCAGAACATGCACTCGACCCAGAATATGCCAAAAAGATTGGTGTAAATATTGATGAGCTCCTTGTTTCTCAGCCAGATAGCGGTGAACAGGCATTGGAAATCGTGGACAGCCTGGTTCGAACCAACGCTATCGACCTTATTATTGTCGACTCAGTAGCAGCGCTCACTCCACGTGCAGAAATTGATGGAGAGATGGGAGATTCACACATGGGTCTTCAGGCACGGTTGATGAGTCAGGCACTTCGCAAGCTTACAAGTACCATTAGTAAAACCAAAACAACTGTCATCTTCATTAACCAGCTTCGCATGAAAATTGGTGTAATGTTCGGAAACCCTGAAACCACAACAGGTGGAAATGCGCTAAAGTTTTACTCTTCAGTTAGAATGGATATCCGCAGCATTGGAAAGATTGAAAGTGGAGCAGGTGCTGACAAAGTGGTAAACGGAAATCGTGTGAGGGTAAAGGTGGTAAAGAACAAGATTGCTCCACCATTCCGAATCGCAGAATTCGATGTTATGTATAACAAAGGAATTTCCTTTACCGGAGACCTTGTCGACCTGGCAACCAAGTACGAAATTACCAGAAAAAGTGGTGCATTCTACTCTTATAAAGAGCTGAAACTTGGGCAGGGACGGGAAAATGTTAAAGACTTCTTGGATCAGAACGAAAAGGTATTGAAAGAGATTGAGAAAGAGGTACGAACACACATCTCTTCACTTCGGGAAGATGGGACCGCCGCTCCAAAGGCCGCAGAGGAGGTATCTACTGGAAAAGCAGAAACAAAAGAAGCAAAGAAGTCAGTTGCTTCAAAAGATAAATAATCCAAGCTGAAAGATTGAAAAATACACCAGCAAAAAAGTTACTTGATTACGCCGTGCGACTTCTCGCGCGGCGTAATTATCATTCGGTACAACTGCGAAAAAAACTGAACCAAAAGGGAATTGGATCAGAAGAGGAAGTTGAACAGACAATATCAAAACTAAAAGAGTACAAATACATCAATGACGAAGCTTTCATTGAATATTACATCAAAGATCAGCTGACACTGCGTCCCCAGGGTACCCGAAAGATTCGTACAAAGCTTTTTGAAAAAGGCATTCATGGAGACATAGTCGAAAAAGAACTCGCCAAATATGAATCAACAGAGTTGGAGAGGGCAAAGCAGGCCTTAAAGAAAAAAGAAGCCCTTATCCAGGAAGAGTCACCATTCAAACGAAAAGAAAAACTATTCCGCTTTCTTATAAGCAGAGGGTTTACTATCTCAATAACGCAAGAGGCAATTACGAATTCTTCTTACTCGCATGATGAATAGGATCATGCACCTCCTGAACCTCTTTCATATATTTATGGATTCGTCCTTCAAGAAGCTGAAAGGTCGATTCATCAATCTTCCCGGATTTCAATTTGTCTTCAATAACATCCTGTAGACGATATAGCTCTGCTTCACAACGCTTTGACTTTGATTTAAATGAATCAAAAGTCTCATCAATCTCATTCATAAGGTGTGAAAGAGATTTCTTTTTCTTACGGCCAGCAAGTGAAAAGCCAGATACTGCCAAAAACACACTCAACAAACCGGCAACCAGTGCCCAGAACTGAACCCAATATTCAGAAAGCCAGCCCTCCGCAGTAGTTTGATCCATCTCTTGTTCTGCTGCCGCTGCCGCGGCCTCTGCTTCACGAAGTTCCCGCTCCAGAGCCAGCTGTTCACGACGCTTCAAAAGCTCCTTAATCTCTTCCAAAACCTCGTCCTGTTGCCCTGGTGGAACAGATTCCATAGCATCCTCAATCTCCTCTTCAGTTGGCTCCTCACCTTCAGAAAGCGTTGCCTGCATAGCTTCAATGACAGAAGGATCAATCTTTTGAAGGGTAGGAAACTCTTCTTTTTCTTCTTCAGTTACCGGCTCAAGTCGAAGATTCGAAGTCGATATAGTAGCCATTTCTATCTGAGCCAAAGCAATATGCGAAAAGAGTAACGAGCTGATAGCCAGAGAGAAGAATCCGACTGTACGAATTGTAAAAAGAGATTTTTGCATCGGCGCCATCATACCTTTACAATTTTTTTACATCAAGGTATAGTAACATCGAAGCTGGATTCGGATAGGATCCGGCCATTTTTAAACAGTAAGATCCATATATGCAATCACAGTTTTTAGCAGCAATTAACCAATTATGCGACGAAAAAGGAATTCCAAAAGACCGTGTTCTGGAAACCATCAAAGCCGCATTAAGGGCTGCATACCGAAAAGATTACGGTAATCGGGATCAGAATATTGAAGTCGAACTCAACGATAGTGCTGAAGGAACAGTAGTTTATCTTTTGAAAGAGGTCGTTAAAAAAGTTGAAAATCCGGAACAGGAGATGACTGTTGCAGAGGCAAAAAAGTATAAAAAAACGCCAAAAGTAGGTGACACTATTAAGATTGATGTTACTCCTTTGGAGTATGGGCGAATTGCGGCACAGTCAGCAAAGCAGGTTATCATTCAACGAATCCAGGAAGCAGAAAGAGACATCATGTACGATACTTTTAAAGATCGTGAAAATGAGTTGATCAACGCACTCGTACACCGTGTTGAGGGGAACAATGTGTATGTAAACCTGGATAACAAGATCACAACCATGTTGACCCGGGATCAACAAATCCCACGAGAACGATACTACGGAGGACAACGACTTAAACTCTACCTTGATAAGGTAATCAAAACGACCAAAGGACCACAGCTTCTCATCTCCCGAACCCACGAAAATCTTGTGCGAAAATTGATGGAGCTGGAAATTCCGGAAATCAAACAGGAGCTGGTTGAAATTAAGGGAATCGCCCGCGAACCAGGAGTCCGGTCAAAAGTTTCCGTGAGCTCCAACGATCCAAAAATTGATCCAATTGGATCATGTGTTGGACAGAAGGGTGTTCGTGTAACCAACGTTATGGACGAATTGAACGGAGAACGTATCGATATTATTCAATGGAGCGAAAACGTTGAAGAGTATATTAAGGCGGCGCTCGCCCCGGCAAAGGTAGCCCACCTGGACATCGACGAAGAAAAAAAGCGTGTAAGTGTTTACGTTCAGCCAGATCAACGACCACTCGCAATTGGTAAAGAAGGACAAAATGTCCGCCTGGCATCACGCCTCACCGGCTACGAACTCGACATCATGGATATTGGCGAACTCAGTGAAGAAGATGCAGCCAAACTCAAGCCAGAAGTCGAAAACGTCGCTGAACTCGCCGAAACCACAGGGCTCGCGCCGGAAATCATCGAAAAACTTGAAGCAGCCAGCCTTACACAGGTGGCTCAGCTCAAAGGACTTTCTGCCAAAGACCTCACGGGTCTGGAAGACCTCACTGAAGAAGAGGCCGAAGCCATTGTGGAAGCTGTCAAAGGCGTCGCTTAAATAGCGCGCCTAGGCGAAGAAGCGATCCAGACACTATTCAGCTGCATCGTGACGCTGTGAGTCAAAGTACTCACGGTATTCACGATAAATACTATTAAGCTTTTGAGCCAAGGAGTTGTCTCCATGGCAAAGCTCCTCGACCTTCTCTTCAAAAGTAAAACTACCGGAGAGCGTTGTTTGAGCCTTTGCATCAAGGAGAGCAAAAACAAATCGATCCACTTCTACCTCGGTTGGACAGTCATATTTGTTCCGGGCCACCTCCTTTTGATCTTCAAGCGAAAGCGCATCAAAATCATCTGGATGAGTGTCAATATAGAGAGCTTTAACCTTCTGTAAAAACCGCTCATATGCGACATAAGAAGGCATACCATTACGCACCTCCATATCAAGGAGTTGAATAATTGGATCAAGTTTTTGAAAATCATCGAACGTCAGATCATCGACAGATTCAGGAATAAACCTGTCATGTTTTGCAACCTCCTGGAGAAAGCTTTGACGCGCATCTTCATTCATATCCTGCCAGTGAGCAACAAAACCTTGCCAGTCCATTGATGAGTGTGAGAGTGATTCCATAAGTAGTAGAATGATTTTATATTATAAATGTAAATGGGGGATAGATCAAGCTGCCTCCTTTTTCTCCGGTTTTTGACTTCCTTCGGATGGTTTTCCTCCATTTCCTTCTTGTCCACGGTACTCACGAACTTTAAAGAGAGATGCTGGTGGTTCAGATGCCTTCAAACCATCCCTGAATTCGTTGTGTTTTACTTCAGCCTGCCCTGTGAGTTTCACTTCACCAACTGGTGCCGAACCTTCAGATGGTTTTGAACGCAATTGTGAAGTAGCATCTCGAACAATACCATCTACAGAAGTTTTACCATTCGGTGAAATTGCATCCCGAACCGTTGTACTCAAAGATCCAAGTTGCCCCTCCATATAAGTCTGATGTTGGGCAAAAGTCATTGGTTGACCATCAATTTTTGGGATCGCAGCTGAGTCAAAATAATAAACACGTAGTTGACCACCACCAGATCGGACGACAGCACTGGCGCCAGGGAATTTCGATTTCAGTTGAAGGGCAAGGGCTGACATAGCGCCATCGGTAACCGCATATCCACGTTGGGCATTAATTGCTCCAGTATTGTGAATATCAAATACAAACTCACGCATCATTTGTCGTTCTGGAGGGATTTTTTCTCCCTTTTGATTACGCAACCAGAAATCAGCATCTTCAGCAAACTTCGCCGGCCGGTCTACGCCAGTCTCTGGATCACTAAACTTGCGCTGGTTCATAAGAGCAATTGTCTTATCATACTGAGCTTTCAGCTTCAGCAGTTTATCAACCTCCGCACGAGACGGTTTCTCTTGAGAAGACATCTTATCAATCTGGGCCTTGATCTGAGCAAGCTTTGCCGCTGCTGTCTCTTTCAGCTTAAGAAACTCATTAACTTGTGTAGGTTTTTCATCTTCAGCAGCTTTCGCATGTTCAGCAGCATCTTCAGGATTAGGTAAATTTCCACTCTCATCAAATGGACTTTTCACCATTTCAATATCAGGAGAACCCTTATTCTCCTTCGCTTTATGCAGCGCATCTTCCAGAACCTTATCCAGGAAGAACTTCATATCAGTATGATCGAAGTTTCGACCCTTAAAAGATGGTACTTCAACACCAGCCATCTGGAAATCCATAAGTGTTACATCCCCAGGATTTTGGCGAATAGCCATAAAGCGTTTCCCAATACTGGATCCATCCACACCAGAAATCGGAGGAATATCATGAGCATTAACACGACGCAGTGCAAAATAAAGAATGAGCTGTTCCTCAGCTGTTCTATTCTTTTTCTTTAAAATTTTTGCCAACCCATCCTTGGTCAAAACATCAGCATTACTTCCACGAAGACCTTCTGGAAGAAGATCTTTAAGAGCACCACTCTCGGTAAAAGCATCAAGATTATCACGCAAAACATTGGTTAACGGCGGAGACCCTTTATCCAAAGCATCAATTTTTTTACTTACAAAATCGGCAAAATTTTTATTGTCACGGAGAGGATCAGCAGAATTATTCGCCTCTGGATATTCTTTTAAAAACTCAGCCTGCAAACCACGGGCATCACTTCGAAAACCAGCCAAAATTTTGGCATTCCCCATATTTCTCTGATAATCCTGCCATGTTCCTTCCAGATTATACTCTTTCTTAAGGGCATTGAATGCCGCCTCTGTTTCAATACCAAAAAATTTCTTCGCCAGTTGATTCTTAATTCGATCCAAAACTTGAGGTCCATTCACATCTTTGCCTGGGACAAATTCAGATTTAATAACAGCAGCAAGATCACGAAGATACAGGTCAACAAGATTGGCATCTCCACCCTTCACTCGAAGCGAGAACTCATTTGAAGGACCCATATTTCCTACATCGCCAAAGTACATTTCAACCTTTCCATCCGCGCCGGCATGGAGAATAACAATCTCATCGCCACCATGCTTTACAATAATCGGACCATCTGATTGCAGTTTGGCGTGATCATTTAAATAAGTCGTCATCTCCGGTGAGTAGGCAAAATTCTTTGTCTTATAATCAGAATGAAGATCCACTTCTTTCATCTGGCCAGGATGATCAGGGTCAGGAATAAGAATCTTACGACTTTCATTAAAAGATGCATGAACAGCAGCATCCAACTCTTTGGCATTTATCTCGGCCTTCTCATACTTTGCAACGAGCTGTTCAACCTGTTGCCGCTTCTCCTTTGGCAAATCCATGTCCTCCAATTTTTTCTTGAATCCATCAATATCAGCTGATGGCTTTGAAGTTTGTGTAGACTTGCTCTTCCTAGTAAGGACTTCAATCCTTTGACGAGTTTTCTGCGGCAATGCAGCCAGAACCTCGGCCGTAAAACCTTTTACAACCTTGCCATTAATAACCATATTGCCATCTGGAGTAACATGGGCGGAGCGAATAGAATCAGGATCATTAAATTTGATTCCAAGCTCACTTTCCACTTCTGCAGCAACTTTTTTGTTATAGGCCTCTTCAATCTTATTCCGGCCTTTCCTTGCACCACCCTCAAATTTGCCATGCGCCCAATGCATACCAGTAGAGGTAATGGCATTTTCAAGCAAAGAACGAAGAACAAAACCTGTATCTACAAAATCTCCGTGTCCCTTCGCATAGAGACTCGCCGCCTCAATTCCAGTACCAGCAAGACCCGACATAGATTCCATTGCAATCAATGCCTTCATTCCACGGCTTCCGCCCGCCTTAAGAGCGTTTCCAAAAATCTTGTTTCCAGCTGTTCCAATTCCCCGGAACGCAAGTGCTTTAAAAATACTCTCCACCAAATTCGCCGAAGTAATTGGTGTTGATTGGCCGGTAATAATCCCTTCGGCAACAGTACTTCCTCCCAAAAGAAGCGTTCCTTCTACCGTGACACTTAAGGCTCCAGCTCCGACTCGTGACAGAATAATAGCGCGCTGCATTTGCGGGGTAAGAGCCTTCCAGGCCTGAGATCCAAAGCGGATTGCCTGCACACCACCCTCCTCAATAGCAAGAATTGCTGCTTCAGCTCCCGCAGCACCTGTTCGCACCAACAAACGTGTCGCCAACGAACGAAAAGCCACTTTCCCAAACTGTGCGCCAACCGCACCCGCACCAAATCCAATAGGGAGGGTCGCAATCGTCAACGCCAGATTCTCTTTGGCAGCATCTTTAAATTGATCATACTCTTCGGCACTCATGTACTCATAATTCCACGGTTTATACCATGAAGTATCCTTATCCTCTTCATACGGCGACCAATTATTATAAAGACTCAAAGCTTCAGTAGAATCAGCAAGTCCCTGCCCGGTCATATGGTGCCGCAATTCACGGGAATAACGCTTTTGGAGCCACATATTAAAAACAATCTGTTCCGCCTGCTTCCTCAGCTGATCCTCCGGAATATCAGGATTATCTTTTTTAAATTCAGTCAGGTAGGCAGATGCCGCTTTCCGTACATTATCCATAATCATCTTATCGCCAAGCATTTCCCGCATAATTTTCTCCTGACTCACATCTTTGGCAGCCTTGCGGTACTCATCTGCAAGAGCTTTGTCCAGATACTCACGGGCTTTGTCATACCCCCGGAGATCACGAAGTTCTTTGGCAAATTTAATGCATGTTTTTTTCCGGACCTCTGGATCCGTCGAATTCATCCCTTCATAAAGTTCCGAAAATTTATCAATTACATTGTTTTTCGGATCAAAAGCATTCTTCTGCAAATACAAATGAACGCTGGCTTTCAACTTGGCAAACTCTTCATCATAATCAATCAATTCACCTTTTTGAACCTTGGATTTCAACCCACGAATACCATCAACAATCACATCCACTTCCGGCCCTGTAATCCTGAAATCGATTTTTTCACCATTCTTACCATATTGATCCTGAAGATCCTTTTTCTTCCAGTACTTCACGTCTTCAAGCAAATCATCCAGCTGTTTCACCTTGGTTAAACCAATCAAATGAAGCACTTCACGGGCCTGACTGATCTGTTCTTTGTGGAGTTCTTTGTCTCCGCTCCCTTCCGCCCACTTAACATAGGCAGCAAGACTTTTCGAAGCTGCATTAATGTCCCCAGCTCCATACTGTTTTAATCCTTCATAAAAATCTCCAGAATATTTTACAAGTCCGATTTTTTCCTGCGCATCAGCAAGAGCGGCAGAGTTCAGTTCACGTTCTTCAGCAGAGAAGGTTTGACCAACATAAGCTTCGAAAGCTGCCACTGCCTCTGCATGTTTTCCAACTGCCAAAAGCCGTAAACCTTCAGCATACTTTTTGGATTTCTCTCCCAAAACTTCAGAAATTTGATCAAAATTACCGGTGGATTTTGAAAGTTCCACCATAGCTTTTTGAGTTTGAGCCTTCACCTCAGCCTGGTCTCTCGCAATAATACTCTCAACAGCCATACGCACCTCCTGTTTTTTATCATCTGAAAGAGCATCATAGGCTGCGTTGAAAGCATAAATCTTGCCATCCTTTTCCTCCCCCAGAAAAGTGACGTAACTAAAAATATTAGGCCCAACCTCACCAAGTGAAGCCATGCTCTTTCGTGTCTGACGATTCACCTCAATCTGACGGACCCGATCATCAATCTCTTTAATCTTGGCCTGAACTTTTCCATAAATATCTCCCTGAAGCTTGTACTGTGTCTCCTTATTTACAAAAGGGGAAACAGTCATCTTAAGCGTTAAATAAGCTGAAAGAAGCGCCTTTTCATTTTTCTCATAATCCTCCAGCTCCTTATCATTCAAATCAGTACGCCTTGATAAAGGTTCATACTTATCCCACAAAGGGCCGATAGTCTCTTTTTCTGCAGAGGCAATGTCGGCGATCATCTTTTCCGCGGCCTTGGTCAAAGCCTCTTTTTCTGCCTCTTCAAAACTCTTTTTCAAATCTTCATAGCTGGATTTGGATTTTTCAAATTCAGTCTCAAGGTGTTTATACATGTTATTGATGTAGGCGTACGAACCTTCTTCCTTTTCATCAAAAATCTCAGCGTGAGCTTTTACAGGATCAATTTTCTCCGCCTGTGCTTCAGCCGCCCGGAGAGTTTCCATTGAAGGATTACTTTCAACAGCTTTTACAAGCGTTTCATAGGTACTGACAGACTTAAAAAAATCATTGGCAATAATATGCCGGGCTGTAGGGCCGAGTGCCAATTCATCTTTTTCCTCACCAATTTTTTTGGCCAGATCCTGATATTTTTTAACAACCTTCTTCGAATATTCACGCGAACCAGCGGTACTTATAAACTTTGGACTTAAACGATTCAGATCACCCAACAATTTCTCTTTTGCAGAAAAAATCGTGAGCGGATCTTTTGACCCCTCACTGCTATTCAATTTCCCATTTGCCTTTTCAACCTTTGGAAGATCATCATTCTCAATCTCCTCCAAAACTTTAAATGCATCGATAGATTTTTTGAGCTGCCCCAGCTTTTTACTCAGATCACCACTCAATTGTTCCATACTCGGAACCTTTTCAGGTTTTCCCTCCTTGGCATCTTCATGAGCTTTGATAATCTCCCGTCCCCGATCCGCCATAGACCCAAGCTGGCCGGCAATCTCTCCAGAAGCTTTTTTCAAATAAGCCTTGGCTTCAGGGGATTTCAATTTTCCCGCAGCCGTTAACATCTCTGTTTGGCCTGAATCAACAGCATTAACATAGGTACTCCGATACCTTGAAATTTCAGTCTTCGCCACTGCAGGGCCCTTAAGACTTTCAATCTCTTGTTGCTTCACATCTATTTGTCCGCCAAGTTTTTCGGTCATGAAAGATCTTCAAGTTGTTGTTCCAGCGCTTCTTCAACACCTTCCTCTTCACTTTTTTCCTCCATCGCAAAAGCTTCTGTTTTCATTTTTTTAATCTTGGCTTTCAGTTCCAAGAGATATTTTCGATCTTTATCCTCGGCAAGCGCCGCTTCAATGTATCGATCCACCGTTTCATTTTTTTCTTGAACAATACGAAACACTTCATCCAACATTGCATTTGGTAAAATTGCAGCATTTTCAATCCAGAATTTTTTTTCATCAGGAGGGAGCAAAATGCATCGCTTCATCTCATCACGGAGCAGCTGTTCTTTTTTTTCGCGTTGAGACATCAAAATTTAAATTCAATGATATCCAGAAATTATACCATTTTTGAGCCATTTTTTCCAGATTGAGTATCCAGAAAGATCTTCACAGAAAGCCTTAAAAAAAAGACGATTTTATGGTAAAATAAAGGGATATAGTTCTCTTTCTGCGTCTATGGACGACAACACACAAAACAATCAGGAACCGCAGCAGGTAGCTCAACAGGGGCAGGCAGTAGCAGCTCCATCAGCATCAGCCGAACCGGTTCATCAGACACAGCCAACGGTCTCTCCAGAAGAAAAACTGGGAAAAATTAACCGTGAAGCCAAAGAAAAAGCAGCAGCTCAGCGGGCACGGGAACTTGGAATGTCGTACATCAACATTGGAACAACGCCAATCAACCCGGATCTGCTTCATATGATCGATCCGCAAGTCGCGCAAAGCGCACTCATTCTTCCATTCTACAAACTTGGAAAGAAAGTACGTGTTGCGGTTGCCGATCCGCAAAATCCAGAAACGCTTAAAGTAATTGAAGAGCTAAAGCAGCAGGGATACGCCATTAACGTAAATCTTGCATCAGATGATGGTCTGCGTGAAGCCATGAAACTCTATGAATCCGAGCAATATGTAGTCAAAAAAGAGATCGAAACCAAGCTCGATGAAGAGAAAATTAAAGCGTACGAAAAAGAGATCCAGGACCTTCAGTCACTCGAAACAAAACTTCCAACACTCACCTCCGAAGAAGCTGTATACCTCATTAACATTGGCGCGCTCAAGACCGGAGCATCAGATATCCACTTTGAACCAGAAGAAGAAGATGTTGAAATGCGCTTTCGTATTGATGGATTACTCCACAGTATTTTCCGTATCGACAAAACCACTTTCACGAATATTGCCAACCAGATCAAGTACCAGTGTAAAATGAAGCTCAACATTACCAATGAGCCACAAGATGGGCGGTATAGCTTTTTGGTCAACGAGCGAAAAGTGGACCTTCGTGTATCCGTTTTGCCAACCCAGTTTGGAGAAACATTTGTCTGTCGACTTTTGGATAGCCAACGTCATGTGGCCAGCTTTGAAGACATGGGATTCACCGGAAAAGCGCTGGCTCACACCAGACAGATGCTCAATATTAAACATGGAATGATCCTTATTACCGGTCCAACCGGATCCGGTAAAACCACCACGCTCTACCAACTTCTTGAAAAATTCAGCAACGAAAGCAACAAAACCATCACCCTTGAAGATCCAATTGAATACCATCTAAAAGGGATTTCCCAAAGTCAGATCAATGAAAAGCGAGGCTACGATTTTGCAAATGGACTACGCGCCATTCTCCGTCAGGATCCGGACGTCGTAATGATTGGAGAAATTCGTGACCTGGAAACAGCCGAAACCGCTGCTCAGGCAGCCCTTACCGGACATGTCCTTCTGAGCACTCTCCACACTAACAGCGCAATCGAAGCTATTCCCCGACTCATCAATATTGGCCTTCCACCATTCATGGTGGCACCGGCACTCGACACAATCATCGCTCAGCGCCTCGTCCGAAAATTCTGTCCGGCATGTTCGTATTCAGAAAAAATTTCGGCCGCCAAAAAAGAGGAGCTCCAAAAGAAGCTGGATCTCATTAAAAATATGCAGCCAAGCCTTGAGCTGGAAATACCGGATGAGCTTCCAACAGCTCCCGGATGTTCGGTTTGCAGCCACACAGGATATAAAGGACGTATTGCCGTAGTAGAGGTTCTGGATGTCGACAACGAAATTAAACGGCTTATTCTCGAAAAAGCCAGTTCCACAAAGCTCATTGAAGCAGCCCGAAAGAAGGGGATGATGACCATGTACGAAGACGGAGTTATCAAAGTAATCCAGGGTCTCACCAGTCTGGCAGAAGTCCACCGCGTCACAGCAATTTCTGTGTAGTCATTTTCATCCATTTGCCCTGATGACGGACAATAGCGCCAGCTATTTCAAGCTGCATAAGAGTACTGGCAACCTCTGCCGATGACATCTTCAAAACGGCACACAAATCATTCATACCCATAAGTTTTTTCTCCAGAGTTGCCAAAATGGCACAACTCAGATCATCCTGTGGAAGATTTTTTCGCAATCTTAAATCTCGTAAAAGTTGATCAAGGGAAGTAATTGGCTGAGCCATATCCCGTTCAATCAAATCCAGGCAGCCACGAGACTGCGCCCGATCAACATCTCCCACCAAAGCATACACCTCCCGATCCTGCTCAAATGCATGCCGGGCCGTGATCAAAGCCCCAGATTTTGCCTTGGCCTCAACAACAATCGTTGCACGACAAAGCCCCGAAATAAGACGATTTCTTTCCAAAAAACGATACTTGTGAGCGCTATCAAAGTTTTCATATTCAGAAAGAATCGAACCTCCAGATTCAACAATTTCCTTTGCAAACGCCGCATGACTGGATGGTGTTACCCGATCAACTCCAGAAGCCAAAAAGGCGACAGTCGGTTTGCCCAAGTCTACAGCCGCTTTATGCGCCAAAAAATCAACACCAAAAGCCAATCCACTCACAACAATAACACCACATTCCACCAAACTCTTTGCAATTTCATAAGTCATCCGCCTTCCATATGGAGAGGGGACACGTGTTCCCACAATAGCTATATAGTCAGCATCATACTGCAGCGGCGCACCCCGTAAAAATATTCTTTCAGGAATTTGAGTGATCTGTTGCAAAAACAATGGAAAATCCTTTTTTTGAAGCGTATCCATAATCAAAAAAGAGCTACTACGAAACAATCGTAGCAGCTCCACATGATCAGAACATAAACTCTATAATTCTGCATCACTAACCCGGGCATTCGCCAAAATCTTCAAAAGCCGGTCACCAATTTCAGCAGTTATTCTTTTGTATTCAATCCGGTTAGTAGTCCGAATTCGCAACTCTTCAACTTCTGCACTAACTCATCTTTCCACTCATAGCAAACTCCTCAAATGCAGCAATTTTATCTTCAAGCGGAATCGAATCTGGAACCTGGCACCCTTCATTAGCCCAATCATCCTTCAATTGGGTAAGAAAACCCTGCGGCATACGCGGAGCCGTATTAACCGGTCGCTCATCAGGGGATGTAATTTCCAAACGTTCAGCAGCCATAAAAAGGAAGGTTAAAAAAGGGAGGCATTATAATCCTGACTACCCAAAATGCAACATCTTCCCACCTTCAAAATGTCCTTTGCTCTTGAGTCGGATACCGGACTCCTTTGTGACTTCACCAATAACCCGCATTGGAATTTTATGCTTCTTCATGGCCTTCTCAAACACGGCAACATCGTTAGAAATAACCAGCATTCCCATACCCATATTCCACGTTTTGTATGCCTCGGCATCTTTCACTTTTCCCATCTCCTGCAACTCCATCATAAAAGGATGAGGATCCATTAAGTTATCCAAAGTTGCTCCATACTTCCCAAGAACTCTCTTCAAGTTCCCCGGAATGCCACCACCAGTCACGTGGGCAAGAGCTTTCACTTTCACCTGACGTGGTTTTTTGTATCGACCAAGAACATCAAGCAAAGCATTCGAATAAATCAGCGAAGGCGTTAAAACCACTTCGCCCCATGTTTTTGCTCCCCGCTTCTTCTTTTCCCACCCTGCACCAAACTTTTTCTTTAAAATATATCGCACCAGGCTAAACCCATTCGACCGAAACCCTCTACTCTTGAGAGCAATGATTTTGTCACCAGGCTTCACATCTTTTCCGGTAATAAACTTCTTTTTCTCAACAATTCCCACCGCGGTCGAGTTCCACGAATTCCCTTTCATCAAATCCGGCAATTCAGCAATCTCACCTCCAGGAATAACCACTTTTTGTTCCTTACACGCCTTCAAAAGCCCTTTCATCATCGGCTCAATCGCGGCCGCAGTCACCTTATTAGTATCAACAGTATTCGTCACAGAAACGGTCTCCGCCCCAACACACACCGCATCATCAACCACCATCGCCAGCAAATCATAGCCAAGCGTATCATACTTCTTCAAAGCATCCGCCACAGCAATCTTTGACCCAACACCATCACAATTCTGAATCAAATAAAAATCCCCAAAATCCAAAGCGCCACTAAAACCACCATCCTGAATAACCGGCTTACCAAAAAGCCCCTTCCGCGCATCAAACGCCTTTTTGGCGGCAGCATACGCCAACGCACTGCACTTATCACCCTCGGCAATATCCACACCAGACTGTTTGTACGTAGCCATTTCCAATCGTTAAGAACGGTATCCAGCAGATTTTTTATCACTCACAATCTTTCCATCATCCAGTTTCACCACTCTCTTCTGAATCGAATCCACAAGCTGCGTATTGTGCGTGGTTAAAAGGATCGTTGTCCCGCTATCATTAATCTTCATCAAGAGATCAACAATATCCTGAGCCGTATCCGGATCCAAATTCCCGGTCGGCTCATCTGCCACAATCAAACTTGGATAGTGCACCAGTGCACGCGCAATTGCTGTTCGCTGCTTTTCCCCTCCAGAAAGCTGATGAGGAAACTGTTTCTGTTTCTTCGAAAGTCCCACAATCTCCAACACCTCTTTCACTCTTTGTTTAATGTCTGATCGATCAAACCCGCAAACTTCCAGCGCAAAAGCCACATTTTCATACACATTCTTCTGCGCCAGCAATTTATAATCCTGAAAAACTACACCAATTCTTCGCCGAAAATACTGAAGCGGACGTCCTTGCAGCCGATTCACCTCATATCCATCAATCTTAATACTCCCACTCGCAATCGGTTCCGCCCCAATCAATGAATAAACCAGAGTCGATTTTCCCGCTCCGGAAGGACCAATAAAAGTTACAAATTCCCCCTTTTTAATCGTAAGACTGATCTTATCCAGGACTTTCGCCCGGCCATATTTTTTCGAAACGTGTGAAAACTCAATCATGCGGCAAAATAATGACAATCAAACTATAGTCCAAAAATCCGTTCGTGCAAAGCAACAATCCTATTGATGAAATTTCTCATGAACTTCCTTTAAGCGCTTATTCGTAAGATGCGTATAAATTTGAGTAGTCGTAATCGATGCATGTCCCAGCATCTCCTGAACACTCCGAATGTCCGCACCATTAATCAGGAGTTCAGTCGCGAAGGAATGGCGCAAAACGTGCGGCGTCACTTTCTTAATAATCCCGGCCTTTCGAGCATAGTTTCGAACCAGATACTGCACCATCACCGTGCTCAGCCGTCTCTTTTCCCCCATCGTAATATTTTCGCTCTGTTTTCCGCGCCGATAATTCAAAAAAAGAGGATCAAAATTGTCATCCCGAATCGCCAAATAGGACTCAATCGCTTCCGCAGCCCGATCGGACAAAAACACAATCCCTGCTTTTCTCGGACCATAAACTCCCGTCGTTCCAGATCCACCTGATCACAATTTAAACTCACCAACTCACTTACACGCAAACCGGTTGAATAGAGCGTTTCCAGAATCGCCCGATCCCGCCGTCCCCGAACAGACTCCGCATCCACAGCATCAAAAAGCCGCTCCAGTTCCTCCCGGCTCAAATACTCAACGGTCCTGTCCTCCACTTTTCCCAAATCAATCTTTTCCGGTGACAAGGTATCAATATCGTTCTTCATGCACCACTTCAGGAAAGCCCGCAGCGCAATAACATGATAATTCTGCGTCTTCATCATCAGCAGTTTTTTTCCTTTTTCATCCTTCAAACGATTCAAATACAGCCGATACTCCTGAACTTTTTTTAAAGAGATCGATCCAACAGAAATGTCTCCAGTCCAAGCCAAAAATCTGCCCAAATAATGGCCATAATTTTCGATAGTTTTTTCCGATTGGTTGCGACCGATTTCTGCATGCTGCAAAAACTGGCCGATAGCATCTTCAAGTTTCATGACACCATTATAGATCCGACCACCTAAAGGAGTAATTGAAAAAATCTCAAAATATGTTATAATTAATAGATATTTTTGGGTTCACAAAAACAAAAATGAATATATTCGATTTCATCAAAACCAACCGCACAATCGCACTCTACGTTGTACTTGGAATCATAGGGACAGTAGTCGCGATTGCAGCTATCTATCTGGGAGGAAATTTGTACCAGGGAAGTTTGATCAGTTCAACACAGTTGAATCAATCACTTCAAAACGTAACGACCAATCAGCCAAGCCAGATTCAGGTCCAGACAACACCAGCCACAGGTGGACCAATAACGTGTTCCGGTACACCAAATCCGGCAGATCCAAACCAATCTGTCACATGGACAATGGTCGTGAATGAAGCCATGCTGCAGGAGGAGGATCCATACATTGATATAGAATCATATTTCTGGAGCGGGGATACATCGGGAGGAACAGCAAATTCAGAAAAAACATTCACTGTTTCATATCCAAACGGTAAAACGACAGCAACAGTAACACCAATTGTAAGCGTTCTTACTGGTCCGGACAATTATGAAGATATAGCCGGAACACCATGCTCAATCACCATCAATTCAACAACACCATCCAACACCGAAAACCAGACACAAACAGAAAATCCGGCATCACAGGCCACAATCTCTTGTACAGGATCTCCAAATCCTGGAACCACGGGACAAATTGTTACCTGGACCATCTTCGTCGATGAAGCCAAGCTTATGGAAGAGCAGCCACATAATGGCATAACCAGTTACTTCTTTTTGGATGAAGATGGCAAAGCCCCTGGGCAGGAATCAGAAAACGGAAAAGTTTTAAAAACTGTCTACCCGGCAGGCACAACATCGGCCACGCTCACTCCAGTTGTGAACATTCTGACAGGACAAAATTTCGACACTGGAATTGAAGGAGAGGATTGCTCAATCACACTTGAAGATCCAGCTCCAGAAAACGAAAACCAGGAAGAGGAAAACGAAACACAAACAACAGAAGAAACAGAAACCACCACCGAACTTGTCGACACGGAAGAACAGACAACAGAAACGCAAACCGGAACACTCCCGGCAAAAGACATTCTCACCTGCGCTTTTACACCAAAACCAATCATTCAGGAAAAGAACGAAAGCGCATTGGCAATTTGTGGATTGAACGAAAGCGCTCTTGTGGAAGCTTACATTATGCCGGCATCATTCACGCCGAGCGAAACAATCGACACTTCAGCAGCAATCACAACCATCCTGCCAAAAACATCAAAACAGGCAGCACCATTTAATCTGTCCTGGAATGCCCAAAAAGATAAATTCAATCAGCCGGTTGCGGAGGGAACATACACATTCGTTGTCGCAGCCAGGCCAAACAATCAATACTTACCAGATCTATCAATTCGTGAGTTTACTGTCCTGGCAAAGGAGCCGGAAGTAGAGCCAGAGCCAACTCCACAGCAAGAGCAGACTCCGACAGAAACAACACAAACAGAAACCACAGAGCAAGATCAGCAGCCATCACCAACAACGCAAACAAGCGCATGTGAAGGAGTTGACTACCCAAGTGACATTGCCGGACACTGGGCTGAATCAATCATCAAATCAGCCTACGACGCCTGCCTCATCCAGGGTTACGAAGATGGAACCTTCCATCCGGATCAGGCAATTTCCAGAGCAGAAGCTGTAAAACTTGTCCTTTCACTGGCGGGAATCAGTCCACACCAGGGTTGCTACAGCGCTAACTGTGGAGCCGGTTATCCAAATAACTTTTTCAACGATATTACCGCAACATGGCAGGGACCATGGGTTCGCGCGGCATGGGATGAAGGAATTGTCGAAGGATACGGGGCAAACGAATTTGGTCCGCAATTCGCTATAACACGTGCAGAAGCAACTGCTCTCACTGCACGAACATTCAAGGTCCCGGCACACCAGGGTTGCTACACAACCAACTGTGGAGCCGGACATCCTGACAATCTTTTTAACGACATCACAGACGCATGGCAGGGACCATGGGTTCGCACAGCCTGGGATAACGGATGGATCAGCGGCACATCAGCCAATCGGTTCGAACCAAACCGACCAATCACCCGAGCCGAACTCTTAAAAATGGCAAAACTTGCCGCAACCAACTAACATGGGAGAAACAGAAAAACACAATCCAAACCAGGAGCGTCGGCCCCACAATGAGACAGCAATCGAAAAAGCCGAACGTCTTCAAAGAGAGGCTGAAGAGGTTGGCAAAAAGAAAATCATCAGTAAATCCAAGCGTGAACGGCTCAAGCAACAGGTTGAAAACGTGGACATTCGCGAAGATCACCACTACGAATTGGGCGAATATGATGGCGCAAAACTAGAAAAAAAATTCAACGTGGTTGAGGGAAGTGTGGATGCCACTCCATATGGGGCACGCGCAATCACCGAAAAAGTCTATAAAGACAAGTCCGAAGCGGCAGCACTCCTGGTCAAAATTTATGAAAAAGAGCAGGGAAAGGATCGTTTCACGTCCGCCACGCAGAAACTGATCGAGCAGCATCTGGACATGCTTAAAAAACTAGGGAGTCAAAAAAAATCTGTTTTTGAAAAAGGAAAAACATCAGAACAACTCTTTAGCTCCGGCGGAATCTATAACTTTGTTCTCGCATTTCAGCGTGCCATGGACGCTTTCCCTTCTACAGAGAGCTTGGAAAAAAGCGAGTGCATTTTCCATTTAAGTATTGGAGAAACGGTCACAAACAAAGATGAACGATACGTTCGCACTTTTTCCCGCAAAGAAAAAAAGCCAGAGCCAGGAGAAAAGCCCGACAAGCCAGAAGTACAGCCAGGGAAAAAAGCTGAAACACCAGATGAAGACTACCCGGACGTGAAAATCGTCAACGGGGATTACATGATTGCCCACACCGTCTCTTCAAACATCCTTCCAACCACAAACAAGTTAGGTGAAACCATTAATATCGACCTCGACAAAGAGTCTACAAACGTCATCGACAGCTATACCAGACTTGGCATCATCGCTATGGTTGAAGGACTCAATCGTCTGCCCGAGCAGGCGCGTGGTCCGGTTCTTGAAAGAGTTTTTCAAAGCATTGGAGAAAAAGATCCAGAAAAAGGATTCCAGTTGATGCAGGAGATCATCAAGAATCAAAAAGCCACTCAGGAAGAGCAGCTTTTAGAAGGATTAAAAAACAAGATCGAAAACTCACCGGAAAACGAGAAAAAATACTGGCAGGCACAGCTGGCCCTTTACGAAATGAGTCAACTCGACGAAAACGGCTATCCAAAACTGGAAGCGTATGAGTCACAACAAAAAATGCGGGAAGCACTGTCTCTACTCGCTGATATCAATGTCGACTCACTCCCGGAAAGCCTGCAGGAAATGGCAAAAGAGCAGAAGAAATACCTGGAACTTTCTATACGCCACAGCATCGCCACAGACATGATTGCCAGCATGAACATGTCTATCGACATGATGATGAAAGAGATGGAAGACTTTGTTGAACTCAAAGCAGAGCGTCGTGCAGACATCAAAGACGACCTGGACAATATGTGGGACAGCGACGAAGAGGTCTACATGGCAGCAAAACATGTCATGGAAGGACTCCGTCTCCTTATTAGATACCAATATCCAATCGACGCAGAAACACAGAGCATCACCAATCCGGTGAAGTACTACTACGACAAACTCATGAAGGGAGAGATCACGTCTATCGACATCCCGGAAGGCCAAACAGCAGTCATGACAGACGTTTTGAAAGATCATCCCACAACCATCAAAGGTCCGGGAAAAATTGATCTCAACGAACTCTTTGTCGATAGACAGGAAGAAGCGCGCCTTTTTGAAGAGTATCAGAGCGGAAAAGAGCGCCTTGGGGAAAAAGGCATTTGGGCTTTGGCAAAAGACACTCGGGACAGTGTCTACGATACCATTGTTCCAGAAAGTATTCGTGAATATTCAAACTGGATTATTGGTGGAGTCGCAGGCGCATCAATGCCATGGATGATTCCAAGCGTTATTGCCGGAGGAGCTTTGCCGGAATACTTCGGTGGAGAACGCAGCAGCTTTATGGAAAAGCAGTCCAAAGGAGGAATCCTGCAAAGATCATCAGAAATTTTCCCAGAAAACGGTGACCTTGCCGCATTCCTTAATGAAAATCCAGGTGGAAACGCAAAAGATATTGAAAATCTTGGCGCCGTCGAAAAAATGCAGATCGAAAAAATACGACACATGTTTATAAGCGGACAGTTCTACGAAGCCCGCGCACTTTGCATCCAGATTCTCCAAAAAAGGTTGGATGAGAAAAAGAAATTCCGCATGGAAAAAGTGGATACCACAACGCCGGAATTCCGTGAACTTATAGAAGATCATGGTGAACAAATTAAGGCACAGGCCAAGCTCCAGCTATTAGAACAGGGAATCGACGAGTCCAACTTTGCCGAACAGAACATTCCAAAACCAGGCGGCGGATCGTACGCAAATCTGGACGAATTCATTGAAGAAAAAATGATGGATGCTCTGAAAGGGCGAGCTTACATCGACGAACAAGGTATTAACGCAAGCCACTTCACCGATGAAGAAGTTTCAAATTTCAGCGGTTATGAAAAAAAAGCACTCGAACTTCTCAACGATTTGAATGGGGAAGGAGCCTTTGATCTAGCCGAGGAAAATGCGATCATCGCCAAAGAGATTACGCAGCTGGTGGTTGAAATCGCTATCATCGAACTCGCGACCTGGGGTGCCGGTACGTATGCCGCGGCCGCCCTTGCCGCTGCCCGCCTTGGACAAATGGGTGTACGCGCTATGGAAGTTGCCAACATGGTTGCCAGAGCATCAGAAGTCGCGGCAAAAGTCCCACGTCTTGCATCAGCCGGAAAAACCATTGCTCACGCAACACTTTTTGTACAGGCACAAGCCACCATGCACGGCAATGCGGGAATTTTGGGAACATCAGAAGGATGGAGACAAGTCGGATACACTGCCGCAACATTTGGCATGATGAAAGGCGTACAAGGCCTCGCTCGGGGAACAGCAGAAGGAATGGTCCGCACTGTCGAAGAAGGAGCGACTGGATTTCAACGACTCCGTCACCCACTTCAACAATTGCAATACCTTAACCGTACTGCCCGCGCGAGCGGAAAATTAGGAACTGCCGGAGCAGAAGTAGCAGAAGGATTTGTCGAAATCGGAGCTCTCCAGGGAATGTCTCAGTTGGAACAGGAGCTCGCTATCATCTACAACGAATGGACCGGTGACAAAAAAGGAGAACTGGCTGCCCGCGCCCGCGATACCAAATTCTGGGACTGGAAAGAACTTGCTCATACTGCAGCCGTCGTAATATCTCTTCGTGGTGGACGCCTGGCTGGTGAATTGAGTGGAACCAAACTAGCATCACAGAAATTTAACGGAGTAGAAAATCCAAACCAAATGGTCTCCATTGGAAAAAAACATTTCTTCCAGGGAGAGGTTATTGATCTCAAACCAACAACCAGTGCCCAGGTTATTGGTATAGAAAAAGTTGAACTCGCACCGGATAGGATCGGAACTCGTTTACGAGTCCGTCTCTCTGATGGAACCGAAAAAGTCGTAAAATCTGGTGATGTTGTAACCGAAAGCACAACTGGAGATATCAAATTTGGAAAACGTGCTTTCAATGCCAACGACATAGTTGAAATTAAGAGCAACCTACCAGCGCAGGGAAAAGTGGTGGGAGTGGAAACAATCGAAACTTCCCCAAGTACATGGTTAACACGTTTCAAAGTAGAGCTTCCAGGCGGAGAAGTAGTCACAGTAAAATACGCCGACGTCATCGCACCTCCCAAAAAAGGGCCAGGAAAAATTCGCCAGTACTTATCGGAAAGAGCTGATAGATTAGGGCAAAAAATTAGCAGTGCAAAAGAGACAATTGGAGAAAAATCCAAAAGTGCCAAGCAAAGAGTAGTCGAACAATACGGAAAATTTAAAGAAATAGTCCAAAAACGATCCTTCCTCAAAAACGTGAAGGAACAACTGAAAATATCAGAAAAGGCGCAAAAAGGAGCAGAGAAAGAGTTGCAAGAGCTCAAAGATGCTATTCAAAATGAGCAAAAAATTGATGTGGCCAAACAGGTAGAATCAATTCGCCAAAAAGCTGAAGATGCAAAGATGTCAGCGGATGCAGCAAAAGTTATGTCAGATTTAGCGCTTGCAAAAGGTGTTGCTGAGTTTAAAGGTGTTGAACTCACCGAAGCATTCCAGCCATCAATGAGCGATGCAAAAGCGGCACTTAAAGCAGAAAAAGCTGGAGAACTAAAAGGAGTGCACATGAAAGAAACATCGGATCGATATAAACAAGCCAGAAAAGCTGCAGAAAAAGCAGAAAAAGCTGCGCAGGAAGCAGAGCAAATCGGCTTAAGGTCAGTTGTGTCCGAAGTTGGTGATGCCGCTCTCAAAAAAGCTGACAGGGTTGGAAAAATCCGCACAGAAATCGAGGAGGCTATAAAAGAAAAAGATTTAGAAACAGCGAAATCAAAGCTCGAAGAAATGAAAGAAATTCATGATCAGGTCAAAGAAGATACTCTCGATGTCATGTATGCGGCTGACCAGGTGCCAACATCAGATGCTTTCAAAAAGATAAAAAAACAGGTTGTGAATGCCCGGGCTCAGGCAACCTTAGACGTGGAAGCTGCGGAAAAAGCCATAAATGGCAATCAGCCAAGTCGGTTAAGAATTGCAACCGACTAAGTTCTTTCAATCACACGAACAAACACGCTATAATCAGTGCACTTTACCGTGCACATGCTCAAAACCCGAGAACAACTCCTGGCAGAAGAGGATCAAAAACTGGCGCCCTACGCCATGCACAGCAAAGATTCCCAGGGCCGCATTCATCCAGAACAGCACGACGACTATCGCCTTCCTTTTCAAAGGGATCGTGATCGGATTATCCATTCACGGGCTTTTCGCCGGCTCCAGGCTAAAACACAAGTGTTCGTCAGTTACTACGGCGACCACTATCGTGATCGCCTCACTCACTCAATCGAAGTCGCACAAATCGCCCGCGACATCGCCCGCCGTCTCGGCCTCAACGAAGACCTGGCCGAATGCATCGCCCTCGCACACGATTTAGGACATCCACCCTTTGGTCATGGAGGTGAAGAAGCCCTTGATGAAGCCCTGAGAGAACATGGACTTTCTTTTGAGCACAATGAGCAAAGTCGCCGTATCGTTCAAACACTTGAGCACATTTACCCCACGTTCAACGGGCTGAACCTTTCTGTTGAAGTGGTCGATGGACTCATTAAGCACAGTCCTGAAAAGTATAAAACCTCAATCCAGTTTCAAACCTACGCTCATTTGGAAACCCAGGTGGCTGACCATGCCGACGAAATCGCGTACACCAATCACGACATCGATGACGCCCTCCGCAGTGAAACCATTTCCGCAGACCAACTCGACCAGTTTAAACTCTGGACAGAAGCAAAAGAGTACGTCCTCAATGAATACGGATCAGAAAACATAACTCAGGATCCCGAAAGTCAGCGTCGCTTCCACAGCAGAGTGATTAGTCGGATGATCAGTCGAATGATTCAGGATCTTCAGGAAACAACCGAGTTACAGCTACAGAAAAACAATATCGATTCAGTTGAAAAAGTGCGCTCTTATAAAGGGAAAATCGTAAATTTCAGCCCTGCTCTTAATCCTCACATTCAGGAGCTCCGTCAATTTCTTCGTGAAAAGTTTTACTTCCATCCAAAAGTCCATAAACAAATAGAAAACGGCCAAAACATTGTCAAAAAACTTTTTCAGTACTATCGTGGCTATCCACAAGAGCTC
>CALMAI010000034.1 GCA_937858825.1 uncultured Candidatus Peregrinibacteria bacterium
CCCCGGGTCATGTGCTCATCATAGGTTTTGGTTCGGGTTACACCCTCCTGAAGAAAGTCCGGGAGCTCTTCGGGGTTTGTTGTGTCTTCTCCATTTCTGGAAACGCCATGTTGTTCCGGGGGGACGATTGGGCCACCTGGATTGAATGGGAAAATTTCAAAAACGTAGAGCGCCATGCCAATAGCAAGGAGGAGGAGAATATTCGATATTATGCTGAGTGCTCTTTTCATTTACAGTGATTGGGATACAAGGTTGGCGAAATTAACGTGTTGGCCGTGGCATATGGCTGTTGCCAGGGCATCTGCGGCATCGTCGGGTTTTGGAACGTGATCCATATGAAGAATCATTTTTACCATTTTTTGAACCTGCCATTTTTCGGCTTTGCCATAACCACAAACAGCCTCTTTGATCTTTTGGGGTTTGTATTCATGGATTTCATATCCTTCAGCAGAAAGCTTTTGCATAATGGCCCCGCGGGCATGGGCTACATGCATGGCGGTTTTTACGTTTTTACTAAAAAAGAGTTCTTCAATGGCAATGGAATCGGGTTGCCACATCCGGACCAGCTCTTCAAGATCTTGGGAGATCTGATTGAGCCGCTCGGGGAGCTTGAGGGTTTTTGGTGTTTCAATACATCCGTAGTCCAAAAGGTCGACTTTCTGTTTTTCGATTTTTATAACACCAAAACCTGTTGTTGCTGTGCCAGGATCAATTCCAAGAATAACCATATGTGTATTATATGGCTGGAAAGCTGCTCTGTCTAACGTGAATTATAAGATGATCAGGATTACTGACTTCTGATGAGTGCTGGCGTTTTGAATGATAACAGCCCGATCTCCCTTTTTCCCAATGCGATGTTTCTTGAGAAGAGTGCGAATGTGGTCGATGATGTTGCCTGTATCAATTTTTTGTACAAATGTTTTGTTAACTCCCCAAAGAATCTGCATTTCCCGTTGGGTTCTCTTTTTTGGGGTAATAACAATGTGGGGAATATAGACCCGGTGCTTTGCTATTTCTCGCGCTGTGAATCCTGAATTGGTCAGGCTCACGATGGCTTTGGCTTTGGTGTCGATGGCCAGTTTGGCCGCGGATGCGCATAAGGCCTCTGCGGGAGGGAGGGGACCATCGGTTGAGATGTTGGGAATAAAGATTTCACTCTTTTGAAGCTCTTTTTCTGTGGCGGTTGCGACCCGGTTAAGTGTCCGGACTGCCCGAACAGGATATTTCCCAACGGCAGTTTCATTTGAGAGCATGAGAGCGTCACTATGGTCAAAAATGGCATTGCTGGCATCGCTGACCTCAGCTCTGGTTGCTCGTGGATTGTTGAGCATTGACTGGAGCATCTCTGTCGCGGTTATGACTGGTTTTCCCTGTCTGTTGGCTTCCCGTATGATTTTTTTCTGGAGAATTGGCACCTGGTGAGGATAAAGCTCAACGCCAAGATCTCCTCGCGCGACCATAATGACATCCGATTCTTCTACAATGTTTTCCAGATTCCGAATGGCTTCGTGCCGTTCAATCTTTGCTACAATTTTTGCGTTGCCTTTTTTCTTTTTGATGATGGCCCGGAGGTCGCGAATATCTTTTGCCTTTTTTACAAAGGAAAGAGCGACAAAGTCCACTTTGTGTTTGAGTCCAAAAGCCAGATCTTTAATGTCTTTTGGGGTGATGACATTCGCTTTGATTGAAGAGGTTGGAACGTTAATTCCTACGTGGCTGGTAATAGTTCCTTCATTGTTGACGCGGGCATGGATTTCTCCTTTTTCAATTTTCAGGACAGTCAATTCAATCATGCCATCTTTTAAGAGGATGCGGCCGTTTGGTTTTACGTCGCTGACCAGCTTTTCGTAGAGGATGGGAATAATGTTTTTCGATCCGGTCTTTCTTTTTGGAGTGAGTTTCACCTCCTGTCCTTTTGTAAGAAAAATTCCGCCTTCCGGCATTTTCCCCACACGAATTTTAGGACCCTGAAGATCCTGCATGATAGCAACGGGAACTTTCAGCTCTTTGCTGACAGCGCGAATATTTTTAATGATGATTTCAAAATCTTCGTAGGTTCCGTGAGAGAAGTTAAGACGAGCAACATCCATTCCACCCATAATCATTCGGCGAAGAGTTGCTTTGTCTTGGGAAGCAGGCCCTATAGTGCACACAATTTTTGTTCGATTGCTAAGAATCATGGGAAGGGTTAATTTTTTCCATGGACTGCAGCTTTTGGAGGTTTGATTCAATATTTTTTGCTGCCATTTCCTGTGTTTCTTTATTGTTAGCCTGGAGATCTTCTGGTTGGATTGGTAGCTCTAATGCTTCTTTTTGTTCTTGTTGCTCAATAATTTGAGGTTGTTTTTCTGACTCCTGGCCGGCATTTTTTGGATTTGGACTTTGCATACTTTATTTGTTCAATGGCGGACTAGGCGACTTCATTAAGCATCTTTTCAAGATCTTCCAACTCTTTTTCTTCACGTTTGGAAATAATGGCTTCCAGCTTTTGTCGTGTTTTCATAGTGCTGGTTGTCACCTCTTGTCGAAGTTGTGCGAGTGCTTGTTGGAGTTTTTGTTTTTGAATTACCATAATTTGTTCACGTCCTCCTGTGTCCTCGAGCGGGAGTTTTTTGAGTTGATCTTCGGATTCGGCTGTAAGTTGATCACAATGCTTATTGAAAGCTTCCTGAAGCTTGAGGAGATAGCTCCGTTGTTGATCAATAGTTTCTTGATATTCGTCGTAGTTTTTTTCTGCCATAATTGGGTTTAAATCTCTTTATTATAGCAAAAAAGCCACCTTTCATAAAGGGGCTCTGGGAACTAGCTGGTTGTTTCGTATCGTTTTTTCATTTCTGTGATGGACTGTTTGATCAGTTTTTTGAGAATTTTAATGTCGATGTCTGAAAGTTTGTTTATATAGAGGCATGAAACGCTATGTTTGTGTTTGCCCAGTTTTGCAAGAAGATCCTGGTACTCTTTGAACCCAGGCATAATGTAGATAGTCAGGTTTTGTTTCCGTGGAGAAAAACCGGTGAGTGGCCAATCGCCCTCCTGACTGCTTCTTTCTGACTTGTAGTGATAGGACCCAAAACCAATAATGCTGGTTCCCCACATGGTTGCCTTCATTTTGGTGACCTCTTCAAAAATCTTTACGAGCTCTTCGCTGTCCTTTCGCTTTTGTTCGTTTTCAACGGAAGCGATAAATTTTTTAACACTCGCTTTGTTTTTTTGAGTTTTGAGCTCAGCCATTGTGAGAATTTATTTTACCGTCACACTTTTTGCCAGATTTCGTGGCATATCCGGGTTGTTTTGGCGTAATACTGCCAGGTGGTAGGCCAGAAGTTGGACAGGGATAATATTGACGATAGGGGAGGCGTTGCCAGCATCGGGGACTTTAATCCAGTAGTCAAAAACGTCTTCTTCCTGTGGAGCTACTCCAATAATGAACCCTCCGCGTGCTTTAACTTCCATGGCATTGTTCAGGATGTCGGTTCTGGTTTCGTCGTTGGCAACCAGGGCAAGGCATGGCGTTCCCTGGCTAATAAGTGCGATTGGGCCATGTTTCAGCTCTCCTCCGGCGAATCCTTCTGCGTGAATGTAGGAAACCTCCTGCAGTTTAATGGCGGATTCCAGTGCCATTGGATAATTGACGGCTTTCCCAATTACATACATGCTTTCAACATCTTTAATTTTTTGTGCCAGTGCGTGGATGTGCTCTTCGTAGCGTGGATTGAGCATGTCATTGATTTTCCCGGCTGTGTCGATAAGGAGTCTTTTTCCTTCGGTGAGTCTTCCGTCGCAGGCATAGGCCAACATGGTGAGAATCGCGAGTTGTGAGGTTGTGGCTTTGGTAGAGGCTACTGCCTTTTCTGGCCCTGCCTTGATGTGGATAGCATAGTCGGACATGCGATCCATGGTTGATCCTTCCACGTTAATGATAGAGAGGACTTTTGATCCTTTTGCTTTGGCGACCTCGATGGCTTCCAGTGTGTCGGCGGTTTCTCCACTTTGTGAAACGGCAATCACCAGACTCTTTTCTTTCAGGAAGTCCTGATGGCTTGGAAATTCTGATCCAACCACTATGTTCACGTGACGCTTGGCAACCTTTGAAAAGAGATATGAGGCGGCGTGACACACTTTTGCGGCAGTTCCACATCCTATAAGAAAGGTTCCATAAGCATTTTTAATTTCGTCTGCCAGATGGAGGATTTCTGAGTCATTTTGATTGATGGCTCTGTAAATAGTGTCTTTTTGTTCAGAGATCTCTTTGAGCATAAAATGTTCGAAGTCACCCTTTTCTGCACTTTCGGCCTCCCAGTTGATCTCAACAATACGTTTCTGGACCTCTTCGCCGGTATTGAAGTTATAGAAATGTGGTTTATCGTTCACGACCACCATTTCGTTGTCATCGATGTACATAACTTTTCGTGTGTGCTGAAGGAACGCCGGAATGTCTGATGCTATGAAGAACTCTCCATCTCCCACGCCAATGATGAGAGGGGAGCCACGCCGTGCTGCAATAATTTTTTGTTCATCACCTTTGATAACAAGCATGGCAAAGCGCCCTTTGAGTCTTTTGAGTGCTTTTCTGGCAGCAACAACGAAGGTGTCCTCTTTGGCATAGTCGGCAATGAGATGGACGATGGTCTCTGTGTCAGTTTCAGATTTGAAGGTGTATCCTTTTTTCTGGAGCTCTTCACGGAGTTCGCGGTAGTTTTCGATAATGCCATTGTGGACGACGGCAAAGTTTCTTTCTTCATCAACGTGTGGATGGGCATTGGCTTCAGTTACGCCTCCATGAGTTGCCCAGCGGGAGTGGCCAATGGCCAAAGTTGATTCAGGAATTTTGTTGTGTTCCAGATTGAACTCTCCAATCTTTCCAACCTTGCGGATCAGGTCAATTTTTTGCTCTTTAGAAAAGGCAATTCCCCAAGAATCGTATCCGCGGTACTCCAGTTTCTTGAGTCCCTGAACAACAATTTCTCCTGCATTATTTTTAGGCCCAGAATAGGCAAATATTCCACACATAGGCTTTGTTATTATGAAAGCGCCACGATCTTCATGGCATGAGGGTTGAAGAGGAGGTGAGAATCAATCAGCTCATTAATCTGTTTTTGCTTTTTTGCTGCGACCATCCACTGAACGCCCTGCTCCACTTTTTGAAGTTCGTTTTTTTGAAAGTATGGTTCTAGATTGATTTGCATACTTTTCCCGGCATAGTTGTCTTTGTCGATGATATAGAATTTTTGCGCGTTGTTTTGCTTGAGCTTTTTGGGATGAAGGCCGGATGTTTTGTCGTATTTATACGCTTTGTCTTTAATATAAATGGTTGGAACCTCTTTATTGAGGTTGATTAACTCCCCACTTCGGATAATTTTCGCCGCTACACTCAAGAGATCTTTTTTGGTCTTTAGGTAGAATCCAAAATATTTTCTTTTTCTGAGCTCGATCGATTTCAGCCCCATGCGGTGAGCTGCATTTTCCATGGTTCGTTCTTCGTTGTCGGTGATGATCATTTTTACGGTAATCACAATATCTGGCTTGGTTGCCTGCTTTAACATTTTTGTTGGAGCTGTTTTAGCTGTTTCAACTTTGTTTACATGCTTGAGCTTCTTGGTTTCGGTCTTCAGATACTCTGCCAGTGAATCAAAGATTGGCTGGCCGTTGATGGTTCGTTCCGGATGAGGCATGAGTGAAAGAACGTTTCCTTCTTTGTTGCAAACTCCGGCTAAATTGTAGATGGCTCCGTTTGGGTTGATAGGAAACTCATCGATAAACTTTCCGTCTTTGTCACAATAACGGAAGAGGGTTTGATGGTGCTTCTTCATGTCCTCCAAAGTTGCTTTGTCCATGGTGAACCGGCCTTCTCCATGAGCCAGGGGAACGTGTAAAACCGTATTTTGAGTAAAAAAGTTGTACGGAGATCGTTTTGGATCGGCTTCGGTGCGCATGTGGATCCAGTCATTATAGAATCCGGTTCCAAGAATTTTTCCTTTTTTGATTCGTTGGTTGTAGGTGAGGGCCATTTCTACTTTTCCAAACTTCACTCCCGGAACAAGTCCTGTTTCTACAAGAATCTGGGCGCCATTGCAGATCCCCAAAACTGGTTTCCCACGGAACGCTTCTCGTGCGATAGAGTCCATAATTGGGTCTTTGGCTGCTACAATTCCACTTCGTCCGCGATCTTCATATGAAAACCCACCAGGAATGATGAAAGCATCGTATCCTTTGAGTTTGGCTTTGTTATCGTTCCATCGGAACAGTTCTGCTTTGACTTTCGCACGTTTGCAGGCGCGGAGCGCTTCTAATTCGCAATTCGTTCCCGGGAACAGAATGACGGCAATTTTTGGATTTCCTTTCATGGAAGCTTTAGGAAACAGATAAGATAAGATTCTCTATTTTCTTTGGAATCTTTGTGATGTTATCGGCTTTGTTGCGCCTTATTATTACCATATCTTCGATGCGAACGCCAAAGGAATTTTCCAGGTAAATGCCGGGTTCCACGGTAACGACTGTGCCCAGCGGAAGTGGTTTGTCATATCCGGTTGACAGATTTGGGGCTTCATGGACTTGTAGGCCGATACCATGGCCGAGGCTGTGCCCGAAAAGTTCACCGTAGCCGGCTTTTGTAATGATATCTCGAGAGATTTTGTCTGCTGCAGAGCCTTTCATTCCGGCTTTTAATTTTTGAATGGCTGCTTCCTGGGCTTCTAAAACAATGTTATAGATGTTGGCCTGCTTTGGGGTGGGTTTCTGGGTGAAGCATGTTCGTGTCATGTCTGATGCGTAGCCTTTATATGACATTCCCATGTCGATGAGGACCATGTCGCCTTTTTTCAGCTTTTTTGTGGTATTCATGTGATGAGGACTGCCGCTGTTGGACCCAAACCCGACGATCGGTTCAAAAGAGATGCCATCGGCGCCCAGTTCTCGGCCTGTTTTTTCGATTTCCCAGGCGACCTGCTGTTCTGTTTTGCCGCTGCGAAGATTTTTAGTCACTACTTTGAAAACCTGTTCGTTAATGCGTTGGGATTTGATCAAATATTTCAGTTCTTCTTCGCTTTTTACCATGCGGAGCGTTTCTACGTGGATGATTGAAGGCTGCAGCTTGATGGGTTTTAATCCTTTTTTCAGATAGTCGAGTCGGGCAACGCTGACATTGTGCGCTTCGAAGCTGATGGTTTTTATACGAAGTTTCTGGGCGACATCACTGATCTGTTTGAAACTGGAGACAATGTGGACTTCAACATTTTTTGGCACGACTTTTTTAGCTACGCGCGTGTAGCGGGCATCGGTAAAGAAATGGGCTACTTTATTGGTGAGCAAAATGGTCCCGTTGCTGCCGGTGAAGCCGGTAAGGTAGGCAATATTGGAAGGATCGGTGATGAGTGCCGCTCCGGAGGTGATTTTTTTTTGGAACTCTTTGATTCGGCTTTGCATGGGTGGCGAGAATTACACGTTTTGCAGGAAGTAGGTGACAATCTCTTCGACCTCGGTGATTTCGTCCGGCATGCGCTTGAGGACTTTGTTGATTTCGTATTTTTGGTAGCCGAGGCTAATGAGGGCTTCGGTTACGTCGTGGTTTTGTTCGTGATCGAGGCCCTGGTGCGTTGGAGGAAGTTCTGTAGTAGTGAGTTTGTTTTTGAGCTCGACAATCATTCTTTCGGCGGTTCTCTTTCCAATGCCGTTGATTTTGGTGAGATAGGCTACATCCTTGGCAATAATGGCTGCCTTGATCTTTTCTGGATCTTCAGCCAGGATCTCCATTCCGATTTTGGCTCCAACGCCAGAAATGCTGGTGACAGATTGAAACAGGTTTTGTTGGGAGAGGGTTTCAAAGCCGTAGAGGCTGATGTCATCTTCGCGCACACGGGTTTCAATAAAAAACTCGGCATCCTCTTTTTCGTTGAGGTTGGCCAAAGTTGGGGCAGGCAAGTGTACCAGGTAGCCGATCTGGCCAGCCTGTACTATGGCTGTTTTTTCAAATTTTTTCAGAACTGTTCCTTGGATGTATGCGATCATGGTCGGATTATACCGTACTTTTATTTGGACTGCCGGATTTCGGCTTTCAATTTTTGAACATGATTGTGAAGGAAACGAATGTTGTGGAGAGAGAGCAAGTGGATGCCAAGGATTTCGTTTTCCATAATCAGATGGCGCAGGTAGGCGCGGGTATAGTTTTTGCAGGCGTAGCAGTCACATGTTGGATCGATGGGTTCGGTAGATTCGCGGTTTGATTCGTTGCGGATGTGCTGTTGGCCTTCTGGCGTAAAGACGGTTCCGTGCCGGCCGAGCCGGGTAGGGAGTACGCAGTCGAACATGTCGATGCCGCGCTTTACGGCCTGGGTAATGTCTTCTGGGGTGCCGATGCCCATGATGTAGCGGGGTTTGTCTTTGGGGAGGTAAGGGAGGATGGCGTCGACCATGGCCCACGTAGTCTCGCGTGGTTCGCCAACGGCGAGGCCTCCAATAGCGATCCCCGGTAAATCCAAATCGACCATGAATTTGGTAGATTCAATGCGCAAATCCTCAAACATTCCTCCCTGAATAATGGGGAAGAGTGCCTGTTGTTTGCCAGACTCTTTTACCAGTTTTTGGTGCTCCTCTTTGCATTCCAAAACCCACCGATGCGTGCGTTCCATCGACTCTTTGGCGTATCTTTTTGTGGCTCCGGCTGGTGGGCATTCGTCAAAAGCCATGATGATATCTGCTCCAAGATCGTGTTCAATCTCCATGACTTTCTTTGGGGAGAAAAAATGTTTGCTGCCATCCAAAAATGATCGGAATTCAACACCATTCTCTTTTACTTTTGCCAGCTTTTCTCCACTCGATCCCAATCCCAAAGAAAATACCTGGTATCCACCCGAATCGGTTAAAATCGGGCCATCCCAGTTCATGAATTTGTGAAGTCCGCCCATCTTGGCGACCAGTTTGTGTCCGGGCCTTAAATAAAGGTGGTAGGTGTTGGCAAGGATGATCTGTGAGCCAATCTCTTTCAGCTCTTCGGGTTTCATGGTTTTAACCGTAGCCTTTGTTCCCACTGGCATGAATGTGGGCGTTTCAATCTCTCCGTGCGGGGTGGTGAATTTTCCGATGCGCTCGTGGCCATGGCCTTCTTGTTGTATTGAAAAGTCGAACATAGATTATTTTCCTAAATAGAGTTCCCCCACTTTTTTGTTGGAAAGGAGTTCTTTTCCAGTTCCTTCCAGGCGGTTTTCGCCGAGTTCCAACACGTACCCCCGATCAGAATATTCTAAAGCGATGTTAGCATTCTGCTCTACCATAAGAACAGCGGTTCCTGATTGTTTGATCTCTTTACATTTTTGGAAGACCTCTTCAACAATTTTCGGCGCGAGCCCAATAGATGGTTCATCGAGAAGCAAAAGTTGTGGCTGCAACATCAGCGCGCGCCCAATGGAGACCATTTGTTGTTCGCCGCCAGACATGGTTTTGGTTTTTTGGTGGCGGCGTTGGTACAGTTTTGGAAACTTTTCGTAGACGTAGTGAAGGTCTTTTTTGATCTGGGCTTTGTCGCTGCGAATGAAAGCTCCCATCTCCAGATTTTCCTCTACAGTGAGGGAAGGGAAGACGCTGCGTCCTTGCGGTACGTAACAGATTCCTCGTTTGATCACGTCGGCTGTTTTGACTCCGACCATGTTTTCCTCATAGAAGTTGATCTTTCCTTCAACAATGTTGGTCATGCCGAAGATGCTCTTGAGAATGGTGGATTTACCTGCTCCGTTTGGGCCGATGATTGTGACGATTTCGCCCTCTTTGATGTGAATATTCACATTTTTGAGGATGTCTGGACCGCCGTAGTTGGCTGTAAGTTTTGATATGGTGAGCATGAGCGTTGATTATTCTTTTTTCTTTCCAAGATACGCTTCGATAACGCGGGGATTGTTTTGAATCTCTTCGGGTTTGCCAATGGCGATCTCTTTTCCTTGGTCCATCACGACAACTTTGTCTGATATGTCCATAATAAACTGCATGTTGTGCTCCACAATGAAGAATGTTTTGCCTTCTTTGTTGAGCTTGAGGATATAGTCACGGATTTGGTTGAGGAGGGTCAGGTTGATTCCGGCAGCTGGCTCATCGAGCATGATGAAGTCGGCTCCGGTGGCGACGGCCCGTGCGATTTCCAGTAGCTTTTTTTGTCCGTACGAAAGGTCGCCTGCATTCAGGTGGGCTTTGTCGGCGATTCCAACATCTTTCAAGAGTTTCATGGCTTTGACTTTAAGCTGTTCTCTTTTTTTCCTGGTTGGAGTGAAGACATCTCTGAGTTTGTCTGGATGTTTTGGAAAGGCGACAATGATGTTGTCGATTGCTTTCATTTCCGGAAAGATGCGAATGGCCTGGAAGGTTCGGCCAATGCCGGCGCGTGCGCGTTTGTGTGCTGGCCATGTGGTGACATCTTCTCCTTTTATGTGGATGTGACCTTCGGTTGGCTTCATGAGCCCGGAGATCAGATCGAAGGTTGTGGTTTTCCCAGCTCCATTTGGGCCAATGAGTCCGGTGATCGATCCTTCTTCAACCTCAAAGCTGCAGTGATTGACCGCTTTTACTCCACCAAACTGTTTGTGCAAATTTTGGACTTTGAGCATGTTATTTTTGAAGGATTTTAACGTTTTTTCCCATGATTCCACGTGGTCTGAAAATCATAATCAAAACTAATACAGAAGCATAAGTTGCTTGCTGAACCGGCCCTACTAATCCGGCCTCTATTGGGAGGAAGCGGACCCCTTCATACATGATCCACACAATGACGGCCCCGACAACACTGCCCCAGAATGAGCCGGCTCCACCAAGCATAACGATGGTGAGCAAGAGCAGCAGTTGCGGAATGAAGAACGAGTTGGTCCCTCCTATATATTGGTAGAATGATGAGTAAATCCCGGCTGCGATGCCGGCAAAAAAGGCGCTGATAATGAATGCCTGGATTTTGTAGAGGAAGATGTTTTTGCCCAGCGTTTTGGCAGCGACCTGATCTTCACGGATGGTTTCCAGGATTTTGCCCCACGGCGAGTGGAGAAGTCTGTAGATGATGATTCCTGAAACAATAGTAACAGCCCAGCTGAGCAGGAAATACATGTGGTTTGGTTGGAACGAGATACCAAAAATGGTTGGACGGGGTATTCCCGGAATACCGAGTGGGCCGCGGGTTATGTCGGTAAGGTTGAGGGAAAGTGAGTGGACTATGTAGGTGAATCCTAATGATGCGATTCCTATGTAGTGGCTGCGAAGTTTGAGCGTTGGAAGTCCAAGGATCAATCCTGCAATTGCTGCCGCAATGGCTCCGGCAAAGAGGCAGACAAAGAAGTCGTGGCCTTGCATAAGGAGGATGGTGTACGTATATGAGCCAATCGCCCAGAATCCAACATGTCCCAGATTCAGGTAGCCCACGTATCCCATAATAATGTTGAGGCTGAGTCCAAGAAGGATCAGGAATGCGACATTGTTAAAGAATCCGAGGAGGTAGTTGGTATTGGTAAAGATTTCAAACATAGTTATGCGCGTGCTTCTTCTTCGGCTTTGGCACCAAAGAGTCCGTTAGGGTATAGAAAGAGCATGATGATGAGGAGTCCAAAGACAATGGCGTCTTTGTAGCTGGATGGGATGGGTGTGAGTCCGACAATAAAGTTTTCGCTGAAGCCGATGATGAAAGCACCAACAATCGCTCCCGGGAGGCTTCCAACTCCACCAAGAACCACGGCCGCAAACGCTTTCACTCCAAGTGAGAGGCCCATAGTGATGCTCAGGTTTTGTTCGTTGGCGATCATGACGCCAGCGACGGCTGCGAGCGCCGTCCCTACTGCAAAAATGATACCGATGGTTTTGTTAATGCTCACGCCGAGGATTGCGGCGACGTCTTGGTTGTCGGCGACGGCGCGGATGGCTGTTCCGGTTTTGGAATATTTAAGAAAGAGATAGAGTCCGAGTAGGAGTCCTGCTGTTACGAACATAAGGGTGATTTGGCTTTGAGTCACACTCAGTGTGTCGCCAAAGAGTTTGTAGACCTCTGCTTTTGATCCTTCGGTGCGATACGATTTAACGCTTCCTCCAAATTTGAAAATCATGATGGCCTGTAAAAGCGCGCCAACTCCAATGGAAATGACCAATGGAATAAATGGCGGACTTTTACGAACAGGTTTAAAGGTGATGCGTTCAATGACTACGCCCATTAATGCAGCGACGATCACAACCATGGCTATTCCGATCCACCACGGTAATCCTCCTTCAATCACGAATCCAAAAAAGAGATATGCCCCAACCATAGCAAAATCTCCCTGGGCAAAGTTGATGAACTCCAGAATTCCAAAAATGAGCGATAGCCCAATAGCCACGAGTGCGTAAATGGCGCTCGCCAAGAGAGAAAACCAGATGATTTGTGGCAGGATTTCTAGCATTGTGGCTATACTAGCAAAAACCCCGCTCAATTTGAACGGGGTTTTCGTTTGTTCCTGGGTTGGAAACTCCTATGCTTCCGCCTCTTCCATAGATTCACTTTCCATTGCGTCTCCTTCTTCCATCATTGATCCTTCTGATTCGTAAGGAACAACTTCTCCTCCAACAATGGTTTCAAGCCGGTGCTCAAAGTTTGGATCTCCGTTTGAATCCATTGTGAGTGATCCGCTCAAACCTGTTCGTCCAGAAATTCCATAGAGGAAGTTCTTCATAGCGTCTGTGTCGGTTTCGCTTACAGCGAGCATGTCTTTCACGATAGAAACAGCGTCGTAGGTTGTGCTGGCGTATGTTCCGTAAGGAAGATCTGTTCCGGTTCGACTCTTGTACTCTTCTTCAAGAGCGATGAAGTCCGGATTGCTTCGATCGAATGCGAACTCAGCAACGAGCATTCCTTCAACCAGGTCAGCATACTTGGTTGTGAGGTCCTGGTACCCGGCAACTACGTCGTTACCGATCATATCCACATCCCAATCCATCTCTTCAATTTGTTTGAAGATCAGGTCTGCCTTGGTTGGGGTTTGTGGGTTGATGAAGAGCGCATCTGGCTCTTCTGCCTGAAGTTTCACGAGTGCGGTACGGAAATCGCTATCGTCTGGGAGGTATGTCTCAGAAATAATCTCTCCTGTGAAGTGTTCAGAGAATACGTTTTGAATTCCAATGGTGTAGTCGTTCTGCTCTGTGAGCATTGCCACTTTTGCGTATCCTTTGTTGTTGGCTTCTTCTCCAATTACTTTTCCTTGTTTTGCGTCAGAAGGGTAGTTTCGGAAGATGTAGTCACCAGCAGTGGTGATGTCTGGACTTGATGATCCTGGAGAAAGAACAATAACTTTGGCAGCTTCAGCCAAAGGCGCTACTGCAAGGGTTTCTCCACTACAGAATCCTCCAAAGATAACTTTAACCTGGTCGACTTCAATCAGCTTTCGAGCTGCGTTGGCAGCGTCGGCCCCGTTACATTTTCCATCTTCCCAAATGAACTCAATCTCTTTTCCGTTTACGCCTCCTGCTGCGTTGACTTCTTCAAGCGCAATTTGGGCGACTTTTTGAAGTGGATCACCATAAGCAGCTCCATCTCCTGTTAAAGGAAAAATAGCCCCAACTTTAATGGTGTTTGATTCTTCTGCGACTTCCTGGTCGGTCGGTGTATCGGTTGGTTGGTCAATTGGACCATCGGCACAGGCGGACAGAAGAAACATGAGAGATGCTCCCAGAATCGAAATTCCGGCTGTACGAGTAAACTTATTCAACATATCTTGAAAGGTTAAGAGATATTGGATGAATGGAATAAAGCCAAATCTTGGCATAACTGCAAATTAGAGTATGGAAGTTCTCCATGTCAAATTTGGGAGTGGTTTATCATCAGAAATCTCTTGCCGTGGGAAATTCTTATACTCTAATACTTTGTTGGCGGAGGAAGTGGTCCATGAGGACGAGGGCGATCATGCTTTCTCCGACAGGGATGAAGCGGGGGAGAATACAGGCGTCATGGCGACCTTCCACTTTAATATCAGTTTTTTTGCCGTCTTGGGTGACGGTCGATTGCTTTTTAAGAATGCTGGAGGCGGGTTTGCAGGCAACGCGGATGATTATGTCTGTACCTATTGAAATACCGCCATAGATGCCACCGGCATTATTGGTGTCGGTAACGATTTTTCCGTTCTTGGTTGTGAATTCGTCATTGTTTTCGGATCCTCGTTTTTCGGCTGCTGCGAATCCTGCTCCAAATTCCAATCCCTTTACCGTGGCGATTGAAAAAATGGCTTTTGCCAGGTCAGACTGAAGCTTGTCGAAGACTGGTTCACCAAGGGCAGCTGGAACGTTTTTAATGCGGAATTCAACAATGCCACCAACGCTGTCTCCTTCATTTTTTGCTTCTAAGACATAGGCTTCCATTTTTTTTGCGATTGACGAATCGGCGCAGCGGAGTGAATTTTTCTCAATGGCTGATTCCTGGAATTTTTCAGCTTTAATCGTTCCGACCTGGACAGTGTGCCCAATGATTTTGGTTTTGGCACGGAGTTTGAGAAATTTCTTGGCAATAGCACCAGCCATCACGCGGCATGCGGTTTCACGGCCAGATGAACGTCCTCCTCCACGGTAGTCCCGGATTCCGTACTTAAGGTCCCAGGAATAGTCGGCGTGGCCTGGTCTGTAGAGCTTTTTAATTTTGGAATAGTCTTTGGATTTTTGATCCGTGTTTTCGATGATGATGGCAATTGGTGTCCCAAGAGTTTTTCCTTCAAAGACACCGGAAAGGATTTTAATGTTGTCGCCTTCCTGACGGGCGGTTCCTACTTTGTGCTGCCCCGGACGGCGTCGGTTCATCTCTTTTTGAATATCTTCAATAGAAAGAGGCATGCTTGGTGGGCAACCATCAATAATAGCCCCTAGCGCTGGCCCATGAGATTCTCCAAAGGTGGTTACGCGGAATAGGGTGCCAAATGTGTTTCCCGGCATAGATGATGTCTATTAGAAAGCGCTTACGCGGCCTCTTTTTGATCTTCTTCTGAAGCTGACTCTTCAGCTTCTGCTGGAGCTTCTTCCTTTTTTTCTTCTTTTACATCTTCAGCTTTTGCCTTTGATTCAGCTTTTTTAGGAGCTTTTTCTTCTTTCTTTTCTTCCTCATCTTTGTGAAGAATTTCATCAAGCTCTTTGTCGACAGTTTTAACTTGTTTTGCCTTTAGCTCTTGTGCTTTTTTAGCTCGTTCAAGGAACTTATCAACACGTCCAGCTGTATCCACAAGTTTTCGTTTACCAGTATAAAATGGGTGTGAAGCAGAAGAGATTTCTACTTTGATCACAAAGTGATCAACTCCGTTTACTTTCTTTTTTTCGTCAGAAGTAAGTGTCGATGTTGTAACGAATTCTGTCCCTGTTGATGTGTCAACAAAGATTACTGGGTGAATGTTTGGGTGGATGTCCGCTTTCATAATAATAGTGCTTATTTTTCGTAAAGGCTGAGGTACTATACTTAAAAAGTATAGGGGAAGCAAGTTCTTTGTTATGCTTCTACAAGTGTTTGCTGTTTGTCGTCTTGCGGCGCTTCTTCTGGATCAGTTTTAAGAGCAATGATCGAGGAGGAAGCGACTTTGTCGCCGGCTTTCATTCTCATCAAATAGACACCTTGAGTCGCGCGGCCTTGTGATGGAATATTCTTAAGGTTCAAGCGAATGACCTGTCCCTGTTTTGAAACAATGATGATATCTCCGACGGATTCTCCACTAATAATTTTTGCACCAACAATTTTACCGGTTTTACTCGTAACGTTTGCAGCTTTCACACCAGTTCCGCCTCGAGACTGTTTTCGGAAATCTGTGACTTTGGTACATTTTCCAAGTCCATTTTCCATGATAACCAGGAGTTCGGCGTCTGAATCATCGCGAATGATTCCCATATCCACCACTCTGTCGTCACTCTTGAGCCGAATTCCACGAACACCCATAGATGCACGTCCGGTTGGATTCACATCGGCTTCGTCAAAACGGATAGACTTACCATTTGATGTCACCATCATAATTTGGTTTTCAGGATTCACGAGACGGCACCAACGAAGTTCATCCCCATTGCGCAGTTTCATGGCAATCAGCCCACTCTTTCGAATGTTTTGATACTCTTTGAGTTTGGTCTTTTTGATTGTTCCTTTTGAGGTTCCCATAACCAGAAATTCTGCCTGCTTTTCTTCATCACTGGTGAGAATTGCTGTGACGTACTCTTTTTCTCCAAGTTGGAGAAGGTTCACGACCGGTGTTCCTTTTGCGGTTCGTGAGGCAACTGGAATTTCGTAGACCGGAAGCCGGAAAATACGTCCTGTATTTGTGAAGAAGAGGATAGTGTCGTGAGTCATAGCCTGGCGAATCATTGCGATTTCGTCTTCTTCTTTGGTTGTGGCACCAATAATTCCTTTTCCTCCACGGTGTTGGGCCTTGAATGATGATGGAGCCAAGCGTTTGATGTAGTTTTCTTTTGTAATCATCACCATTGCCGGTTCATTTGGAATAGTGTCTTTACTGCTGATCTTTCCAAGTGCCTCCGGGCGGACTTCTGTTCGGCGTTCATCATCGTATTTTTCACGAACTTCCTGGAGTTCCTCTTTTACAATAGTCAAAACTTTTTGAGGATCTGCCAAAATGGCTTCAAGCTCTTTAATAAGCGCTAATTTTTCAGCAAGTTCGTCTTCGATTTTCTTTCTTTCCAAGCCAGCCAGAGTTTGCAATCGCATTTCCAAAATGGCTTTTGATTGGATTTCGGTAAGTTTGAATTTGCTTATCAATGATTCCTGGGCCTCTTCTTTTGTTTCTGATTTTTTAATGGTTGCGATGATTTCATCAATATGGTCGAGCGCTGTCTTTAATCCCTCCAAAATGTGCGCGCGATCTTTGGCAACCTGGAGTTCAAACTTTGTTCTGTTAACAATAACGGTTTTTCGGTGCTCAATGAAGTAGGCCAAAATCTGTTTAAGATCGAGCAGTTTTGGCTGAAGTCCATCTACCAATGCAATCATGTTGAAGTTGAAACTCAACTGCATTGGGGTGAATTTGTAGAGCTGATTTAAAATTTTCTTTGGGTATGCATCTTTTTTGAGTTCGATGACAACCCGCATTCCTTCGCGATTTGACTCATCCCGAACATCACTAATACCCTGGATTTTTTTGTCCCGGACAAGGTCTGCAATCTTTGTAACCAATGTTGCTTTGTTCACCATGTATGGAATCTCTGTGATCACGATGCGGAAACGGTTTCCTTTCTTTTCCTGGATTTCTGCTTTGGCACGCATAATCACACCACCACGGCCGGTTGAATATGCGGTTTTAATGGCTTCCTGATCGTAAATAGTTCCTCCAGTAGGGAAGTCTGGTCCTTTGACAAACTCCATAAGGTCTTCAACTGTTGCTTCCGGTTTGTCGATAATGTGAAGGAGTGCGTCGGTTACTTCTCCAATGTTGTGTGGAGGGATGGATGTTGCCATACCAACGGCAATACCGGTAGATCCATTCAAAAGAAGTTGAGGAACTTTTGAAGGAAGAACAGTTGGTTCTTTAAAACGTCCATCGTAGTTTTCTGTCCATGGAATGGTCTCTTTGTCGATGTCGGCCATCAATTCGTCGGTCAGTTTTTCCATTTTTGCCTCGGTATAACGCATGGCCGCTGCGTTATCGCCATCAATAGATCCAAAGTTTCCCTGTCCACGAACGAGCGGATAGCGAAGGGCAAAATCCTGCGCCATACGAACCATGGCCTGATACACAGGAGAGTCACCATGTGGATGGTATTTTCCAAGTACGTCACCGACTACAGTCGCTGACTTACGGAATGACGCGCTTGAGGTCAATCCTGCATTCTGCATGGCATACAAAATTCTCCGTTGTACCGGCTTTAACCCGTCACGAACATCTGGAAGCGCACGAGAAACGATTACGCTCATGGCGTAATCAATGTAGGAATCCTGCATCTCCTTTGAGATTGGATGCGGTTTTGCCTCTGAAAAAATCTGGAGGTCACTTTGCGGACTTTCTTCATTCTGATCTTCAGCGTTTTCGCCTTCAGAATCTTCTGGTAATTCTTGTGGTTCCTTATTTTCTGCCATAAATGCTATTACAAAATGAGAGTTGTCGGACGCCACTGTATCATAAAAGTTTGGAAGTTTCCAAGATGCTTGAAGAAAATGGTGATTTTTGGTATACTATTAAGAATTTTTAGTGTTTTTCGTATGGCTGATCCATCGACAAAAGATGAGGCTCAAGGAGCACAGACTGCTCAAAAGGATGAGGGGACCCAGGAACCTCAGGTTTTAGACGAAAGTGTAAAAAAGGAGTCTGAAAAAGAGGTGCCTGCCTGGCTCCAGAAGATTAAAGCCGATCAGGTTGAGGAAAAGGAAGGTTCAAATCCTGAAAATAAGACTGATACCCAGATTGGTGATTTGGTGAAGAAGGATGGATCTCCTTCACCGGAAGGAATGTTGGAAACATCGGATAAGCCTGAACAGGTTGAAGAAGAGAGTGTTCAGAAAGAGGAAAATTCTGCTGCAGAAAAGAAAGAAGGGAAAGAAAAACCTGCTATTACGAAAGAGGAGGCCAAGAAGAAAGGCCATGCCTTTGCATCTGTGAAGGATACGTTTATTAGTTCTATGAAAAAAGTGGAAGGAGCTCTTGAAGAGGGGCGGACTGCGGGTGTTCCCGATAAGAGGGAAAAGAGCGTTGTTGAAGGTGGAGAAAGCAAGGACACAGCTGACGAATCTGCGAAAAAAGATGATGCTACAAAGGAGGCATCTCCGGAAAAGAAGAAGGATAAGCAGGCAGAGGCGAAGGAACGACAAGAACTTTTGGAGGCAGAAAAGATTTATCAGGAAGGTCTGGCGACTATTCGTGATTTGATTGCACCGTCTTCAATGGATATTCGTTATGATTCATTGCGGGTGGAAGGGCTTTATGCTCAGAGTTTTTATGTTTATACCTATCCTCGATATCTGGATTCCAACTGGCTTTCACCGGTCATCAATTTTGATGTGACCATGGATATTGCTCAGTTTATTTATCCGATCGATTCCAGTCAGATTATGAAGGTTTTGAAGAAGAAGGTTGCAGAAATGCAATCGTCTGTGCGAATGGCTGCAGAGAAGGGAATTGTAAGTGATCCGGCCCTGGAAACTGCATTGCAGGATGCTGAAGAGCTCCGGACACAAATTCAGCGTGGGCAGGAAAAGTTCTTCCAGTTTGCGCTCTACTTCACGATTTATTCTGATGATGAGAAGAAGCTTTCCCGAATTGGGAAACAGCTTGAGAGCATGCTTGGTGGGAAACTGGTTTTAACCAAGAAGGCTGAGCTTCAGATGGAACATGGATTTAATTCAACTTTGCCGATTTGTCTGGATGAAATTGAGGTTAGTACGAATATGAATACATCGCCGCTTTCCAGTACGTTTCCTTTTAGTTCTGCGGATCTTACTTCGAATGAAGGAATTTTATATGGATTAAATCGGCATAACGATAGTTTGATTATTTTTGACCGATTTTCGTTGGAAAATGCCAATTCTGTGGTGTTTGCGAAATCGGGTGCCGGTAAATCTTTTGCGGTGAAGCTGGAAATTTTGCGTTCGATGATGCTGGGGACAGATGTGATTGTTATCGATCCGGAAAACGAATATGAGGCCCTTTCTCAAACGGTTGGTGGCGCGTATTTGCGAGTTTCGCTTACGTCTGAGCGGCGTGTAAATCCTTTTGACCTTCCATCTCCGCTCGATGGCGAGGATGTGCAGCCGGGAGACCTTCTCCGTCAAAATATTATTAGTTTGCATGGTCTTTTAAAGATTATGCTTGGAGGTGTTACGCCTGAGGAAGAAGCGATTTTGGACCGTGCTCTTATTGATGTATACGCGATTAAAGGTACTACTATGGAGATGGCGGATCCAAGTAAGCAGCCACCGCCAACTATGATGGATTTGCAGGATGTTCTTTCTACTATGGAAGGAGCGACCAGCCTTGCGCAACGTTTGCAGAAGTTTACATCTGGAACGTATGCGGGGCTTTTTAATAAGCCAACCAATGTGGATCTGAAGAGTGGCTTGATGGTGTTCTGCATTCGTGACCTGGAAGATTCGCTGCGGCCGATTGCGATGTACATTATTTTGAACTATATCTGGGCTCGGGTTCGCAGTAAGCTCAAGAAGAGAATTCTTGTTATTGATGAGGCCTGGACGATGATGCAGTATGAGGATTCGGCTAAATTTTTGTTTGGATTGGTGAAACGCGCCCGGAAATATTATCTGGGAATTACGACTATTACGCAGGATGTGGAAGATTTTATTAAGAGTCCGTTTGGACGCCCTGTGGTAACAAACTCATCGATGCAGATGCTTTTGAAGCAGGCGCCGGCAGCGATTGATGTGCTGGGAAAGGTTTTTAATCTGACGGAGGGTGAAAAATATATGCTCCTTAATAGTGGTGTTGGGCAGGGATTATTCTTTGCCGGGCTGAAGCATGTGGCGATTCAAATTATCGCATCATATACAGAAGATAAGATCATCACAACCAATCCTGAAGAGCTTCTTCGTGAGCGTGAGGGGCAGATTCAGTATGAAACGGCGGCTGATGAAGAGGTGGTGCAAAATGTTGCTGCTGCTGCGGGGGAAGAAGAAAATCAAACTCCAACTCCGGAAGCTCCTGAAGAGGCTCCACTGGAAGAGTCTGAACCAATCGTTGCTGCAGAAAATAAGGCAGAACCAACTGCTCTGGAGCAGCAATCTGATGATGAGCCTGGCATTTTAAAGAAGCCGGAAAGTCTTGGTGACGATGTGTAATTTTATCGTTTCTGAATTTCCTGGATGGCTTTTTCGAGTTGGGAATCGGTTTCCCCGATAGCGTCGGATTTAGTTTCTTCAACAATAATATCGGGAATCAGGCCAGTGTGGTTAATGGATTGATCGTCAGGGGTGAGCCATTCGGCGATGGTGAACTTGAAGAGCGATCCATCGTTATAGAAGTTCACTTCCTGGACGGTTCCTTTCCCAAAAGTTTGGGTTCCAATAAGCGTTGCAACATCGTGGACCTGCATTGCTCCAGCTACAATTTCTGAGGCGGATGCAGTGTTTTCATTCACAAGAATCATAATTGGAAAATCTTCGGGAATGTTTCCGGCTCCGGTAGAGGTGGAGTATGTTTTTTCTCCGCTAATGTTGAATGAGACAATCACTTCTCCTTCAGGAATAAAGAGATCCAGAATAGAGAGCGCGGCATCAACATAGCCTCCAGGATTGTCACGGAGATCAATAATCAACCCGTGTGGATTGCTGGCCATGGTCTCTTCCAGAAGTTGTTCAAAGTCGAGAGCGGTGGTTTCGGTAAACTGATAGATAGCAATGTAACCAATGTCGGCCGGGACATCCAGGCTGCTTTGGAAGAAGACGGTATCGAGAGCGATCTCTTCACGGGTGACAGTAAATGTCATTTGGTGTCCGTCCCGATCAACAGTCATGGTGAGCGATGTTCCGCTTGGGCCTTTAATGGCATCCAGAAGGTCGTCAATGGAGTATGAACTCACTTCTTCTCCATCAATTTTAAGGATAATGTCTCCGGCTTTGAGCCCGGCTTTGTCGGCTGGGGCGCCGTTCAAAACGGTGACAATTAAGAACTGATCTTCGAAAATGTCGATGATAGTGCCGATTCCTTCATAGTTACCGGTGAGGCTTTGTTCGAACTCCAGGGCACTTTCCGGATCCTGGAAGAGGGCTTGTTCGTCGGGAATAGACTGAACCATTCCGCTAATCGCTCCATAAATAAGGTCGTCCGGGTCAAACTGGTCTTTATAGATGGACTCGGTGTTAAGTTTGGTCCAGATATTCAGGAAAATCGGAAATTTGTCATTGTCGATAATAGATGATCCGTCAACGTATGAGTCGTCGAATTCAAAGGTTTCAAAGTCCGGAAGTTCTGTTGGATAAGAAAGGCTGTTTCTATAAATTTCGGCCTGGTGGACCAGATATGCGGCTTCTGCTCTTGTTAAAATTCTGTTTGGGAAGAAGTAGGGTTGTTCTTCAGGGAGAAAAATCCCTGCTTTTTGAGCAGCTTTTATGTAGTGAATTGAGAGCGAATCGGTAATAACATCCTGAAAAATAAGAGGGCTTGAATCGTTTAATGGCGCGGGAATCCCTTCCAGTGGAAGGATGAGCTTCAGTGCGTCAAGTCGGGTAATGGGCTGATCTCCTTTAAAATCCGGAGAGTCCGGGTTGAATTTTATAAGATTGAGGGATAGAGCTGTTTTGACATATGGAGCAAACCAGCTGTCGGCAGGAACGTCTGCGAATGGTGTTTCGTAGATGCCACTTGTTGGCAGGTATCCAGCATGTTGAAAGGCGATTTTGAAGAATGCTGCTTTGGAAACAGGCTCGTCCGGGCGGAAAAAGTTTTCACCAACACCTTTAACAATCCCTTTTTCTTCAAGCGAAGAAATGGCGTCATAATAAGGATGAAGGCTTCCAACATCACGAAAACTGGCAAGTGCAAACTGGGGGATAATCAAAAAAATGCCCAGAGCCGCAGCTATGCGCATAGAAAATGTGGATTTGTGTTTCATTTCTGTGTGGTCAATAAACTTGGCCATTATACTGGATGCTTTTGGTAAAAACAACTGGATAAAAGCGGGTTTCGAGTCTGTCTATTTGTTTACAAATAGACAAATTTTGGCTATAATATAAAGATATTTTTGATTGTGAGAGATTTATGACAAAGCTGCTCAAAAATCTGGCCTTCGCCCTGCTTGCACTCCTGATTCTGGTGGGAACAATTTTTATTGAAAATGGAGCCCAGCCAGAGGCGGCAACAGCTTTAGAGATGGAAGTTGTTGCTTTGGCAGGAGATCAGGGTGCGACGGCTGTTGTGGCTGGGAGTTCCGGTGCTTTTTCAGGAGAAAGAGCATTGCAGCCGGGGGATACAATCCAGACAAGTAATGGACAGAGCGCGGTTATCCGTTTTGATTCTCATGGAGTTTTGCGGCTTTCAAGCCTGACATCCGTAACATTTTTGAATCAGACCGAGGATGGCTATATTTTTGATTTGAGACAGGGATCGGTGTGGGGAAATAATAGTGCGACTTCAGCGGGGATGAATGTGGTTGCCGGTGGATCTTTATTGATGCCACAACGAAGCTCTTTTGATGTGTCGTTCAATGGTGAATCAAGTTTGATCCGCGTGTTTTCCGGGCAGGTGAATGTCGGATTGATTGATGGGAGTTATATTGCGGATGAAGTGTTGTTTTCAAAATCGGAACGATTGGTGAATAGTTTTTTGGTTGCTGCCGGAGGTCAGGCAACAGTTTCAAAGGCAAAAGTTTCTGATAATGTGCAGATTTTACGGCAGTTGCTTTACTCAAAACTTATTAAAGAGTTTCAGTATGGTTTGATGAATCAAACATCGCTGGCGGGTGATTCATGGGTGACGCAAAACCTGGCGGCAGACCGTTCACTGAAAACTTCTATTGATACTGAAGAGCAGTCAAATATTACATCAAGGGGTCTTCGGTATGGATCTTTGGATTCATTGTCGTACGATCTTGATAAATCGGTTCTTCGTCTTTCTGAAACATTCACATTTAGCAAAGAGAAACGTGTGGAACGACTGGTCGAAAATATTTTTGAACAGTTGCTTGATGCAAAGTATCTTTTTGTTTTTGGACGTGAGGCTGAAGGGCGTGAACGAATTGTACTTTTTGAACAGCTTTTGCGTGCGGGGGTTGATGAAGGGCAGGACATTTTTAGTAGCAAAGTTATGGATCGGCTCTGGGCTGAATATGCTGAACTCAATACGGTTTTGCCGACCGATGATTTATATAATGTAAAAGTTGCTTTGAGTGATCTGCTTTTGGAGCGGATTGATGGCGATGTGGAATCGATCTTTTTGAAGCTTGGACTTATTCGCGACTATATCAATTATGCTTATGCTCTTGCTGATACGAATCAGCTGGAGGCGCGATTAGCTTTGCAAAACTACTTTACCCGGTTTCAGAACTTTATAGAGGAGGAGGTTTCCGGCCTTGCCACTTCAAGCTATCTTTTGGCTGAAGAGAATCAGATTATGGATAACCTTTTACGGCAATATCCTCAATTTTATCAGGATAGTTATTTCGCGATGAAGAGCTTTCTGGAAGATGAATGGCTTGGATTTTTGCCGGAAGGAGCTCTTAAGAATGAGGAGCGGCAAACTATTATCAGCACCAAGATTGATTTCTTGAAGCAGCTCCAGGCGTTCTTCCTTAATGAGCGTGTTTCGCTGGAAGATGCGCGACTGGTTGCATTCCGACTTATTAATGAGATTAAGGATCTTCAACCTGGAACAGATGTTGGAGTAAGTAGCCTTTTTGCTCTTCGATTGCAGGACTATGGTAACTTCTTGCGATTTTTGAATGCGACGAATGTGGCGCAACTTCGCGGATCGTCGCCGCAGGATGCTTATAACGACTTTATCCAGCTTCAGCAGCAACAGGTTTCAATTGAACAGGTGATTTCTGAGTTCCTTGGAGAAGAAACTGTTCCGACTATTACGCCGGAAGATATTCTGGCTCAAATTGCTGAAGATTTTGAAACGATAGGAGCGACAGATTTGCAGGTTGAAGAGATTACTGATGTGAATGCCCAATATGTGAAAATTGTGAATGGAGTTGTTGATGGGGTTTCGTTCTCTGGTGATTATGACTGGAATCGAAAGCTGATCTCGAATGTTATGAGTGGCAATGTTACGCTTTCCCGAAATGCTATCCGTTTGTCGAGCCTGTCACTTCTGTTCCAGCCAACCGAAACAGAAGAGCCTGGTGGATCGACCGAAACGCCAACTCAAGTAACGCCACCAGAAACGTCTCAGGCTGAACGTGTAGCGAAAGCTCTGCTTTTAAATAAATTGAAAACCAATGGTGTGACAGCGCTGGAGGAAAATATTGTTGTTCGTGATCTGAATGCTGGTTCATTTGTAGTAAACGGTGCACGGCTGGCTGATAATGAGGATGTGCAAATGGCTTTTGCCTTCCAGAACTCAACCAATGTGGCTTCATCAATCCTGGTGCGAACTCCAGATGGCGATAAGCAGGTTGCTGATCAATATGACATTTCCCAGCTGGCGGCGGTTGCCCGGCAGGTTTATGCTCAGGGGGAACAAGCTGCTGCTGCGAATGCGGATGAAAATCCCCTTGTCCAATAAAAGGTGGTTTTAACCTGACAGTCGAAAAAAGTTGTGATATATTCCCGCTGGACTTGTTCCGCGTGGAACAAATTAACTTATTAGATTTTCTTGTTTTATGGCCGATAACGACAAAAAAGCGCAGGCGACTTCGTATAGTGCCGATAGCATTCAGGTATTGGAAGGACTGGAAGCCGTGCGAAAGAGACCTGGTATGTACATTGGAACAACGGACACTGCCGGGTTACACCATTTGATTTGGGAAATTGTTGACAATGCGATCGATGAAGCGATGGCTGGATTTTGTAAGAATATTGTGGTGACTTTGCATAAAGATGGAGCTTGTAGTGTTGAGGATGATGGACGTGGTATTCCGGTTGGAAAGCAGAAGCAAACAGGGAAATCGGCGCTGGAAACGGTTCTTACGATTCTCCATGCCGGAGGTAAATTTGGTGGAGGGGGATATAAAGTGTCGGGAGGTTTGCATGGTGTGGGTGTTTCTGTAGTAAATGCGCTTTCAACAGATTTGAAGGCAACAGTTTGGATTGAAGGGAAAGAGCATGAGCAGGAGTACAAGGATGGAGGTAAGCCGGTTTCGGAAATTAAGGTTGTTGGTGATGCTGATAAAACCGGTACGAGAATCTGGTTTAAGCCGGATCCTTCAATTTTTGAACATACCGATTTTGATTTTCAGATTATTTTGAACCGTTTGCGTCAGCAGGCGTATTTGACCAAAGGTGTCACGATTCGGATTGTTGATGAGCGGGATGATAAGAAATACCAATTCTATTTTGAAGGAGGTGTAAAATCTTATGTTCAGCATCTGAATCAGCAAAAGGAATCGATTGGATCGATTGTGTATGTGGAAAAAGAGATGGATGAAGGACTCGTTGAAGTGGCTTTGCAATACAATCAGACTTTTAATGAGCAGATTTTTACATTTGCAAATAACATTCACACTATTGAAGGTGGTATGCACTTAACAGGGTTTAGAAGTGCTTTGACTCGAACGGTCAATAACTATGCCCGAAAAAATAATTTGTTGAAGGAGAAAGAAGGGAATCTGACGTCTGATGATGTGCGTGAAGGGTTAACAGCGATTATTTCTGTAAAATTGGCTGATCCTCAGTTTGAAGGGCAGACCAAGAGTAAGCTGGGAAATGCAGAAATGCGAACGGCTGTTGAAAAAGCTTTTGGAGATGCGTTCGATCAGTTCTTGGAAGAGAACCCAAATGACGCGAAGGCGATTTTTGGGAAGTGTGCCTTGGCGGCGCGAGCGCGGCTTGCGGCGCGAGCGGCTCGGGATACGGTCATTCGTAAAGGAGCTTTGGAGGGGCTTACTCTTCCAGGTAAGCTTGCGGACTGCAGTTCTAAAAATCCAGAAGATTCAGAACTATTCATTGTGGAGGGAGACTCCGCGGGTGGTAGTGCCAAGATGGGACGAAACCGTCAGACCCAGGCAATTTTGCCACTTCGAGGTAAGATTTTGAATGTGGAGCAGGCTCGTATGGATCGAATTCTTGGAAATAATGAGATTAAAAGTTTGATTATTGCGTTGGGAATTGGAATTGGAGATGTCTTGGATATTGAAAAGATTCGTTACCAC
>CALMAI010000035.1 GCA_937858825.1 uncultured Candidatus Peregrinibacteria bacterium
GGCTATTGCCGCCTTGATGGAACTGACCAATGGAGCGGGAAAAACTGGACTTTCTCTGGATCAGAAAAAGATGATTGTGCGCTTAATTGCACCGCTCGCACCGCATCTGGCTGAAGAAATATGGGAGCAACTGGGCCAAAAAGAGAGCATTTTTAATACATCCTGGCCGGAATACAATGAAGCTTTAACCGTTTCTTCCACTATTACTTTGGCGGTTCAGGTGAATGGAAAACTACGTGGACAAGTGGAGGCGGAAGCGAATATTACCGAAGATGCGGCGGTTGAATCAGCCATGCAGCTGGGAAAAGTGCAGAAATACCTGGAAGGGAAAGCAATTGTGAAGAAAATTTATGTACCAGGGAAGATTGTCGGATTTGTGGTGAAATAGGGGTCGGCAAAGATCGATTTTTCTGGTATAATAATGGGATGATTAAATCCCGACTTCAGAAAGAAAGGAGTGGTTATACCTTGATCGAGTTGATTCTCGTCATGGTGGTTATTGGTGTTTTGACCGTTTCTGCTGTTAGTGGAATTTTGCGTTCACGGCGGATTTTGACGTTTAGTGCTGCGGATCAGCAGGTGGGATCCCTTGTGCGGGAAGCGCGAAGTCTTGCGGTGACCGGAAAGGCGATTTTGGACTATGGGGATTACGATAATGATGGTCTGGACAATGGCGACAATGACTATGTGACTCCGGCACACTATGGTATTCACTTTGATGTGGGAACCAATACATTGACTCTTTTTGCGGATCTGGATGATTCCACGAATGTTGGAGCGTATGACAATACTGGAGATTTTGGCCAATACCTTGTTGGCCGCGATCTGAAGATTGGAGAGTATCAGGTTGATCCAAGTCTGCTTATTTTGGCAGAAGGATCAAACGGAACATCCGCGAATACTGTGATGTTTTCACCAATTTTTGCTGATGTCGCTTTTTCCAATACGGCTGCCCCAACCACATTAACGAACGAGTTTTTTGTCTTTGGGTTGAGAGAAACCAGCGGCAGCGTTCTGCGCGATAATTGTCTGGCTATCCATCCAATTGCCGGCGTTCCAGAAACGACTGACACCACAGGAACAGCCTGTCCTTAATCCCCTTTTCTTCTCATGAAAAACTGGATGACAACATGGATGAAAGAGAAAACCGCGGAAACGCTGGTAGAGGTGGTTGTTGCCGTTTTTGTTGTGGTTATGGGATCTGCTGTGGCGACCACGTTGATTGTGAATTCAATGCGGGCGAACAGTTTTAGTAAAGATAATCTGGTGGCTTTGAATCTGGCAGTTGAGGGATTGGAAGCTGTGCGGAATATTCGCGATACAAACTGGATGAAGTTTGGTTTTGATAAGACCAATTGCTGGAATTTGGTGCCGGGATCCGGACCGGGCGACTGTAGTCCACTCTACGATCAGATTGCCGAAGGATATTACACCGCCGACCTGAACCCAATTAGCTATGAGTTTGATTTAGGAAGTGTTGCTGACTCTCTGGATCTTAATTCTGCTTCAAATCCAAACGATTCGTACCGATTGGGATATGTTGATTTGACAACTGTTGCCGGGACTCAGGACATCCTTATTACTGAAGACACTATTGCTGGGTTGGGGCTGACTAATGCCGGGGCCAGCAAATTTTACCGTGAAATTCATATTGAATATGACACCGGAGATCCTGCAACTGGAGAGATCATGTATGTGACCTCAACGGTTCAATGGGATCAGAATGGTGTTCATCAGGTGGAACTCACGACATCGCTTGCTAACTATCAAAAAGTATCAACCTAAATGAAACGATTTTTTACCACAATCTGGAAGAAGCATAAAAAAGGATTCACCCTGGCAGAAGTGGTGATCGCTTCGAGTGTTTTTGTGGTGGTGAGCCTGATTGGAGTGACTGTTTTTGTTGATGTTATGCGGATTCAACGGCGTGTGACTTTGGAAAATGCGATTTATGAGGACGCGCGGTTTATGATGGAGCGTATTTCTCGTGAGATTCGGTATAACACTGTCGATTATGAAGAGTATTACAGGGATGCGCTGGACCAGGGATCGGTGAGCGATATTTTGCATGGTGAGCATTTTGGATGTTACGCGCAGCGTTTTTATAATCCGGGGAATCCTGTTGCTATTGGCGCTGAATGTTCTGCCAATCCTCCGGGAGGAGATCCTCTTTTGAATCCGGGATGCGTTATCAATAAGAACTCTCTGGATGTGAATAGCGGGCAAAATCCTTATGCCGGGAATAATAGTGGTTTAGCAGTGTCTACTGACGCGAACGCGTTCTGTGATGAGGTTGAAATTGGAGCTCCTTTTAATGATTGCTCGCTTGGATCTGCCGACTTTACGCTCCAACGAGATGAGCTGTATTTGATCAATCCAGAAGGAGATCAGAAAACATATATGGGGCGGAAATTGGCGAATTCCGGCACGAGCGAATACAGCGTAGCTCTTTTAAAGCTGGATGGGCAGGATGTGGATAATGATGGGATTTTTGAGATTTGGCACGATGGAACGACTGACTATGAAGATTTCTGTGCCGAAGGATATGACTGTCCGAGCGGGTTAGTAACGAATTTGACGGATAATCTGGCGGGAACCTCCGGTGGCCTTTATGAAGGATTTGTGCCAATTATGCCATTGCGAACACATGTGACAGACCTTCAGTTTATGATCTCTCCTGCGGAGGATCCACGGAAGGCCTTTGCCGAGACGAATCCGGCTGAAGGTATTCAGCAGCAACCGCATGTAACGGTTTTGATGACCGTTGAACCGGCCCAAAGTGAACTGGTTGGGTTTGCCGGAAATGTGCCAACCGTAACCTTGCAGTCCACTATTACAAGCCGTGTTTACAATGAAGTAAAGAGCTATCTTGGAAAGGATGTGTGTCCGTAGAGATAAGATGCTCGACTGTGGCGTAAAAATATGTTATAATAATAAGATGTAACTTTCAAAAAATGTCTCAAAATCATAAAAAAGCTATTTATCGGCAACGTGAAGGGGTTTCTCTTATTATTGCGATTGGCCTGGTGACAGTGATCACCCTGTTTTCACTGATTGTCAGCAATGTTGTGGTGACCTCTATCCGGCAATCTGCCAATGTCAATCAGGCAAATAAGGCATTTTTCAATACTGAGGGAGCGCTTGAACAAGGGCTTTTGGCGAATAGCAAGGAGGGAGCTGGTTATAGCTCTGGTGAAACTGCAGCAGACAACCTGGATGCAACTTTTGAGATTCAGGGACAGGTGCCGGTAAATACGCAGTATGACACTCCTTCTTCTTACGATGGAATGTATGGCGCGCCCACTCCGGGAAGTGGAAATGTGGCAGAGGATTGCGATCCGGACAAACCATGGATCAGCACACCCTTTAGTTATGACAATGGCGGATATATTGAGGATCAATCAACCGGGTATGACGCGGCTGATCATCCTTGTAACTGGAATAAGATTACTGTGGGTGAAGTCGTGAATATTCCACTTTATGTGACCGGGCAGTGCAGTGCCAATCCGGATAGCATTTGTGATCCGGTGGATTTGGGGCTCGATACTATTATTGTGCGATTGCGAACACCATGCGCCAATGGCGAAGAGTTCTGCGCTCCAATTGACCGTTTTGACCTTGATACTGCCAATGGAAACCCGGAAGTTGCTGGCGATGACACGATTGTCGACTGGCAAATTACGGGTGTGCCGATGGGCGGCGGGTCAACGTATGTGATGGATCCGGATAGGACATATATAGCTGGATCCATGCCTGGATGTTCATCTGGAGGGCGTTGTTTCTCAAATTCAGAAATATATGAATCAAAACTGAATCTTCAAAAAAGTAATGGTTTTGAAAGTTTGATAATTGCTCAACTTGGGGGGGATGATGGAGTTGATATAAAAAATGAGATTAGTGCCTCAATTAATAGCTTCATTCATGACCTTGCTCCATGGAATGTTGGTGGCCTTCGCACTTCTGCGATTCACAAACCAGTGTTAAAGCTTAGCGTTATCAATAGCCTTCAACAGAGCCAATCTACTGTTATTCCATATCTTGAGTATCAGATTCTCACTGATGTTCAAAATTATGCACCAACAGATGCTTCTCAAACGATTCGAGCAGAGGGCTATTCTGGTGAATTTAAACAAATTCTAGAAGTAAAACAACCTCAGGAGGGTGGAATCCTGGAGTATGTTATACAACAATAAAAAGGACTTGACAATTCCTTTGTTTTGGGGGTAGAATGAGACACTTTACTAATCAGTAAAAGTTCCCTATGTCTCTTTCTTCTTCAAATCCAGAAAGATCAAAAATTAAAAATAGTGTTGAATCTGTGAGCTCATCAACTTTTTTGGGCAAGCAGATTTCAAAACTGAGAAATGATCTTGGAAAGGCAGCTCTCATTGCAGGTGCGTTTGCTGCACCAACACTTGCAACTCAGAATGCTGAAGCCATTGAACCTCTCCAATCACCACAGACTTTGTCTTTTTCTAATCCTGCTGCTAATGAATTTGTGGGGACTGTTCTTCGGAACGGAAATACCATTAAGGTTATCTACTCTAGTGATGGTGCCGGCCAAGATGATATTTTGGGTGTGGAAAGTACAGATAATGGTCAAAACTGGGGTGCCCCTTTTACAATTCTCAACACAGGTACCATCGAAATTTGGCCTATCATTTCTGACGGTCACTTATTTTATAGTTTAAACGGCGATCCGCAGGACTGTACATGGGATGACATAAATAATGTAGCTTCAAATTGCTCCCCGATTAGTGGTATAACTACAACTGGTTGGCCGGTCTATGCTGACTCCACTACTCTTTATTGTGCACGATGGAATCCAGGTGCTGGAAACTTGGATATTGTCAAACTTGCTCGCCCTGCGCTTTCCTCTTATACAAACGTCCCTGGGCTCAGCGATCCAGCTAAAAGTGAATATGACATGCATATTGTTGGCAATGAAGTTTTGACAACAAATCAAGGCCAATCTTGGAATCATGGAAATAATGATATTGGTGTTCATACGTGGGATGGCACTACAGTAGGGGCAAATCCTGCTGATTTAAATGTTCCCTCTACTCAAAGCATTAATACAGGCTTTAATGACAATAATCCCGTAGTCGACTCAGAAGGTGACCTTTGGTATGCCGATGATTCAAGTGGGAAATTTCAAATCAAATGGGCCAAGAAAGTGCCTCAAGCCCCTGTTTGCGGGGATGGAAATCCCGAAGGAACAGAACAGTGTGATGATGGAATGTCCAACACCAATACTCCTTGTACTGCTGCTTATAATAGTCAATGCACCTACTGTGACACCATGTGTGTTTCACATACCGTGCAGGGGTCTTTCTGTGGAGATG
>CALMAI010000036.1 GCA_937858825.1 uncultured Candidatus Peregrinibacteria bacterium
GGACGTACTCTACAAACTTCACAACCTTGGAAAGATCTAATCTTTCCCTGGACGATAGACAATAAGAAAAGAGGCCCCCATTCGGGGGCCTCTTTTTGTTTTATAGATTTGTGCTCAACAGAAAGCTTGTCTAGAAGAGTGAACTTTGATCTTCACGGACCTCTTCTTGTACAGGCTGTTCTTCTTTCTTAATGTTTCCGACTTTGCGTACAACAATGGTTGGCGCATCGCCCTGCTGGAGAGACCATTGCATTTCAAAGAGAGTTTTTTGAGTGGAAACAATGTCTTTGTCTTCAATAACAACTCCGACATTGGTGGTAAAGTTGATGAGCGCCACTTTTCCATCAAAAAGCAGTGTGTGGGTTGAAAAGTTGAACTGTGCTTTACTTACCAGACGTGTTTTTCGTTGGAATTCGTCATCATACTCTTTCATGAATTCGCCGCGTTGGTCATCGAGGGCAATGAGACGAAGGGGGATTTCGTAGTCCATGCGTTTTCGTTCGAAATCTTCGTTAAAAGTGGACCAATGAAGTTCAATCTCTTTGATATTGGCGATGAGGAGGATCTCTTCTTCTGTGCGCAGTGCCTGGGTAAAGATTTTTTTGATAGATTCAAGTCCTTCATGGGTGGTGACGGTTGGTTTTGCCACTTCGCCGGTGAGCTCTTTAAGAAGGGGAAGAGCCTCGTTTAACTCGTCGACCTTTTTTTGAAAATCGGTGACGACTAGCTCTGGATCAGCTGCGGTGTAGTATTTTACTTTTGCGCGGGTGAAAGAGGTGACCAGTCCTCGTTTGGCGAGTTTTTCCATGATGTCGTAGGCGGTCACACGATTGATGCGTGCCTGTTTTGCTATTCTGGAAACAGGATTGGATCCGATTTGCAGTGCAGCGATATAAACAGAAGCCTCTTTTTTGTTGAGGCCAATATTTTCAAGCGTTTTTTCGAGCATGAGGGAGGTATATAAAGATTAATTACAGAGTTCTAGAATGAATCGTTCCAGGGTAAGTTGGAGTTCGGTTTGGTCGGTGGTGGACATTTTAATTTTTCCACTTTTCATGGCTATATCAATTTTTAAAAGTTGTTCGTAGATATTGGCCAGAGTTTCTGCAGAAAAGTTTTGTACCTGTTTGATGCCATTTTGAACAGCAAAAGGGTGTTGTTTGATTTTACGGGCGATCTCTTTGCGGTCCACATTGTTTGCAAGGCAATCCTGAATCTGGATGAGAATGCGGAAGTGTCGAATGATCATAAAAAGAACCTGGATAATGCTTTCACCTTTGTCGAGCAGAGTCTGAAGCGTTTTGATTGATCGTTCTGCTTGTTTGGTAGCAAGGTAATCAGTGAGTTTGAAGATTGTCGTTTCTGGATTTGGGCTCACGAGTGAGTCGATCGTTTCTTCTGTTATGGGGTTGCCGCTTTGGGCGTAAAGTCCAAGCTTTTCGATTTCCTGTTGCATCTGCCAGAGGTCCGGGCCAACGGTTTCTGCCAGTTGGTTGATGATTTTTGATGATAGCGCAGTAATATTATTATTTTTTATCTCGTTTGCGATCCATTGAGCCAGTTCATAACGTTCCATAAGAGGAAACTCTTCTACATTTCCGCTTTTCTTGATCCTTTTAAACAGAGCTGTGCGGGCATCGGCCTTTTGTCTTTCTAGAAATATAACAATGCAGTTCTCGTCGATCTTTTCCAGGTGATCCGCTGCAGCTTTGAGTTCGTCGGCTGGGGCATCTTTGAAGAAGTTGCGGATGATAACCATCTTTTTCTCGCTCAAAAAGGGGAGTGTGGATATAGCTTCATTGAACTGGGCAGCGGAGAGATCTTTTCCTTCAAAAATTTCAACGTTCATATCGCCAAACTTTTCTTCAAAAGCTTGTTGCCAGCGATGGACTTTTTGAAAGCTGGAATAATTGTCGTCGCCATGGAAGAGGTAGCATGTTTTCATGAGATCAACCTACCATGTGGGACTTCAGTTTTCATCTTGATTTTTGATGAAATTTATTTCTACACATACAAAAATCCCCCGCAACAAGGTATGAAGCGGGGGACTGCGGTGGGAGTGTGTTTCGGCACTTATCGTGCGACTTCGGTTTGACTCAAGTTAAGAATGTCGCGGAGTGCTGGTGGAGTATTGAGGATGACTCGTTGATCGAATCGGACCACAATTCCTCCCAGTTCACTTGATGGGTCGCCACTGAAGAATCGTTTTGCGAAGAGTGGGTCGATATCTCCATAGACTGATCCATAAATGGTGAGCTGTTCATCGGATTGTTGTTCGGCTCCGCCTGGAGCTCCAGAGTAGAGTCGTCCAGATCCGTCAGCTTCTCCTTCCTGAACGAAGTACACACCAGAGATTTGGGTTACGCCTGGATCAACGTAGATACTTCCGTTGAGGACGATAAACGCGAGTGACGCAACATCACGGACTGAACATTGTCCTGGGCCTGCAGGGCAGGTTCCAGTGTAGACAATATTGTCGGTGATGTGGAGGTCTCCATCTTCAATAATGAAGGTTTTGGCTCCAATTTCATCCATACGGATTGATCCTGACTGCACGTCACCCTTCACGTGGTATACGTCTTCATCTGGGTAGGTGAAGAGCATGGTTGAAAGGTTGTTTCCAAGTGCTGGATCAGCACCCCATCGTGACGCACGGGTTTTGTTTTCATCGATGGAGTTGGTAATAGTTTCTTGTTTCCAAGGGCTTCCGGTTCGGAGTTTGACCTCACAAATCTGACTTGAAAGTCCGGTGATGTCGCTTCCATAGAGTTCAGCGAGTTCGTTGGTGACCTTTCCGGCTTGTCCGGCGGTACAGACTTCGTGTCCGACTGAGAAGATGGTTGTGTCTCCGGCACCTGTTGATACAAGTGGTGGAGTATCTTCTTCACCTGGAGTGATGATGATACCGGTTGAACTTCGGTATCGTGAACATTGGTTAATGTCGATACCGGTTGAAAGGTCGTTTTCCAGGAAGATGTCTCCGGCAGCACGAGTCAAAATGTACTGACAGAACAATTGTACTGTAATTGGGTTTGAGTTCACTTCCGGGATCTCTTCTTCGTCTTCTTCATCAACGTGAACTACTGAATTTTCGGTTTCGGCTTCGTTGATGTACTTTTCCTGACAGATACTTCCTTCACGGCAAGCCTCGTCGGTAAGGGCACTGTCAACTTCGCCACTGTATGAGATCAATGCTTCTCCCATAACTTTAACGAGTCGTACACCGCCGTTTCCAATATCTCCAACGTAGCAGTCTTCGATTACTGGATCTTCGTCTTCGCCTGCTGCTTCAAGAATTGATTGGCAGGTGTCGATTTCCTGACCGTTGACGATCACGCGCATACTTCCTTCGTTATAGTCGATTCGTCCTGGCTCCCGTCCGGTTGTTTCCGGGAAGAGTCGGGCGTCGATGTAACCCTGGCTAATAGTATCCACGATTGTGGTTGAATATTTTTGATTATTCAATGGAACGTATCGTAGCTGATAGTAGACGGTTGTGTCGTTTGGTCGGAGTGTCAAAATTTGTGTTGAATATGGCTCTGATGTTGTTCGGCGAGCACTCTTAACAAGTTCTGATTTTTCTGGTGGAATAGCTGCTTTACAGTCTGGATTGTCGGTGTTGACTGCTGCAGCTTCATAGCTGAAGGCAGGATTGTATTGGAAACATTCGTCTTGGTTGGTTGTTTCTGGTGATCCTCCATTGAAGATCCATTCAACGTCACCTTCGTAGTCGGTGTCCACACAAATTTCGTCACCAGGGAAAGTGAAATTGAAATATGAACATTCATTTTCTTCTGGTTGTAAGTCATCGAAACACGCGGTTGGGGCATCGACAGCTTCTACATGGTAGGTTTTGTTTTCGTCGTATGGTTTACAGGTGTCGAACGATTGTGATGAAATTCCATCAATTTCCCATTCGAATTCACCAGTGTAATCAGAGTCAACATCGATACAGATCTGGCCGTTTTCTGGTGTTCGGAAATTAAGGTAGTCACATACGTTATTG
>CALMAI010000037.1 GCA_937858825.1 uncultured Candidatus Peregrinibacteria bacterium
GAAAGAGGCGGAAACTAAGTCAGCTTCTACAGGTGGAGGAGGCGTGAACGTGCCAAAAGCCGGGCTTAAAGCCGTAAAGAAGTACGATATGTTTGGCTACATCGACCGCATTCCATACGACAGCGTTCGCAAAGCTGTTGGTGAGCACATGGTCAAATCTATGTTCACCATCCCACACGTTACCCACACAGACCTGGCTGACGTCACCGAACTCGTTGCCCTCCGCGCTAAAGAGAAAAAGAACGCCGAAAAGCAGGACATTAAACTCACCTTCCTGCCATTCTTCATTAAGGCAGCCATCCAGGCACTCATGAAGCACCCAACCCTCAACGCCGAACTCAACGAAGAAGAGGGCCAGATCATCGTCAAAAAATACTACAACATCGGAATCGCGGTGGACACCGAACACGGCCTCATGGTGCCGGTCATCAAAGGCGCGGACAAAAAATCCGTCCTGGACATCGCCAAAGAGATCGTGGAACTGGCCGACAAAGCTCACAACAAAAAGCTCAACCCAATGGACATGAAGGGAGGAACCTTCACCATCACCAACATTGGATCAGCTCAGAGCGGATGGTTCGCGACACCAGTCATCAATTACCCACAGGCCGCAATCCTCGGCACCGGATGGATCCAAGACATGGTCGTTCCAGTCGACGGAAAACCACAAATCCGCAAAATGCTCCCGCTCTCCCTCAGCTTCGACCATCGCGTCCTCGACGGCGCCGAAGCCGCCCTCTTCACCAAGACCGTGAAGGAGACCCTGGAGGATCCGGGGCTCATGCTGATTGAGGAGAAGTAGATTCCAGGCCAAACTTCAAAATGTGGCAATGGCTTAAGGAATTTTTAATAAAAATTTCATCTTTAGAAAAGAAGATTGTGGTAACGTTGAAGGCACCCTATCTCTAATCTTTTGAATATGAAGAAGATATTCCGCACGCCAGTAGTCATTGCATCCACAATGGTTCTGGCGAGTCTTTTAATCGTGGCCCACTTTGCATCTGCTCAGCAGGCAGTCCAGAGCACCACCTCAAACCTAGAGAGTCAGATGAGCGAGCTCATAGAGTCACAAAATCGCCTGGCTAGTGCCATGGAAGAAGCCTTCATAGCAGAGGAAGAGATAGAAACAGGTGGAATAACCATGGCATTAACCTCCGGCACAGCTCCAAGAGCCCGATGCTACGATGATTTTCAGTCATGGCCAAGTTCGGACACGTATAAACAGTCTGATTGGGATTTGAATATAGCTCAAGGTCTTAACCCAACATATGCGCCATACCACAATTTCGTTGATGTAAATGGGGATGGGTTGATCGATTATTTCTTTATTAAAGATGATCCAGGTAATGAAGGAGCAAGGCGATCCTGTCTCTATCTTAATAATGGCAGCGGATGGGATCGTGTGTATAAATGCTATTCACAGTTCAACAGTACTACTGACATCTGGACCCATTACGGTGACTGCGCCGATGTTTCATAAATAAATCTTTTACTCTTTAAAACTTTTTCCCATGCCAAAATTCATGCGTACCGTTTTCGCTGCTGGCGGAACGATCCTTATCCTCACCCTTGCATTCTCAGCAAATTTTACGAGCGCAACACCGGGAATAGATGAACCACCACTAGCATGTGCACAGGTATATTGGGCAAATCTTCCCAGCTCAAGTACATATAAAGACAGTGATTGGTTTCCAAATTTTCTAGGAAATGAAGCTGAAACCCAACTCATCGACCTCAATGGTGATGGCCTTGTTGACGCCATTTATAGAAATCAAGGTAGCAGTATTTCTAAAATATCTTGTGTCTGGCTTAATAATGGATCAGGTTGGGATTTAGTCCATCAATGTGCTATGAAAAAAGACAACGGCGTCTGGACCTTCTACGGTGACTGCGCGGATGTGTAGCACAAAAAATCTATACCTTAACTGTCACCTATGAGATTCCAACGTCTTGTATCAATCACCATGTTTTGGCTTCTGGTCACAGCTCCAGTGTTGCAAGGAACAGCTTCAGCTCAACAACAAAAGGAAGAAGAAAAAGCAGTAGAAAATCAACAGCTTGAGCTATCGGAGGAGCAACCTATTGCTGAAGAAGCGCAAGCAACACCAGAAAGCGAAGCCGAGGTACAAGAAGAAGAAGAACTACAAGAATTGGAATCTCCCGAACTCATCCAGCCTCAAGCACTCAGCGCGAGCCTATCAGAGGGTACAGGCAACCCCAGCGACCTCACAGCAGATGCAACAACGTTCCTCCAGAGCTTTAACGGCAAACACGAAGTGAGCCTCTTCTCAGGAGTCCTCAACTACTATTATCCACTCTGGGTTCCACAAGGACGCTTGGAAATGACTCCAAATATCACTCTCACCTACTCCAGCATCGACGATCACTACGCATCCCCAGTCGGATTTGGATGGAGCCTTCCTATAAATGCCGTATACCGAACGCCTAAAAAAGGTGTAGATGAAACATACAATGAGGATCGTTTCGCAGTCGACATTTTTGGAGCAACCGAAGAGCTCATCATCATTGACGACACCAACGGAGTCTACGCACCAAAAGCAGAAGGCAGCTTCAACGAGTTCACTTACGACGGAGCTGATTGGATTGGGGTCGATGCCATGGGCAACACTTATACTTTCGGAACCAGCGCCTCAACGAGGCAAGACGACCCAAACGACAGCGCCAAAGTTTTTAAATGGATGCTCGAAAAGGTGGAAGATCCAAACGGCAACTTCATGACATTCACCTACACCAAAGACAACGGAGCCATCTACCCAAACACCATCCGCTACACCGGCTACGACACCAACGACGGCATTTTTGAAGTTAAATTCAACCTGGAAAGCCGCGATAACTTTGTTTCATATCGAACCGGCTTCCGAGTCTCATACGAAAAGCTCATCGACAGCATCGACCTGGTTACCTACTCTAGCGGCAGCGCGCAAACTTTTCTCACATATGATTTCACCTACACCAAACAAAACAATGCTATCTGGCTCTTAGACGAAATCGAAGTAACCGATGGAACCAACACGCTCCCTTCCACAACGTTTGAATACTTCAGCGGCTCAGATGCGGAGCCCAACAAGAAAATCAACGGACTCAAAACCATCAATGAACCACTCGGAGGCACACAAAAATTTACATACAAACCATCCACCGCCTATCGCGAACAAGACAGCACCAGCTCCAACTGGCTCCCATTCGTCGTGCACACCGTTTATCAACACACGTCACAAGCTGGCAGCGGAGAACCGGAATATACGACCACCTATGACTATCGTGACGGACACTACTATGTCGACATCCTCGATGTGTTCCGGCGCGAATATGCCGGATTCGGAAAAGTCACCATTACCGACCCTGTCGGCAACATTCGCAAACTCTTTTTCCATCAAAGCCAAAACGATCCAAACAACGACGATGACGACGACATCGGCGAATACGAGGACCACGTCAGTAAAAAAGGACGAATATACAGAGATGAACAGTGGGATGATTCCAGCAACCTTCGAAAATTAACCATAAACAAGTGGGATAAGTCCGACCTGAGCGATAATGATCCCGTAGAAACAAGACACTTCCCATTTCTGACTCGAACAACAACCGTAGATTATGGAGAAAACAGCCAGTCAAAAGCCCAAGCCACAACCTATACGTATGACAGCTACGGCAACGTAACAGAACAGATCGATTATGGAGAAGTAACCTTGAGCGGGACCGCCGGCGACTTCACCGACACAGGTTCAGACAAAATAACCACCGACACAGAGTACGCCTACAACACCACAAACCGTCTCCTACGCTTCCCAAAACTCATCGAAAGAGAAGACCAATCCGCAACACTCATGAGCCGCCAAAAACTCTACTATGACGAATTGTCTCATGGCAGCATCGACACCGGAAACCTCACTAAAGTCGAAGACTACAAAAATGCCTCACAGTATGTGACCACAGAAACTTCTTATACAGCCAAAGGATTACCAGAAACCATCACCAATCCTCGCAGCTACGACACCGACATAGCGTACGACGATTTCGACCTCTATCCAGACTCTAGAACCAACGCCAAAACCCAGGAGACGACGTATGAGTACAGTCCAGAATTTGGTGTAGTAACAAAAGTAACCGATCCAAATGGAGGAGTTCAGGAACAGATTTTAGACGGATTTGGCCGCGTAACAGAACAGAAAGTCAAAGCTCCAGGTGGGAGCATGAAAACAGCAAAAGACATTTCATACGACCTTTCCAGCTCACCAGTCTCAACAACAGAAACCTCATACACTGACACAACCGATAACAACAGCAACGCCATTGAAGTCACGCAAAAAACCTATCTAGACGGATTTGGCCGACCGATTCAGGTGAAGCAAGAGGCAGAAGGAAGCAATTACGTCGTTGTTAATACCGTTTATGACGCACGCGGCAATGTGAAGGAAGAGTATCTTCCTCAGTTCACAACAACAATCAACCATGAAGCGGTAACCACAACGGATCCAAAGCTGGCCTACACCTACGATACACTCAACCGTGTCAAAACCATCACGAGCGATGTCGGAACCACAACCACCGAATATAACGACTGGTCCAAAACCATCACCGACGCTGAAAGCAACGAAAAAGATTTCACCTACGATGCACGTGGAAATCTGATTCAGGTAACAGAATACCTGAGTAGTACGGGCTACGACACCGACTACACCTACGACGCCAACAATAACCTTCTCAAGATTGAGGACGCCGACGGCAACGAAAAAGAACTCACATACGACCTCCTCGGTCGCAAACTCACCGAAGAACTTTTCCATGATTCTTCAAATGGATCCCCAGACTCATACACATACGTCTACGACGACAACGGTAACGTCACTTCCCGCACCGACGCCAAAAGCCAGGCCATCAGCTACACCTACGACGAACTCGACCGACCGCTCACCGAAAACACCACCGAAGTCGTCTACACCTATGACTCCGGCACTAACGGCATTGGTCATCTCACGTCCGTGGACTACAGCGGAGGCGGAAAAGATTTTGAATACGATATTCTAGGCCGCCTCACCAGCGAAGAGATCACCATAGACAGCACCCCATACGAAACCCAATACAGTTACGATTTGCTCGGCAACCTCACAGGCATCACCTATCCAGACAGTACCACTGCTTCATACGTGTACAACAATGCCGCCCAGCTGGAAGAGGTCACCAACTATGTGGATGACATTGACTATGCTCCAACCGGCGCCATCTCATTCATAGAGTTCAACAACGGCATCACCACAACCAACACCTACGACGAAAACCAGCTCTACTGGCTTACACAAAAAGTCACTACCGATGGCGTGGACGATCTGCAAAACATCAGCTACACCTTCGACAACGTGGGGAACATCACCAACATCGACGACAATTCTGATACCGACGCAGCAAAAGATGCCGCCTACGTCTACGACGACCTCTATCGGCTCACATCAGCCACCATCACCAACACTGCCAACACGTCAGAATACACCCGAACATACAGCTACGACATCATTGGCAACATCACCAACAAGTCGGACATTGGAGCCTACTCATATACTGGCAACCACCCACATGCCGTTACCAGTGCCAACTCCGTCACTTACAGCTACGACGCCAACGGAAGCCTCACCGGAGATGGAACCTGGATCCACACCTACGACATCCGCAACCGCCTCACCAACTCCGACGACGGCTCCACCAGTGTGGATTACCAATACGACGAAGCCCGCGCGCGCACCCTCAAAACTGACGGAACCACAACAAACGTTTACGCCAACAAGTACTACGAAGAAGAGGATGACGGCAGCACCAACACCGTCCGCCGCTTCATCTACGCCGGAGACATGAAAATAGCCAAAAAAGAAGGGGCTATCACCACCTTCATCCACAACGACCACCTCTCCGGCTCCAATATATCCACGGACGCCACAGGCGCGACCGTTGAACTCAACGATTACTACCCATACGGCGACAGCCGCATCCAGGACCGCGCCACCGGCTACGAAAACGACTACACCTTCACCGGCCAGGAACACGACGAAGAAACCGGCCAATACTACTACGGCGCCCGCTACTACAACTCCGGCCTTGGACGGTTCACGAGCCAGGATCCGCTGCTTCTTGACGAAGCAAAACAGAGTGGAGAATCATTCCTAAATATTCTATTTGATCCACAGCAACTCAATGCATATAGCTATGTTGCAAATAATCCACTGAATAGCATGGATCCAACAGGTGAAAGTATTTTACTTTTCCCAACGTCACCTCGCCAGGATCTCGATTTTGGAAATCGAATTATGCTTGATAATGGTGAAACATATAATCCTAACGCTCATTTAGAATTACGATGGGGTACAGTTCTAGAAAAGAACACTCTCTACGGAGATGATTATGCAGAGAATGTTTTTGGTCGGAGTTTAGAGTCCCTTGTTTTTGGAGGGAGTGCCGCAAATTTCTTGATAAATGGTGTACAGTCAACACTAAGTGTCTATGAACAAAGTTATATAAATGAAAATTGGGGGAATACATCTACTTTAGATGATCACTTTAATCGTCATGGAGGAGATTTTGGAAGTCAATCTAAAGGGCAGTATGTCCAGCAATCACAGAGTTTTTACAAAAATCGACAAAATTATAATGTGAAGATTGATGACTCTGGAATAACAAGAGTATATGATAGCAATACAAATACTTTTGGAGCATACAATGCGGATGGGACTACGAAAACATATTTTAAGCCAAGTTCAGGACAAAAATACTTTGATTCACAACCGGGGAATATTATTTCAAACCCTTAGAAATGAATAAAAAATATACATGCCCATCATGTGGATTCATTACATTCAAAGAACCACCTGGGAGCTATGAAATCTGCCCCGTTTGCTACTGGGAAGACGATATAGTTCAATTAAAAGATCCAGATTTTGAAGGGGGAGCAAACGATGTATCGTTACGTGAGGCTCAAAAAAACTATCAAAAATTTGCAGCTATTGAAGAAAAATTTGCAGGGGAAACACGAAAACCAAGTCCTTCAGAGCTCAAAGACAAAGAATGGTTTCCCTTAGAAAAGGGTACAAAAATTCATGAGAATAAATTGTATTATTGGAAAGCAACATAGCCTCAGTCTATTGATAGACGGAATTTATAGTTTATAATAAATGCTCATCTACTCATAAAATGTCTCAAAAAAGCAAAAAAGAATACAGTGCTGAGGAAATAGCTAAATACTTTATTTGGAAAGCTCAAAAAGAAAACAAAGTACTAACCAATAAGAAGCTACAAAAACTCCTCTACTACGCACAAGCTTGGAATCTGGTCTTTACTAACGAACGCTTATTCAGTGAAGATATTGAAGCCTGGGTCCACGGACCAACTGTCAGGAAGATTTATGGTAAATATAAAAAATTTGGATACGAAAAAATAGAAGAAACGGTAAAGAGGAATGATATTAAAATCACTGATAAATACCTAAAGCTTCTAGAAGAAATTTGGCGCATTTATGGGAAGTACGATGCTGACTATTTGGAAGAATTGACTCATTGTGAAGAACCTTGGCAAAAAGCACGTGAAGGCCTATTTTACTATGAAAGTTCTAGCAACGTCATCAATGATGACGACATGAAAAGTTACTACAGTAAGCGCCTCACTGAAGCTAAGGATAAGAGTAAAACATGACCATACCGTCAAAAGCAGCCCTAATTAAAAACAAGGGTAGAATCCCAAATAGCGTTGCCCAGTTACCAAGCCTGGAAGATCCAGAGTCTGAACCTTTCAAGCTATCCTTTCGACACTACAAAGATAAGCTTTGTGAAATAAATAGTCTACTAAAGAATGCCCCCAAGAGACTACTCATGGATCTGAAAAAAGTGGGGCAGCTCAACAACATTAGTCAATTTCAACAAAAAGGTATCAGCATAATAGGTGTTACAAATGCTGGAGCATACAAAGTTCTATTCAATAAATTGCCACCTGATATAGAAATGAAGGAGCACAAAATTCAAGGGGAGCAAAGATTGTTCTACTTCATCATTAAGGATATCGTCCACATTGTTTGTATAAAAAGCTCACATTTCGATACAGACAAAAAGAGGAAATAAGCGAATCACTCAGTATGAATAATGTTCTACTATTTCTATCAATTCTAGGTGTTCTTACCTTGGTAGGGAGCGGTGCTGCATGGTTATTCCTATCAATAAAGAAAGAGAATAAACCATGGTTCCTTTACCTCCTTACTCTCATTGGATTCTGTTTTTCTTTATTTGCATATGCTCTAGAAAAGCCTAAAGTTTTTATAGAAAGCGCATATAGCATCTCATTCGATGATGAGGCTATAGCCAACAACTGTTCAACTGAGCTAACAAGCAGCACGATTAAGAATGAAGTTGGAGCAATTAGAACTTTTAGAAACGAAAAAACAAGGGCTGTAAGCACTTTTACAGCAATTGTTTTTAATCCAGGTGACGATGACAGTAAATATGAAAAAGAAACAAAAAGTTTCTGCTCAGATTTATCTGGAACTTGGAAATGGAGTAATTTCATTCATGAAGGGTATCCTTCCTATGGTGCAACATGTAATTTTATCGCTGAAAATGGTGAAAACTACTCAATACTGGTTGCATTTAGTCAGATTGATAAAGAAAATGCCATATACATAAATACGGTTTCGCTGGAAGAAATATTCCAATCAACTATCGAAGATACTTCATGTATTCTGAAATATATGAGTATCGAGAACAAAAATTAATGAGATTTTTTGAGACATTCAGCTACGCTCTATTACTTTTTTTCGGAGTCGATGCTGTAAAAAGCTTGGGGAGCATCATCGGCGTCTTTCACATATTTGATAGTAGCGATCCTATTGCGATTTCATTATCAATTGTAAAAAGCGAACGAGAAGATATGTTCAGTACTTTTATAGTGTTATTCTTTTTAGCTTGGATATTTATGGCATTGAGACTCGCCTATGCACAGGAAGAAAAGAGGCGACGTTACTACATTGCTCTGCCCCTGCTTGTGGTCCCAATTGTAAATGCCTTTGCCATCTACTACTTCATAAAAGAAATATGGATAGGCTTTTTTAATAAAAATAAACCTGTTTATATCGTTATTCTTTGGTGGATAATGACTCTCATTGCTACAGCCTTCTACATTATTAAAAATGGTCTACTAGCGAAACTAAATGAAGGTAACAATTTTGAACTTTTCCTCTATTCACATATTGGTCAGCACAGTTTCAACATCCTGGCTTTCATTCTGCTTTCATACATTGTGGTATCTCTTCTTAATAGGAGGGCAGATAATAGGTAAAGAGTCAGTATGCTACAATTTCTCCATGATCACCAACGCCCAACTCCCGACAGATCTGCAGCAGGCCGTGAGCGGCGAGTCAGTCGACTTTGCCCTGCGCTCCTCCAGGCATAAACCCAAAGCATACACCGCCGGCTTTCTGGGCTTCGGCTCATGTTGGACGCTCTTCACCCTCTTCTTCATTGCAGTATTCTTCGGCCCGTTCCTCTTGTTTGGCGAGCTCGACATCACCATCAATGGCGAACCCACCCACATCACCGAAAACAACATCGACGAGCTGCTCATCCCCGCAATCTTCCTGGGGATTTTCGTCATCATTGGACTGGTATTTCTCATCCACGGCATCACATCAGCATTCGCCAGAGGAGGATGGTACATCTGCCTCAAAGACGGCCTTTCATACTACAGAAAAGGCAAAACAGAGCTCACACAATGGGAAGAGTTCAACAAAGCCGAAGCCAAAGATAAAGACGTCATCCTCAAGCTTACAACCGGCGGCGAAATCCACATCACCGGCATTCCGGACGCAAAAAAAATAGCCGAAATCTGCCAGCACCACATTGACTCTGCAGAATCCGCAGAAGACCAGAACTCGGCTTCATCAACCTAAAGCTCGGCCACAATCTCTTCAGCATCGGTTCCCAGTTCCGACTGTCCACGTTCCGGAAGATCTGGATTCACCATTCGTCGTGTCATAAGATCGCCGCTTTGTTGCAACGGAAGAACATGAACGTGCGCGTGCGCCACATCAAAACCCAAAACCATCAACCCAACCCGCAGCGGATTTTTAGCCTTCTGTACAGCCTTTGCCACTTTTCGCACTACTTCCATCAATTCGGCATAAACTTCCGGCTTCAGATCAAAAAGATCATCAATCTCCTCTTTTGGAATCACCAGCGTGTGCCCCGGGTTCACTGGATTAATATCCAAAAACGCCAAAACATTATCAGTTTCATAGATTTTGTGACACGGAATCTCTCCGTTCACGATCTTGGTGAAAATAGAAGACATAGAAGTTGAAAGTTAGGGGTTTGTTTGATTTTTATCTCATAGAATTCCATTTCTCGCTTCCGTACCGCTCGCCCGCCAACAGCCGGGCTCGCTCCATCTCTCCTAAAGTCCAATCCCCTTTATCCCATTGTTTTCCGGCGGTAAAACCATCCATCAACGAAAGATAAAGCTCCCCCATCGAAACATTAGGCTTCAGTTGCTCAATACTCGTCACGCGATCCTCCACCGCAGCGATCAGCTTGTCCGCGATCTTCTCCTGCCCAACTTTGAGCAGCGAAAACATTTTCGGCACATCCACCTTAAAAAGGATCGTCCCGTGCTGAAGCAAAACACCACCGCGCCGCGTTTGCGCGTTTCCACTAATCTTTTTGCCATTTTCGGCCAAAACAATGTCGTTAATCGGCTTAAATTCAGCCTCCACGCCCAACTGCCCCAGTCCATCCAGAATCCACCCGCAAATCACATGATATGAATCAATAATTCCTTTTGGGAAAAGCGCTTCCGGCGCAATCACGCTATAAGTAATCTCCCCTTCATAATCATGATACACCGCTCCACCTCCAGTTCTCCGTCGCACCACATCAACACCCTTCTCTTTGCACACTTCCGTTGCCACCTCATCCTCCAGACTCTGAAAATAGCCAATAGAAACCGCACTCGGCGACCACCGGTAAAACCGGATAGTTGGAGCCACTTCACGGTTGGCCACTGCCTCACATGCCGCTTCATCCAGCGCCATATTCATAAACGCGTCATGCGTCTGCATTTCTATCACTCGCCACTTGGACATAATATATGTTATACAAGTATCGAACTCAGTGTAGAGATCCACCATGAAATTTCAAGCCACAAAAAAAATACCCGGAGGAAAACTGGTTAGCGTCAAGATGGAAACCACCTCAAACGGCGCGGCAACCCACATTAGCAATGTCTCTATTTACGGCGATTTCTTCCTCCATCCCGAAGACGCGATCACCCATGTGGAACAGGCTCTTCAGGGCCTTTCCACCGAAAGTTCCATTCAGATTTTTACCCAGGAGATCGAAAAAGCTCTGGCCGAAAAAAGTGCCAGCTTTATTGGAGTCACTCCGGAAAATTTAGCGGAGATCATTGTCAACGCACTCCACTCCAACCTCTAAAAAGCCCAATCAAACCAAAAAAGCGATGCGCCCAACATAATTGATGAGCGCACCGCAAATTTCGGATTGTGAACGTAGAAAAAGAAGCTTAACGCTTCTTCTTTGGAGCGGCCTTTTTCTTGGCAGCAGTCTTACGTTTTGGAGCAGCCTTCTTGGCAGCAGTCTTACGTTTTGGAGCAGCCTTCTTGGCAGCAGCCTTACGCTTTGGAGCAGCCTTCTTGGCAGCAGCCTTACGCTTTGGAGCAGCCTTTTTCTTGGCTGTAGTCTTACGTTTCGGAGCAGCTTTTTTAGCTGCAGTCTTACGTTTTGGAGCAGCTTTCTTAGCTGCAGGTTTGCGCTTTGGAGCAGCCTTCTTGGCAGCAGCCTTACGCTTTGGGGTAGCCTTTTTCATAGACTTTTTGTTAGGGGTTGCGTTCCGTTTATATTGTGATTTTTTAACATTTTTAACAGCCTTCTTCACCTCTTTACTCACAGCTTTCCCAGCCTCTTTGGCACTCTTTTCAATAACAGCCTGAACATCTTTCCAGTCCATCTTAAAGAGCTTCTCCAGCTTTTTTTCAACATCCTTATTCAAAATCCCGGACTTTCGGGCCTCCTTTACTGCCATCTCTACCAACTGTTCATAATTTTTCTTGAGCATTTTCCCGGTCTTCTCAAGATTTTCCTCTTCCAACGCATGCAAAATAGCCCCACGCACATCCATGTAAGTTGCCACCGCTTCGTCAGAAACCTCTCCCCACACCTCTTGCACACGCTTTTCAACTACTGGTCGCTTTTCTTTATATAGCTTCGCCAACTGATCCATATGCTTCTTCGCCTCCCGATCCACCTCTTCTTTGTGAGTCGCGTAGTATCCCGCACCGGCAGCCAAAGCCGCGCCAAGCATAGATAAAAGCACTATTCCTCCACTCCCTTTTTTCCCGGCCGTTTTCTTTGAGGTCGATTTTTTCGCAGCCATAGCAAAAAACAGTTACAATATATATTACATCTATTATAAAACTATTTTAGAGGAAGAGCAACCACCTCTTTAGGCAACACGGCTATAGCGTGGAACCGGTAATGGTCGTTTTGGCAGTGGCTTTGCCGGATTTTTCTGCATGCCGTTCAAAGAAACCTCCGGCTTCTCAAAGAGCGGATCCATAATTCGTCCAAGACTTTCCACAATAGAACTCTTCCAAACAACCTTTGTTGGCTGACCTTTTTGCGCTGGAATATACATCTTCACACATTCATTAAGACCTGCCCGTCGCATTCCGGCACACTTTGCTTTCAGCTGATGTTCAGCATCCATAAGCCGTCCAATCAGATCCATGTTGTTAGGATTGTTCGCAAGAACTTTTCTTCGGGTCTGCAGTTTTTCCACGAGCATGTGCTCCATGTATTGAACAGGATGCCACTTTAAAGGAACTTCCATATTGGTTGGCACGCCATTCATTTCCAGGATTTCACCATATTTTAATGGTTCTGGCCGGGCAAAACTCATATCAACATTGGCATTCCCAAGACCTTTCTTCTCACGATTAACAGCAATTCTTGCCGCAAACTCAAGCTGTCGCTTCACCTCCGGCTTCAACACATATGCTCGATTTTTCAGATCCTTCACAATGAAAGGAGTTCCCTTAATCCGTTCCAGCTGTCTCATCACCGCAGCTTCTGCAAATGGTGAAAGATTCGATCTCTGAATATCTCCAATCAGTGCGTCTTTTGGTCGAACGCCCTGAAGAGGACGATATATGGCAGAAAGATAGAGCGGACCGGAAGCCAGCTCTGGTGCCAGTTCAGCAGGAACGGTCTTCTTTTCTGTAACCTCTCCTCGTTTCTTTGCACTAAATTCATCCATCTTTCGGGCCTTCGCCAGACTCAGGTTCATCTCTTCAGCAAAATCCGGATGGTCAATCACCAAAATAAGTCCATCTCCAGTCTGCTGGGAAACAGAGAACGGCATCTGATCAACACCACGACTCTTCCATCGTTTCAAAACACCTTGAGCAGCAGCTTTCACAAACATTGATTGTCCGGACTCAGCAACAGCTTTATCCATAACAGACCAGAAGGTCTCGCCACCCTTCACGCTCATCTTGCGGTTCAACCGGAACAGATTTGCAAACTGCCTGGAAGGATCTTTCTCAAGGAAACTCATATCCACGCGGTGGCTCGCCCGCACCACTTCATTACCGGTGCCAATGTTGGTCGGCATAATCTTGCCATCGCTTGGATTATCAGCCTTAAACATATTGTTCTTGGCATACTTGTTTGGAGTAATGCTATCACCAGGATTTTGGTCCGGTTGAATAAAGGTCGGATTCTTGTGTTGGTGGAACTGTGGATCCAGATTGTAAACCGGCGGTTGCCAGTAACCTTGTGTTCCCTTTCCGGTGTTCCCGGGTTTTTGAGGAGTTCCATCCTGATTCCCATGACTTTTTTCTTCACCAGCCTTCCCTTTATGGTTCAATCCACTTCCATCAGCCGTCTTATGAGCCACCTTCATAATATCCAGAATATCAGCCCAATAAGTGACAGCCTCAATCGTTACAGCATCTCCAAATTTTCCAACATTGTGAACATTGCCATACCCCTTCGCTTTCATCTCATCAACAAACTTTTGCCCATATTCATAAGCATCTTTGTGGGCTTCCCAATAATCCTTTACTTCAAAAATTGGTCTGCCAGATCGGTCGTAAACAGCAGTTCCATCAGCATTTTTCTTCATCACGCGAACAGTCGGCGACCATGGTTGCTTAAACTCCTTACTAATCGCAATCGAACTCATCAAAAATCCATGATCCGGATGTGAAGGATCATTCTTAATCTCTTGAATCTGTTGCGGACTCAAACCTCCAAACTTCTTCATAGCCACAGCATAAACACCAATATTAATCTTCTTATTTAAAGCAGCAATCTCTTTTGTCTGATCAGGATTTGCTCCAGTGGCTGCCATGCGCAAAAACTGTCCATTCACCCCAATGCCATACTTGCCCAATGTAAACTGACCATCTTCAATCAGCTTTTTCAGCAGGAAGTTTTTGGGATCCACGCTGGAAGCATCAAACTCAGCAATACTTTTTGGCACGGTTACCGGTTGAGGATCCGGCGATGGTCCTGGTTGTGGCTTTGGCTGAGGAAAGCTGGTTGGTTGCGGTTTTGGTGGGGCAGACGTATGGACAATTGATGGTGTCGGCGTAGGTGGTGTGTGTGGATTTTCTACTGTGTCAGTTGTCTCGGATGAGCCAAAAAATCTTTTCCCAACCGCGGCAGCTCCCAGTGCAGTAAGTCCGGCAAGAGCAATTGCAATTGCCCGGTTTCGCTGTCCACTTCTCCTCTTCGAAGGAATGGTGAGCCGTTTCGTATCATCACCCGACTTACCTTCCGGTAACTCTACAAGTGGCTCTTCATAAACCTCTTCTCTTGCTTTGGGAGGAAGAGTTTTAGGTTGTGAAAGAACAACGCTCGGCTCCTTTGGATTATAGTTTGATTCAGAAGCAAGAGGTGGCCGCATTGGTGGAACGTGGGCACTCAAATCACCGGTACGCTTGCTGGTTGGCTGTTGAATAACAACCGTTTTCTCATCATCATAAAGATTATTAACTGGAATAATCGGTTGAGATGCAATTTTAGCCCGTTTTTCCGGAACTACGGCAGGAGTCGGCTCCACAACCGGTTCGTTAATCCAGGTCTCTTCATCCTCAATCTCCTCTTGTCCTTTCCCGGATGCACTCCGAATGCTGTCCGGAGCATCTGGAAGGGTTGGTCGAAGACTATCCTCTTCAGTTTCAACAGATGGAAGTGTCGCCCCAAGATCCACAGTTGGCTCGTCATCAATTTCATGAGGGGTTGATGCAATCTCTACATCTACGCCGCTATCACTCTGAACCTGCTCCACGCTTGGCTCTGGTGTAAAACGAACACTTTCAGGACCGGTAGATCCCTGAACCAAAACTTCCCGTTCCTCGTGCGATTGAGGAACATAAATCGGCATTTTAGGAATCGCCACAGCCACTGGTGGTGACGTAAAAAGTCCGTCAGTTTGTGTATCAACTCGTTTAACTACACCAGCAGCTCTCATTTTACGGGTTGCTTTCCGCTTCTTCCCATCAGGGCTTGGAATTCTATAAAGGCCTTCTTTTTTTGTAGAAGGAGTTTCAGGAAGTGGATCCGAAGGTGGAGGAACATCGCTGTCCTCTGGCTTCAGTCCATCAATCATAGTTCGCCCACGGGGCTGGACTTTTTGCTTTTTAGCATAATCATAAAACAGTTCTCTCGCCCGGACGCTGCCGGCAACATCTCCCAAAAGCTTTATAATAACCTGAAGATCTTCATTGCGAAGACGCTCAACAGCCTCTTCAAACTCTACTGTTCCAAGTTCAAAATTCTGTGCCTGGTCAGCAAACATTTGGTAAAAAGATTCACTCTCACTGCTAAGAAGAATTTCTGCCACCTCATCAAAAAGAGTTCTCAAAACAGAAAACATAATAGTTTTATTCCGCAAATGCGCCTCGGGAACATCGCTTAGTCGTTCCCGACATTTTTGCTTCACATAAACCAAAGGGCATCTCACTATGTGAGTAATATGCTCATAATGTGCCACATTCTTTTCCAGAGCATTGGAAACGATTTCCTGAAAAACATCTTGCGTAATACGGTCGCTCTCTTGGAGTCCAAAATCCTCAAGATTGATATAAGGATTGGTAGTATGTTTTTTTGAAGGACCTTCTTTAGACATAGAGCAGGGCAGTTATGGCTTTGTATTTACACACATAATATAACTCAAACCCATGCAGAACATTACTGCATCCCACCTGTGGTGAACCATACTACACAGAAAACTTTAATATTGTCAACATTGGAAAATTAAGAATAAAATTCTTGCAACCGCAACTAAGTTGCATTAATATTGAGGCATGTCAACACAGGAAACAATTGAATCATTGCGGCAAAAAGGTTTCCGTATAACCAATATCCGCCGCAAACTTATAGAAATTTTCTCAACCGGAAAAAAGCCACTTTCGGTACAAGAGTTGATTGAAAAACTGACCAAGAGCGACATTACTGCCAACAAAACCACTATCTACCGGGAGGTCTATTTTCTTTTGGAACAGAATATTCTAGTGGAGATCGACTTTGGAGATAGAAAAAAACGCTACGAATCAGCAAGTAGTGAACACCATCACCATATTATCTGTCTAAAATGTTCAAAAGTTCAGGACATTCAGTTGGAAAGCGATCTTTCTGAAGATCAAAAAAAGATTGAACAAGAGACCAATTTTAAGATTACCAATCATAGCCTTGAATTCTTTGGGCTTTGCAATACCTGTCACTAAACTCATTAAACTCAATTTCTTTATGAAAAAATTCACAGCGCTTTTGTCACTCACAATCTTCCTCTCTGCCTGCGCACCTGCAAGTACACCTTCAGATGAGGGACTGACTATTACAGCCAGCTTCTACCCATTGGGAGAAATGGCCAGAAAAGTTGCCGGAGATCATGCTGAAGTTATCACTATTACTCCTGCCGGCAGTGATCCTCACGAATACGAACCATCTCCAAAAGATATTGCCGCTATCAACGAATCGGACCTCTTTATTTTCAACGGAGCAGGGCAAGACCCTTGGGCCGAAAAATTAGAACTCGAGAATACCACCATTATTCATATGACCGAAAACTTCTCACTCCTGGAAGGGGGAGATCATGATGATGAAGAAAATCATGATGAAGATGAAGAAGAGCACGAATTCGATCCACATATCTGGCTGGATCCGACACAGGCGGCCAAAGAGGCAGAAATTATTGCTGAAAAGCTGATGGAGGTTGATCCGCAGAATGCGGCGATCTACCAGGCAAACGCAGAGGAGTATAAACAGGAACTCATGCAGCTTGATGCTGAATATCAGCAAACACTTTCAGCATGTCAGAAAGACAGCATTATTACAGCGCACGCTGCATTTGGATACATGGCTTCCCGCTACGGATTTAATCAGATTGCCATTGCCGGACTTTCTCCAGAGCAGGAACCATCTGCCCGCAAATTAGCCGAAATCGCTGATCTCGCCGAAGAGGAAGACATTAAATATATCTTCTTCGAAACCCTCACCAGCCCACGTATCAGCGAAACACTGGCTCAGGAAGTTGGAGCACAAACTCTTTTGCTGGATCCTGTTGAAGGTTTAACTCAGGAGCAGATGGCTGCCGGGGAAAACTATGTTACAGTAATGCGCAGAAATCTTAAAAATTTAGCCATAGCTCTTGAATGCCAATAAAAAAGAGTCTGAACAATAAAGCCAATCCATGCATTGAGGTATCTGGAGTCCATTTCAAGTATGGAGATATCGCCGTCCTTGAAGACATATCTTTCACAGTAAACGAGGGTGAATATATTGGAATAATTGGACCAAACGGTGGAGGAAAAACCACGCTCCTGAAGCTCATTCTCGGTCTGCTTAAACCTACAAAAGGAACCATTAAAATCCACGGACAAAAAGTGGAAGATCTAAAAGACCGCTCTTTTATTGGCTACGTACCACAACGCGCGTCACAGGCAAACACAGACTTCCCTGCAACAGTGGAAGAGATCGTATCGAGTGGTCGCACACCAAAAGCTGGATTCTTAAATCACTTCACTGCCCACGATCGCGAAAAAATCGATTGGGCTATGGAAGTGGCTGATGTCACAAGTTTTAAGAACAAACTTATTGGTGAACTTTCTGGTGGACAACGGCAGCGCGTTTACATTGCGCGTGCTCTGGCCGGAGATCCGGAAATCCTTTTCCTGGACGAACCAACCGTTGCTATTGATATAACCCAAAGCAACAAATTCTATGAATTCCTGCGTGAGATTAATAAAAAAATGGGAATCACAATTATGTTTATCTCCCACGACATTGAATGCGTGGCCAAAGAGGTCAGTTCTGTTTTGTGTGTAAACAAGCACCTTGTCTGCCACACATCCACCAAAGATTTATACACAAAAGGCCATCTGGAAAAACTCTACGGGAAAAAAATCACACCAGTCCACCACCATCACCACCATGAATAAGATCAAAAAAATAGGAGCAATTTTTGCGCTCTTCCTTGCGATATCAATGCCTGTGCCAACGCACGCACAGGACACAGAAATGAAAGATCTGGATCCATCAGAAATGCAGTTCATCATTCCACCGGAAACGTATGACACCGCAACAGTTGAAGAGGTAACAGATAACGGAGACGCGCAGGATGTCCGCCTTCGCATCAATGGCGGCGAAGAAAAAGGCAAGTTCATTAACGTTCAGCATGGACAATTTTTCTCCATTACCGAAGATCAAAAAGTCAGCAAAGGTGAAACCGTTATCATCTCCAAAGGAACCAGCGGCGACATGGTCCAGTACATGATTCAGGATCACTACCGCACGCCGGGAGTACTCCTCATTCTCTTATTCTTCATTGCCGCCGTTTTAATTTTTGGCCGGAAAAAAGGATTCATGTCACTCGTGGGCCTTTCACTCACCATTTGTGTCCTCATCTTTTTTATTATTCCCGCACAGGTTGCCGGAGCAAACCCATTTATTGTGAGCATTATTGGGGCATTTTTTATCGCTCTTCTCTCGCTCTACCTTTCACACGGCTTTCAAAGACGCACAACCATCGCCCTCATTGCGACGCTCATAACCCTCATCATTTCAGCAATTCTGGCCATTGTTTTTGTAGAACTCACCAAGCTGAGCGGAGCTGGTAATGAAGATGCGTTCTTCCTCCAGTTTGGCGAACTGGGGCATATCAATATAAAAGGACTATTATTGGGAGGGATTATCATCGGGGCACTTGGTGTTTTGGACGACATCACCACGGCCCAGTCTGCGGCAGTAGAAGAGATCCACAAAGCCGACAAAAAACTATCCCAAAAAGAGCTTTTCCAGAGAGGAATTTCTGTTGGAAACGAACACATTGCGTCACTCGTGAACACGCTCGTTCTAGCCTACGCCGGAGCATCCTTCCCGCTTCTGCTTTTCTTTAGTGTGGAAGGATTGGTACCGCTTTGGGTCACGCTCAACAAACAGTACATGGTTGAAGAGATTGTCAGAACATTGGTGGGAAGCACCGCGCTCATTTTTGCAGTACCGATCACCACCTGGCTGGCTGCCTGGTCTTTCACCCGCAAACGCTCATAACCCAAACTCATGCTCGAAATTTTCCAATACGATTTCATGATCCGCGCATTCATAGCGGGAACCATTACGGGTGTTATCGCCCCGATTATTGGATCGTTTCTGGTGGTTCGTAGGCTTTCACTCATGGCCGAAACGCTGGCGCATGTATCACTTTTGGGTGTGGCAATTGGACTTTTCGCTGGCGTGCAACCGGTTATAACAGCCACAGCAACAGCTGTGCTGGCATCGCTCGGAATCGAGAAAATACGTACGGGGAAAAAGATCTTTGGAGAGTCCGCGCTTGCGCTCTTTTTCTCAGGGAGTTTGGCCGTGGCATCAATCCTCATTAGTCTCTCAAACGGCTTCCGCAGTAGTTTGTTCAGCTTTCTCTTTGGGAGTGTTACGACCGTCACCCAAACCGATCTTGTGCTCATTGCTGTCCTTGCATTCATCCTTGTCGCAGCTGTTTTCCTTACCTATAAAGAACTTTTCCTCGTCTCATTCGACGAAGAGCTCGCCCAGACAGGAGGCATTAACGCGCGCCTCATCAACCTCATCCTGGTCATTCTGGCGGCCATCACAGTTTCACTCTCCATCCGCATCGTCGGAATCCTCCTCATCGGCGCGCTCATGATTATTCCCGTCGTTACCGCAGTTCAAATGGCCAAGAGCTTCAAACAGGTCCTGGTCTACTCTATTGTGGCCTCGCTCCTCTCCGTCATCTCGGGACTCTTCATCTCCTACTACCTCGACCTCCCAAGCGGAGGAACCATTGTCTGCATTGCGCTCGGCCTCTTCCTCATCAGCCTCATCGCGCGAAGAAAATAGCCGCACGGACGGTCCACAATGCTAAAAATTTTGCTCGTTTTCATCCATATACTCAACGAGTTCATGAAGACGCTTTTCAGAAACGCCAAAATGTTCCGCGACCGGCTTAAAATCATCCCACCAAAATTTTTGAACTTTTTCATGAGCTTCAGCAATTTCTGCAATCTCAACCATGCGATCATGAACATCGTGTGCAATCATGGCCATGCGACTAAAGAGGCCCGACTGGACTTTATAGTAGCGCAAAAGACGGAGGACCTGACGCTCCTGTTCGGTAAATTCAGGACCATCATCACAGGCTATAAACTCGGCAATACGCTCTTTCAGCATATAAAGAAAAGGTAATTGATAAGGGCGAAAATTATATGACAAAAAAAAATACGTCAAGATTTTATGAGCTTACAGAACATGCAAAACCCCAAATGTCACAGCATTATGCTACAGTAAAATTATATAAAAAGATTTGTAAAAGATAACAATGAAAACATTAAAGTTTTCTTTTCTTGTACTCACGTATTGCATGTGGACGACGGCGGCCCAGGCCGCGACGCTAACAGTAGATACACTTGCCGATTCAGGAGTGGATGGAGGATGTGAACTAAGAGAGGCTATAACCGCGGCAAACACAAATACGGCCGGAGGAGGGTGCGCTGCGGGAGACGCTGGCGCGGATCTTATTAACTTTAGTGTTACGGGTACAGTTGTCACCACTTCAGAGCTGCCACAGGTTATAGAAGACCTTTCAATAGATGGCGGTGGAAACATTGAAATCAGTGGAAATAACAGCCATCGGATTTTATTAATCAATACCAATCTTTTCGAACTTCAAAAC
>CALMAI010000038.1 GCA_937858825.1 uncultured Candidatus Peregrinibacteria bacterium
TGGCTCCTCTTTCGGTGCTGATTTGGCTTTTTCTGCTTCAATAGTTTCTTTGGTAATGTCTTTGACTGCCGTTTTTGGTGCTTCCGTGGCTGGGGCATCGCCAAAGACCGCTCCAGACATTTCCAGGCTTGGTGCTTTCATTACTCCGGTTGCTGTTTTTTCCAATGCTCCCACTACTCCAACACTCTCCTCTTTCTTTGGCTCCGCGTCTTCAGCAGGAGCTTCCTCTTTTGGTGCCGCATCTCCTTCTGGTGCGTCGATCTCTGCCAAAATTTCCCCAACGTTAATGGTTTCTCCTTCCTGATGGTCGAGCTTTAAAATTTTTCCGCTTACTGGAGAGGGAATTTCTACAACAGCTTTGTCGGTTTCTACTTCTGCGATTGTGTCGTCTACTTTGATTTCGTCACCTTCTTTTACGTGCCATTTTACAATTTTTCCTTCGTGAATTCCTTCGCCGACGTCTGGAAATTTAAATTGGTAAGCCATGATTGTTGGTTATTTCGTATATGCGCCGGCATTGTAGCATAGAAAACATGTGCTCGCGATGGGCTAGATCCTCCTCATCTTTTTGACGATGTCCGCCTGGCGGGCAGCTTTTTCCTGGTAAAGTTTTTTGAGTTCGTAGGCGTTGAAGATGCCTTCATCGGTCACGGTGAAATCGATGGCAGAAAGCGGTACGCGGTCGTGTGAGAACTTGTATCGTTCGAACTGGATTTTTTTGAAAGGATGTTGTTTGGTGTAAATGTGCCCAATGACAGCTTTTTTCTTTCTTGCCTTCCAGAGCGCGAATTTGTTGGTTGTGATGAAGAAGTAGATCGGTTTTTTCTGAAGGTGAAACTCGGAAATAATGGCGTTGGTTCCGGTATCGACCACAAAGTCGAATGTACTCTTGAAAGTGACAGCTCCAAAGAAACACATATCGATATCGTCTTCGATGTTGGAGAGCATGTGTGCCGGCACTGTTTGAAACGGGATCTTATTTCTGGTGAGCATCTCAATGTTGTGGAACGTTTTTTCGGGATCCTGCTCCGCTACAATGACACGAAATTTCTGGCCTTTTCGCTTGAGATGGCGAAGAACGTCCTGAACGGTATGGCTGTGATCGTGAATGAGAATGGTTTTCTTGTTGGCTTTAATTCTTTCGGCAAACTGGGTGAGATGGACTTTGTCTTTGTAGGCTTTGCGGATGAGTTTGTTAATGAACGCGATGATTTTTTGTCGATATGCTGAGAAATCGTGTTTGTGTCCGTCTTTGCCACAAATTTTTTGCATCTCCCCGGCGATGTTGTAGAGATCGTAGAGGATGATGGCATATTTGGGTTCGGTGCTATTGAAGATATGGATGATCTCTTCCATTTGTTCTTTGAGTGTTTCGACTGTTTTGATTTTGCAGCTTTTGAGCGCGTCGATAAGGGCATTCAAAATGAGCAGGTTGAGATCTTTGGTCCCAATATCACCTTCAATTTCTTTGAGTACTGTCCCAAATCGATCAATCATACTAGAACGTTAAACGATAGAGAATCCACGCGCTTGAAATTCCAAGGGCCAGAATTGCCAGTGGAAATGCGTATTTAAAGTGTTCGATAAATCCAATATTCACTCCATGCTTTTTGGCTAAATCGACTCCAACAATGTTGGCTGAAGAGCCGATAAGTGATCCGCTTCCGCCCATAACGGCTCCAAGAGCCAGAGCCCACCAGAGCATTTGAAGGTTTGGTTCGTTTGGAAGGTTTTCCTGAATTCCTAAAATGACCGGGATCATAACGGTGACGAAGGCGATGTTGTCGAGCATCATGGAAACAAAGGCCGAGGCCCAGAGGACAACTAGGAGAATAACAGTAAAGTCGTTACTGATGCTGGTAATGAGGAGTGAGATTTGTTCCAGGAGTCCGGTTTTTTCGATGGCTGCCACCATAATGAAAAGTCCTCCAAAGAAGAGGAGTGTGGTCCATTCAACGCGCTGGAGGATGTTGTGAAGTTTGGTCTGGCGGACGGAGAGTATGGAAAGGGCCAGGGCACCGGCGAGAGCGAGGACGTAAATTGGCAGGTGGAGTTCTATTTGGAACGCGAAGGCTACGAGTGTGATGAGGAGAATAGCGATCGATTTGATGATGAATTTTTTGCTGACTTCGATGTTGAGGAATTCGTAGCGGAGTTTGCGGATGAGAATGGTTGAAAGGAAGAGTGTTTTGAGGTTTTTATCGATTGGTTTGAGCTGTTGCCAGCGGACAACAATGAAGATTGCGAGCAAGGTGAGGATGGCTCCACCAACAGGGAAATAAAGGTTGGCGATGAAGTCGTTGAAGGTGAGATTGGCTTCTCCTCCAATGATGATGTTGGTTGGGTCACCAATGAGCGTGAGCGCGCCGCCCATATTAGACATGAGGATTTCCTGGAGGATGATGGGTTTAGGGTCGCGGCCGAGTCCTTTAAAGAGTTCGATGGTGATTGGCACAACGATGATGATGGTACTGACGTTGTCCAGGAAAGCTGAGAAAAGTGCGGTGAGAAGCGAAAAAATGATGGCAATGACGAGTGGATTGCCTTTGGTTATGGAGACGAGTTTCACGTTGAGCCAAGAAAAAAGGCCGGAATCCCGGGAGATTTCGACCAATATCATCATGGACATTAAGAGTATGATTGTCTCGAAGTCGACGGCAAGCAGTGCCTCTTCCGGGGTGATGAAGCGGAGGAAAATAACAGTTAGTGCTCCTCCGAGAGCAATGAGCGCTTTATCAACAAACTCAAATGCAATGAGGATGAGTGCTGCCCCGAAAATGATCATCGGAACAAAGACTGAAAAGGCTTGAAGAAGCTCCACGGGGACAGGTTTAGGAATCGGCTGGGCACCATTCTCCTCCTTTGATGTGGGTGCGTCAAGGGAGGGGAAATTTCATTTTCACCACCCTAAGAAAAATTACTTATCCCATTACCTTTTTGATTTCCTGGAGGACGCGGTTTTGGTTTGGCAGGTACAGGTCTTCTCCACGGGCCATTGGGTTGACGATGTCGAATCCGGTGACGCGGGCGATTGGCGCCTTGAGTGACTGGAAGAGGTTTTCGTAGAGGAAAGACATGATTTCTGAAGCGACGCTGAATGAGCGCGGGGCTTCCTGGACGATGATGGCCCGACCGGTTGATTGGACCGCCGCGATGATGGTTTCCCGGTCGATTGGCGAGATTGTTCGCACGTCGATGATTTGGCAGCTGATGCCCTCTTTTTCTGCCTGAGCGGCGGCTTCGTGACATTCACGAACCATGGCTCCGTAGGCAATAAGTGTGAGGTCTGTTCCTTCGCGGACGAGTGCCGCTTTTCCAATTGGAATGATGTAGTCCTGTTCGGGCACTTCCTGTTTGAACGATCGGTAGAGCCTCTTTGGCTCGAAAAACACAACCGGGTCCGGATCGCGGATTGCTGCTAATAGAAGTCCTTTTGCATCAAATGGAGTTGAAGGAATGACAACTTTGAGTCCTGCAAGGTGTGCCAGATACGCTTCTTCTGATTCAATGTGGTGCTCAAGCGCTTTAATTCCTCCGCTATATGGCGTTCGAATCACCATTGGGCATGTAAATCGTCCCCGGCTTCGGTTTCTCACACGAACGGCGTGGCACATAATCTGGGCGAATGCTTCGAATAAAAATCCTGAAAATTGGATTTCTACTACCGGCCTCATGCCGTTAATAGCCAATCCGATAGCGGTCCCCACAATTCCTGATTCGGCGAGTGGGGAGTCGAAACATCTCTGATCTCCAAACTCAGCGTGAAGTCCATCGGTTACGCGGAAAACTCCGCCATCCACACCAACGTCTTCACCGTAGACCACGACTCTTTCGTCTTTGGTCATTTCTTGTCGGAGGGCTTCGTTAATCGCCCCTACCATATGTAAAGCGTTTGTTTTCATTATTGTCCGAGTGATTTCTTAAGATACTCTTTTTGTCGTTCCATTTCTGGGCTGAGTTCGGCGAATGTGTATCCGAAAATGTCATCAACTGTTGGATCTGGATGTTCGTCGATCTTCTTGACCATCTCTTCTACTTTTGGCTTGAGGCTTTCGATGAGTTCTTCCTGATATTTTTCGCTCCAGAGTCCTTTCTTTGCCAGGTATTTTTGCATGCGAATAACTGCGTCGCGTGGGCGCCATTGTTCGACTTCTGATTCATCCCGGTATTTGCTGGCGTCATCGGAAGTGGTGTGATCGTCGAAGCGGTACAAATACGCTTCGATGAGTGTTGGTCCTTCGCCTTTTCGTGCCCGTTCTGCGGCCTCTTTTGTTGCCGCGAACATGGCAAATGGATCGTTTCCATCTACCAAAAGTCCCGGCACGCCGTAGGCAATCGCTTTTTGGGCAATAGTTTTTGACGCTGTTTGGATGTTTCGTCGTACTGAAATCGCGTATTGGTTGTTCTGGCAGATAAAAATTGTTCCGGTTTTGAAGACTCCGGCGAAGTTCATGGCTTCGTGAAAATCTCCTTCCGATGTGGCTCCGTCTCCAAAAAAGGTGGCTGTGATTTCATCTTCTCCCCGCATTTTTGCTGCCCAGGAAATTCCAACGGCATGGAGCATCTGGCTTCCTACCGGTACAGATGGTGGCAAACATTTTACGCCTTCCGGAATGTGGGATCCCCACTCGTTTCCTTTCCAATAGAGGTAAATGTTTTCCATCGGCACGCCGTGATCCCACATAATGGCTTGTTCACGGAAGTAGGGTACTACCCAATCGGTCTTTTTGAGGGCAAGATTTACAGCTAATTGACAGGCTTCGTGGCCTTTCACTGATGCGAACGTACCAAGTCGGCCGGACCGCTGCATTTTGAATGCACGGTCATTGCAAAGCCGGACATACCAAATCTTTTCGTACATCTCTTTCACGACCTCGTCGGTCATCTCTGCTGGAAGCATGTCTTCTTTATGGTTGCCGTCCTGGTCGAGGATCTGAACCATCTGCTCTTTGAGCGGATCGAATTTGTCGATTAACATTTCTGTTCTTTAACGTGCTGGTGCACAATAAATGAATCTGAATCTTTTGGCTAGATTTTTATGATGCCTTTTTGTAGCGCCTGACGGTTTTCTGCCAGTCGCTCAGTTGGGCTATGAGCGCTTCGTCGTCGGGGGTGATGTCGTCTTTATATTCATTCATAATGCGGCAGTATTGTTCGACTGTTTCATCGATGAGGCGTGGGAGGGCGTTGTAGAGAGGTCTTTTGTTTTTTGGATCGTAGTCGAGCATGGCCCAGGCAATAAGTCTTTTGCAGGTTGATCGAAGGATGGACAGTTGGCGTTCAATTGGGAATTTTTCCAGATCCTGAAGGTTGTCTGCCCGATCCTCCAGCTTGCCAATGAGTGATACCTGCTGGCGATATCCGCTTGCCAAAATGTTGAGCCTTAAGAGAAAAGCTGTCATTTTCTGATCCATTTTATGGTCGAGTTCGGTCTCTCCGACTTCCGGGAACATTTGATAGGTTTGAGATTGAGGTGCTTTGTTATTTGGCTTGAGTCCCATCCCTTTCAGATATCCAAATCTTCTTTCGGCAGGGATTTCCAGGAGGTCGAAGATTTTTTCCTGCGGTATGAGATGTGCCTGAAACGCGGTACGGATCTCTTTTGGTGTGAGTTTTGTATTATTGGAAAGAACCCGGAGTGCTGCTTTGAGGTGGTCGTCCATGTGGCGGCCGGCCAGGTCCAGGGCTTTCTGTTTGAATGCTTTGCGGTCAATGCCGTATCCGCTTTCAATAACCTGATCGAGAGAGCTGTCGTATTGGTCCAGGCGGGTGCGGACAAACTGGCAAACGTCTTCGACACTCAGTTCTGTGTCTTCACTCATGTCGTGCATGGCGGCCACGACTGTTCCAATAATAGGTGAATATTTGAGTTTTTCGTCTTCGATGGTGTACGGAACGGTATCCACCAGATGGGCAAGCATGACCTGGAGCGGATGGTACCAATAGGGTTCGAGATTGTGCTTGCGAATGCGCCTTTTGGTCTGCTCGTGGTGTCCGGCTTTGGAGAGGGCGATAGATTGGTGGGTTGCCGCCAGGAGCCGGGCGTAGCGGTTTTGGAGTACGATAGTCCGTCTTTGTGGATGGTCTAAGGGGAGGACCGGTTTGCCGTCATGATCTTCCGGTGGTTTTTCAAGAAGGAGCTCGTAGTAGATGCGGAGCGCCAGAAGGTAGGTGTTGTTGGCGTAGTAAAAACGGGTTCGCTGACCTTTTTCCAGATCCTGCCAAATAGGAAGAGTCATTCCAGATATCTCTTCTGACTGTGGGTCACTGAATCTGCTAATGAGTGCTTTTACGGCTTGCCGATACTGTCGGTTGACGTTGATTCGCATGTCATCAATAACAGCTCCTGCTCCTTCGTCGGCTGTTGATGGAGCGTTTTCCCAGATCCATCTGGCACTTCTGGTTACACGAAAAAGTTTTTCCTGAGCATTTTTTAACTTTCTCCAGACGCGTGAAATTCTCTCCCGGTGGGCTGGATGAATATCCATTTCCAGGGCTTCAAATGTGAGCGCATCCGGGACTTCTCTGTAGTTGGATTCCAGATCATGCAAATAAGCGCTTTCCGGACTGCTACAGGTTTCCGGATTCGGGTTAATAGGGCTCCGCTCCAAGAGTCTTTGAAGATATCCTGCTTTGAGCACTCGCTGAACTCGCTCTTCTTCTTTCTGCTCCGGACTTGGACTGATCTGCTCTACAGGTTGTATTTCGAGGCTTCTGAGGCCCATCTCTTAGTTGGCAATTAAGAGCTGATTCTAGAATTTATCTATGCTTTTGTCAACTTTTCCTCCTTTGAAATGAGGTTCTTTATGAAGAGTTCTCCGGCTTTGTATGATGAGCGTACAAAAGGGCCTGACGCGCAGTAAAGGAAACCGTGCTCCTGGGCCAATTTTTTGTATTTTACGAACTGTTGGGGTTTTATGTACTCGTGGATTGGCAAGTGGAAAGGGCTTGGCTGCAGATATTGGCCAAAAGTGATGATATCGACATCAATAGCACGGGCATCTTTCATTGTTTGGATAACCTCTTCTTCGGTCTCTCCCAGTCCAAGCATGAGGGAAGTTTTGGTGTAGATTTTTTGGCCTTTGGCGATGGCAGTTTTTTTGACGTGTTCGAGGATGGAAAGGGATTTTTGATAGTTGGCCCGTGGGTCACGGACGCCGAGTTGAAGGCGTTCAATTGTTTCCAGATTGTGACCGAAAACGTGCGGTTTGGCATCGAGAACTTTTTCTGCGGCTTCAAGATTACCGTCAAAGTCGGATGTAAGGAGTTCGATTAAAAGGTTTGGGTGCGCTTTTTTCAGAGCATCCAGGCAGGCGACCCAGTGGCTGGCTCCTCCATCGGGCAGGTCATCACGGGTAACACAGGTGATAACCACGTAGTCGAGTCCCATGATCTCTACCGCTTCTACCAGGTT
>CALMAI010000039.1 GCA_937858825.1 uncultured Candidatus Peregrinibacteria bacterium
TTCCAGAAACAGTGGGCGGGTTCCTTCCACGACAGCGGTGATAGCCGAGCCGAAGGCGTCTGCTTTGCGACCTTCGAGGAAGAGTTTGGAGGCGCTCCGGACTTCGGCGAGGCCGGTGTCGGTCATTTCAAAAAGTCCGATTTCATTGGTGGATCCGTATCGATTTTTGACTGTTCGTAGCACGCGCAGGTTTTGGTAGCGATCACCTTCAATCAAAAGAACTGTATCGACCAAATGTTCCAAGACTTTTGGCCCGGCTAAATTTCCTTCTTTGTTCACATGCCCGATAATCAGGATTGGTACATTGTTCTGCTTTGCGAAGGTCATAAAAATTTCCGTGCAGGCACGAATTTGACTCATGCTTCCGGCAAGTGATGGACTGGCGCCAGTATTCATGACCTGGATCGAGTCGATCACCACAAAATCCGGCTTTTCCGCTTCAAGCGTTTCCATAATATTCTCGACACTATTTTCGCCCAGAATTCCCAAGTTTTCTTTCTGAATGCCCATGCGTCTGGCGCGCAGGCTGATCTGCTGAACTGACTCCTCTCCAGAAATGTAGAGGACGTTTTTCTTGACGTTGGCAATCTGTTCACACAGTTTGAGAGTGAGTGTGGACTTTCCAATTCCCGGCTCACCACTCATCAAAACCAAACTTCCTTCAATAATCCCTCCTCCCAAGACGCGGTCCAGTTCGCCAATGTTGGTAGGAATCCGGTTGTCATCCTCTTTGACCTGGTGGAGCGGTTGGACGGATTGGGCAACACCCTTATGTTCGCGCTTGGGATCTTTGGCGACTACATCTTCGTGGAAAGAGTTCCAGGCATCGCAGTCCGGGCATTTGCCAAGCCATTTGGGCGCTGTGTGTCCGCAGTTTTCGCAGATGTAGATGGTTTTCAGTTTCATTTGATCAATGTGTCATAAATATTTTCTGTTTTGCGGACCATTTCTGTGACATCGAACGTTTTAACGCGATGATGTCCCATGTAGGCCAGTTTTTGCATGAGTGCGTTGTTGCTCATGACGGCAAGGATTTTATCTGCAAGGAGTTCATAGTCTTGAGCTGGTACCAGCTCTCCAGATTTATGATTCTGGACGATTTCCGGGATCCCTCCAACCTCGGTGGCGATGATCGGGAGTTGTGCCGCCATGGCTTCCAGAAGGACCAGTCCAAATGCCTCTTTTACGCTTGGAAGTACAAACAGGTTCGCGCTTTTGAGGATTTGTGGAATGTCGTCCTGATGTCCGGCAAGGACTACACTATCAGACAGTTCTAATTTTTTGATAAGTTTTTCGAGTTTGGTTTCTTGAGGACCTTTTCCGACGATCACAAGTTTGGTTTTGGGCTTCTGTTCCTGAATGGTTTTGAAGGCTTCTATCAAATAAGTCAGGCCTTTTCTTGGATGGAGTTCCGCTATTGTAAGGATAATGAAGTCATCGTGGTCAGCGTGGAAAATCTGTTCGCGGATTTTGTCTTTGGCCTGAGTGGAAAATCGAATAATGCTTTGATCGAACTGTTGGAGGTCGATGCCGTTGTGGACAGTTGATATTTTCCCTTTCACTTCGGGATACATTTTGAGCATGAGCTGTTTGTTGGCATCAGAAACGGTAATAGTGTGATCCGTTTTTTTGAGAGCCTTTTTCTTAACACTTTTTTTGAGGCCGGAAATTGGAAATGGGTCGTGTTCGGTACTGACGATTTTTGTTGATCGTTTATCGATTGCACCAAAAGCATAACGGCATCCGCCTGGATTCCATAAATGCAGATGAACCAGATCTGGTTCCGCCGATTTTAAAACTTTTTTGAACTGCAGGAGGGTGCGGGGATCGTGTTTGTGGGCCACTTTCAGTCGGTGAACTTTAAATCCGGCAGCCATCCATTCCTTGCTCCACTCGTTGAGTGGTTTGTAGTTGGAACAGGCAAGCTCAATGGTGTATTTGGCTTTTGGAAGATGTTTGGCGAGCTGGAGCATGTGGCGTTCAGCTCCGCCATGAATGGGTGTATCGGTATAGAAAAGGATTTTCTTCATTATCGGTTGAACAGGAGGTGATTCAATGATAAGTTATCCATCGCATTTTTCAAAGTGCAGAAAGGAAGGAGTATGGTGTGGGCGATTAGCTCAGTTGGCAGAGCAGACGGCTCTTAACCGTAAGGTCCTGGGTTCGACCCCCAGATCGCCCACCATGAATTCCTTCTGTGTCATCAATTAAAAAAGAGAGCCTGGATGGGCTCTCTTTCTTTTATTTAATTTTTATATCGTCGGGACTTCGTTGGCCGGCTTGACGGTGATTTTTCCGGTCATGGCCGGGTGGAGGGTACAGCTGTAGTTGAATACGCCAAGGTCGTCAAAGGTGTAGAGAAACTCTTCACCTGGCGCAATGGTTCCGCTGTCAAAAGCTCCGCCATCGTCGGTGACGGTGTGGTCAACGTTGTCGTCATTAATGAAGCGTACTGTTGATCCTTGAGGAACAAGAAGGTTTGATGGTCCATATTCAAAATCTGCGATGTGGACAGTAAGGATGTATCCGTTTGGAGCAGGTTGTTCGTTTTCTTTTGGTACTTCTTCCGGGTCAAAGCTTTCCATGTCATTTTCAGTCACAATCAGGTATCGATAAATGGTTTCGGCCAGTGTTCCACGAGACATCCCCTGGGCCGGATAAATGTTGTTTTGGCTGTCGGCATCCAGAAGGTTCATATTTTTCGCAAGCTGAACATATGGTGTGTACCATTGACCAGACATGGCATCAGCATATGGGTTGGTGGTGATGTTGGTTGGGAGTGTTTCTCCTGCTGTCTCAAAAAGGATCTTTAGATTTTCAACCAGATTCACAGTTTGTGCAGGTCGGAAATATCCATCATCATATCCTTCTACAATTCCTAGAGAAAAAGCTTTTCGGAAGTAATCAATATACCAGGCATTTTGGTCGATGTCTGGAAAGTCACCGTAAATGAGCTCCTGAGGGTCTTCTACTTTAATTGCTCCAAAAATCATTTTAATGGCTTCAACACGATTCACTGCCTGTTCCGGTTTGAACGATCCATCTGGATATCCTTCAACCACACCACGATCGCTTAAGAACATAATGGCATCATAGTTTTTGTGTGCTTCTCCCAGATCGGTATAGCTCTGCGCGGAGGCAGTGAGAGCAAATGAAAAGAGAGTGGCCAGCACTGCCAGGTTTCGCAAAATTTTCATGTTGAAAAGATTTAATGTATACATACGAGTGGAATTTAATTGTTATTCTACAAGATTTATGCCGGAATTGCCAGAAGTGGAGACGATTGTCCGTGAACTGCGGGAAACTGCAATCGGGAAAAAGTTTTGGGGATTGGAAGGACGGGTGAAATCCACGTTTATTCCATCGTTCGAAGTGGTGAAGGATCAGCTTCTGGGATTGAGGATTTTAAATGTGACGCGACGCGGTAAGTTTATTGTTTTTGAGCTGGATCGGCATATGCGCCTGGTTATCCATCTGCGGATGAGTGGGCGTTTGCTTTGGAAAAAGCTATACCGGAAGGAGAGTCATGTGCGGGCGGTGTTTGTTTTTTCAGATGCGACGGCTTTGTACTTTTGTGACGCTCGCAAGTTTGGGCGGATCTGGCTGGCAGACAAAGATGAGATTGATGCACTTTCGGGAATGGATCGGCTGGGTGTGGAACCTCTGGCGGATTTGAATGAGGATCTTTTTATGAAGATGCTTCAGGGGAGGAAAGGTATTTTGAAGAACACTTTATTACGGCAGGACATGATTGCCGGAATTGGGAATATTTATGCTGATGAGTCCTGTTTCCGAAGTGGACTCCATCCTCAATCCAGACTTGAGGCACTAAGAAAAGAGGATAAAGAGCGGCTCTATGAAGCGATTGTTCACTGTTTGAAAGAGGGGATTGAACATTGTGGTGTTTCTATGACTGACTTTATTGGTACGCGCGGCGAACTGGGTAAACATCAGGACTATTTAAAGATTTATGGTCGAAAAGATGATCCTTGTTATAACTGCGGAACAACCATTAAAAAGATGGTGGTGGCAGGGCGGGGAACGTTTGTTTGTCCACAATGTCAGAAGTTGCGGAAATAAAGTGTGCCCCGTACAATGTTTGGGATTTTATGATTTTTCTATGAAAAAAGTTCTGTTTATTCACGGATTTGAGGCGTCGGCGAACTCTGTTTGGTTTCCCTGGCTGGAACAGCAATTACAACAGTTTGGATATGTGGTGGTGAATCAGACCTGGCCAAATCCAAAGCACCCGAACTTTGAGGATTCAATGGCTTTTTTAGAGGATCTTACCAGGGATTTTTTGCCGCATGATTCAATTGTGGGACATTCTCTTGGTGGATTTTTTGCTTTGAAGCTGGCGGAGAAAAGAGAGTTGGATCGGCTTTTTGTGGTGGCGCCGGCGGTTGGGGTTTTGCCGTATGCCCGCTACCGGAAGTTGTGGCCGAATTCGAATGTTGAAGCTGTTGAGCAGGTTTTGGAGCATCCAGTGGATATGTCGAAGATCCGTGCTGCACATAAGGTGGCAGTCTTTTCAGACGACGATCATTTGATTCCGATTCAGTCCGCGAACGAATTTGATGATTCGTGGAATGTACTAAAACTTTCTGGATTCGGGCATTTTCAGGAAAAATCTTATCCGGATCTTTTTTACCGGTTGATGACAATGTAGTGGTGCCGAGGGCGGGGATCGAACCCGCACAGTATTGCTACTACAGGATTTTAAGTCCTGCGCGTCTGCCTGTTCCGCCACCTCGGCTCGTGTTACCGAATCTGGAAGGATCGTACGATATTCTCAACAATTTGAGAAGTGGTTTCGGTCTCCTGGAGTGATGTGGATCCCGTTATGATATATGCCGCATTTCCACGGGAAACGTAAGTTTGATAGTAACGGATCATTTGGTCATTGCTTGTTTTTCGTGCCTGGAAGACTGTTAAGTATGTTTGGATTTCGCCGTCTGGACCTTGAACAGCAATCGTATCTTTGCGGTTTTCACTGTAGTCGACCAGTCCTGATTTTTCACGGTTCGCTACCAGGTTTGCGTATTCGAGTGAATCAACACTTTCCTGAAGTTCTCTTTTTACAATGTTTACGTTTGAGGTGTAGGTTTCGTTTTTGACGTTGTTGCGGAAAACGACCAATGTTTCTGGTGGAACGTCAGCGGTGAAGTCGTTTTGATCAATCACTTCCCAGTCAGATGGAATGGAAATGGAAAATTCATTGGTTTCATAGCTACTGGATGTGCCTGGAGCTACATCTTGCGGCTGCTCTTCAGCGGTAAAATTAAAACATCCGCTTAAGATAAATACTGAGGTAATTGTAAGATTGGCGGCTGCGATTTTTTTCAACATGGACTTCGATTTAGAAGATACTTTTTTTAAGGTATGAGAACAGCTTTCCTCCTTCATAGAGACCGTTGAGCGCGTAAACTTTTAATTCTTTTTTAATAAACGACACACCAACGCTGTTGTCGGTGACTGGGCCGGAAATAACATGCAATGGCGTACCGATTTTTTCGCAAACTTCTTTAATTTTCGCGGCACTCATTGGATCTCCGGCGCAGCTTATGTGCGCCGACATGTGTTCCTGCAATTCTTTATCTTCCAGAATTTGCATAACACCGTACTCTCCAAAAATACCATCTCCAAGTTCCAGAATGATATAACCCGGTTTTTCTTTGGAGAGATAGTTGATGGCTCCTTTGGTGATGCCAATGGTTTGAGATTTGTGATTCGCGGTGGATGCGTATCCGGCATCAATCATGGACACGGCTTTTATGGCACCATAATCTTCCATGCGGAGTGTGTCTTTTAAGGCGGCAACACCGGCAACCTTTGCTCCGCAGACTTTAAATCCTTCACGAGTTGCTGACTTAATAATCTCACTGGCAACTGATGTTTTTCCAACATTCATACAGCTTCCGCTTACAATAATAAGTGGAACATCCGAGCGGATTTTCTTGGCTGGTGAAAACATCTTATAGTCTTTGATGTTGAGAGGTTCTCTTTTTTTACTGAGAACCACGCCCAAAACTTCTGCTTTCAGTGGGCGTCCCACCTCTTTTAAGTTGGCACTGGTACATTGTCCAGCCACACCTCCAAGATTAAGAATGTTAATAATGTCTCCGGCTTTCAGGGAATCGGGAACCTTTCCAACGAATCCTTTTAAAGCCCGGCGATTTCCAAGAGTGACAATAATGACATCCCCAAGGTGAATGGTTGAAAGCCGTCCGTTGCTGAGCTCCAGCTGATTGTAAATTTTTTTATCTTCCAGCACGCGTACCGCGACAACTGTCCCGTCAACGGACGGAATGCGTTTACTAATATTCACCTCGTGCTTTAAGGGAATATTTTTTGTGCTTGAAGATATTTTATCGACGTGTATCCTCATTCGTGTTTTTAATTCTGGAGTATAGTAGCAGAAATACATTGTAATAGGAAGCCCTGGTGCTTGGGAATATTCTTCATGATATAATTCGATTGATATGAAAAAGAAAACTCAAAAAAAGACACTCCGCATTGGAATCTATGTTTCGAAACCAGCTGGGAGCTCTTCTGGAGAAACGACAAAGCAGACGGTCTACAAGAAGAAATCGTCGCTTGGATCCAAGATGCTTGCCAAAACTGTTCGGGAAAAAGGTTATAAACCTGTCTTTTATTATGGTCAGGATTGTCAGCTTCTTTTTACAGGTAAGGATGCGAAGATCCTTTATAAAGGAAAGCCGATTAAAGGGTGTGATGTTTTGATTTCAAGAATGGGAGGAAGTGTTGGGATGGAGGCCGATTTTGCGACTTTGAAACAGTTTGAACTTATGAATATGCCGGTTGTGAATCGGTATCTGCCGGTTTCGCGGGCAAAAAATAAACTCAGGACAATGCAGATTCTAACGAAAGGAAAAGTTCCGGTTCCGAATACTGTGGTGGTTCGCCACTTTGAATATTTGGATAAAGCTATCAAACAGGTTGGGGGATACCCTATTATTGTGAAGTCGGCTTTTGGAGCGATGGGGAAGAGTGTGGCGATTATTGAAAGTCGGCGTTCGCTTTTTTCAGCGCTCGATATTTTGTGGCGATTTGGTCAGACCAACATATTGCTCATCCAGGAGTATGTTGCTGAAAGTGACAACAGTGATTATCGGGCCTTTGTTATAGGAGATAAAGTGGTTGCTGCCATGAAGCGGACAGCCAAGAAGGGTGAGTTTCGATCAAACGTTCACCAGGGTGGGGATTTTGAAGAGGTGGAATTGACGCCCGAAGAAAAGAAGATTGCCATCCGATCCACAAAACTTTTAGGGCTGGATTATTCTGGAGTGGACATTATGCGAAGCTCAAAAGGTCCTGTAGTTATTGAGGTGAATTCGAATCCAGGTTTGGCCGGGATCAACTCTGTGTCATCGGTGGATGTTCCCACTGCTCTCTTGAAGTATTCGATCGATAAATATAAAAAATCTCAATCATGAAAATAGGAATTCTCGATTTTAGTAAAGTTTTGGAAGGATATGGATATCGGTCGTCTCAAAAAAAAGAGACAAAACTTTTAAAAGAGGCGATTGAAAAAGCCGGACATGAGTGTCTGATGATCAATCCAAATGAGTATCAGCTTTATTTTCATGGGAGAAAGTATGAGGTTTTTGAGCGGAACGAAAAGTTTGAAGGGTGTGATGTCATTATCCCCCGGGTTGGTCTTATTTATGGTTTAGATTTGGAGGTTTCGATTATTAAGCAGTTCCAGCTGAATAAAGTGCCTGTGATTAATAGATATATGCCAATTCTGAATGCTAAGAATAAGCTGCGAACAATGCAGATTCTGTCGAAGAAGGGGATTCCTGTCGTGAAGACAGTGGTTGTACGAAAATTTGATTATCTGGACGCGGCGATTGACGCGATTGGTGGGTATCCGGTTATTTTGAAAACACCATTTGGAACATTTGGGTCTGGTGTGGTGATTGTGGAGAGTCGACGCTCTTTGCATTCAGCGCTTGGCATGCTGCTGGATAGTATTCAGTCGAATGTGTTGATGATTCAGGAATATGTCCTTGAGGCTAAAGGTGTTGATTATAGAGCTTTGGTTGTTGGAGATGAGGTTGTGGCGGCTATGAAGCGGACAGCAAAAAAGGGAGAGTTCCGGTCGAATTTGAATCTTGGAGGGAAAGCGACGGCGGCGGAACTGACTGATAAAGAAAAGAAAATGGCTGTGAAAGCGGTGAAAGCTTTACGGCTGGAAATAGGAGGAGTTGATATTCTGAGAACGGATAAAGGTTCATTGGTTATGGAAGTGAATGCGAACCCTGGCTTTCGGGGCTTGATGAAGGTTACAAAGGTTGATGTTCCAGGAAAGATTGTGGACTTTGCCGTTTCTTACGTAGAAAAAAAGCGCGCCAGGAAGAAATAGCGCGCTCCTTTCAGTTTTGGATTTTACTTGTGTTGAGCGATTACTTTATCGATCAATCCATACTTCATGGCCTCTTCGGCTGACATGAAGTTGTCGCGATCGGTGTCTTTTTCAACGGTCTTCAGCGGTTTCTTTGAGTGATCTGCAAGGATTTTATTAAGGCGATATTTGGTCTTAATAATGTGATCGGCATGGATCGAAATGTCAGAAGCCTGTCCCTGAATTCCTCCAAGCGGCTGGTGAATCATCACCTCTGCATTTGGTAGTGCGAAACGTTTTCCTTTTGCACCTCCAGCCAGGAGAACCGCGCCCATGGAAGCTGCGAGTCCAACACAGACAGTTGAAACGTCAGGCTTAATGAGCTGCATGGTGTCATAGATGGCGAGTCCTGCTGTTACATGTCCACCTGGACTGTGAACGTAGAGAGTGATGTCTTTTTTTGGATCCTCACTTTCAAGGAAGAGCAGCTGAGCAATGATGTTGTTGGCAACGGTGTCATTAATGGCACTCCCCAGAAAAACAATCCGATCTTTTAAGAGTCGTGAATAGATATCGTAGGCTCTTTCACCCGCGTGTGTTTTTTCAATGACAGTTGGAATGAGGATGCTATCCGTAATTGGATCGTGCTGAGAGCCTCCCTGTGTGTTCTTTGGAATCATGATATTTGTTTATGAAATTGCATTTCTCATTATATCATATTTTTTAAGAAAATGGTGTTGACTTTCCAAAGGTCAGCACCTAGAATTCATCTGCTATTTGTGCTGTATAGCCAAGTGGCTTCATTAACATGTGGTTGCTTACGAATTATTTGCATCACATTTGCGGCTTTCAAACGGCCGACACGATCTTTAACATCTAGTGTGTAATAGAGAAAGTGCCCTAGTATATTAACTTTGAAGTTAAAAATTTTCTTTTTCTATCCAAGAGAAAGAATCAAACACTTTTATTTGAAGAGTTTGATCCTAGCTCAGGATTAACGCTGGCGGTGTGCATAACACATGCAAGTCGAGCGCCCTTTTAGGGAGCGGCAGACGGGTGAGTAACACGTTGGGATCTGCCCCAAAGTCAGGGATAAGCCTCAGAAATGAGGTCTAATACCGGATGGTCTCGTAAGAGTAAAGCTTTTGCGCTTTGGGAGGAACCTGCGGCCTATCAGCTTGTTGGTGAGGTAATGGCTTACCAAGGCTATGACGGGTAGCTGGTCTGAGAGGATGATCAGTCACAATGGAACTGAGACACGGTCCATACTCCTACGGGAGGCAGCAGTGAGGAATCTTCCGCAATGGACGAAAGTCTGACGGAGCAACACCGCGTGGGGGATGAAGGTCGTAAGATTGTAAACTCCTTTTCTGAGGGAAGAATTCTGACGGTACCTCAGGAATAAGCATCGGCTAACTACGTGCCAGCAGCCGCGGTAAGACGTAGGATGCAAGCGTTATCCGGAATTATTGGGCGTAAAGCGTCCGCAGGCGGTCTATTAAGTCAGATGTTAAAGCTCTGAGCTCAACTCAGACACGGTATCCGATACTGGTAGACTAGAGACAGGTAGAGGCGAGTAGAATTCTGCATGTAGGGGTAATATCCGTAGATATGCAGAGGAATACCAAAAGCGAAGGCAGCTCGCTGGACCTGTTCTGACGCTCATGGACGAAAGCGTGGGGAGCGAACGGGATTAGATACCCCGGTAGTCCACGCCGTAAACGATGAGTACTAGGTGTTGAGGGATTCGACCCCCTCAGTGCCGACGCTAACGCATTAAGTACTCCGCCTGGGTAGTACGGCCGCAAGGCTAAAACTCAAAGGAATAGACGGGGACCCACACAAGCGGTGGAGCATCTGGTTTAATTCGACAATAAGCGAGGAACCTTACCTGGGCTTGACATCCCGAGAAGATCGCCGAAAGGTGATTGTGCCGTTAGGAACTCGGTGACAGGTGCTGCATGGCTGTCGTCAGCTCGTGCCGTGAGGTGTTCGGTTAAGTCCGTGAACGAGCGCAACCCTTGTCGCAAGTTGCATATTTCTTGCGAGACTGCCGGTTCTAAATCGGAGGAAGGTAAGGATGACGTCAAATCAGCATGGCCCTTATGTCCAGGGCGACACAGGTGCTACAATGGCCAGTACAGTGGGCTGCCAAGGAGCAATCCGGAGCTAATCCCCAAAACTGGTCCAAGTTCGGATTGAGGGCTGCAACTCGCCCTCATGAAGTTGGAATCGCTAGTAACCGCATATCAGCCATGGTGCGGTGAATATGTTCCTGGGTCTTGTACTCACCGCCCGTCACGTCATGAAAGATGGGGGCGCCCGAAGTACCCTTAGCTAATTAAGCGGGGTCCGAAGGTGAAACCATTGATTGGGACGAAGTCGTAACAAGGTATCCGTAGGAGAACCTGCGGATGGATCACCTCCTTTCTAGGAGTCTTGGGACGCACAAAACCTTGTGTGATCCAAGGTCGAGGCTTTGCTTTCGGGCAAAGTCGGGCACATTCTCTATTACACACTGGATGTTAGGATTCAGAAAACAGTCATAATCCGACTGTTTTTTTTATTCTGCTGACTGTTGCTGAAGTGAAAAGTCATCTATTTTTCTTTGAAGCGTTTTATATCGAGGATCTATGTGGACAATAGTCCCTAAAAGATCGCTAGCCAGAACAATGTGTTCTCCCGCCTGGTGGTTAAAGGGGTCCTCTCTGAAAATCTGCCAGGCAAGAAGAGCGTACCTATAAATAGATTCAGGATTTTGTGTTTCAGGATTGAAGAGTGAAAGAGCGATGGGATCGGGAGTGGCGGAACTTTTTTGAAGATGTCTTTGAAGCATAAAACGGGTGGCGATCATTACTTTTACAAGTCCCACCTGTGGATCCAGATTATCTATTTCTTTTTGGATTTGATTGACCTTCTCTACAAATGAATTTTCTTTGGATTCGGCAATTTCCCAGAGTGCGCCCATAATTCTGCTTGCTTCCTGGTGAACGTTTTTGTGAACTATTTCAGAAATTGCAATCAGCGAGAGCTTGTCATAGAAAGCTGTTTTGCAAGGTGCTGTTGTTGATGGCTCATTTATGAGTTCTGTTATTGCTTCAATAACTGGTTTCATTTTTTCTGGATAGCTGCCGTGAGGAGTTTTATAAAGAGTCATGGTTCAAATATGTGTTACGATTTTTCATCGTAGCATAGAAAATGTGTCGAACGAACGCATGATGCTCTTTTTCAGGTTTATTTCATTTGAAAAAGAGGAGTTGATAAGTATAATCAGTTTGTTTTGTGGGGCCTTAGCTCAGCTGGTAGAGCGCGCCCATGGCATGGGCGAGGTCAGGAGTTCGATCCTCCTAGGCTCCACCAAATTTGTTTTGCTAAATTTCTTGCAAAAAAGTGGTGAGTATATATAATGCCTTTTGCCTTTGTGGGGCCTTAGCTCAGCTGGTAGAGCGCCTCGTTTGCACCGAGGAGGTCAGGAGTTCGACTCTCCTAGGCTCCACCAAAGAAAATCTTCACTTATAAGAAGTGAGATAAATTTCTTTGGAAATTTTGTTTGAGGGCGTGTAGCTCAGCTGGTTAGAGCGCGTCACTGATAATGACGAGGTCGGAGGTTCAAGTCCTCCCATGCCCACCATGAATTAACAGCAATCTATGAAACCTTGGAAACGTTTAAGCGAAGAGGTTGTTTTTCAAAATCAGTATGCTCGTCTGGAGAAGCATCGCTACCTTATGCCTGGAGGGAATGAGGCTGACTATTTTATTCATGGAACAAAGCAGCATGTTGCAACAGTTGTGGCTCTGACTTCTGATGAGCAATTTATTATGGCGCGTGAGTATCGACCGGGGCCGGGCGTAATAATTGATGAGAGTCCGGGTGGTTTGATGGATGAAGGGGAAGATCCAATGGCGGCGGCAGAGAGAGAGCTTCTTGAAGAGACTGGGTATAAAGGTGAAATGCACTTCTTGGGTCGTACCTATATAAGTGCTTATTCTCCAAAAATAAAATATTGCTTTATTGCGCTCAACTGTAAAAAGGTTGCTGAGACGAATCATGATGGGAATGAGTTCATTGAAGTGATTCTTAAATCAAAGGAAGAGTTTATTCAGCAAGTTGAAGCAGGGGAGTTCACCGATCAGGAGAATGCTTTGTGGGCACTTCGCTATTTAGGTTGGTAAGAATTTTGTTATAATAAGGATATGGATAGAGTTCTTGCATTCATTTTAGGTGTGCCGCTTGGGTTCTTGATTATGATCTACCGGTATAAGCTGAAACAATTGACTGGTGATGTTGCCTGGGCTGAACAGTATCTGGGGTCTGGAGGAACCTATAATCTTTTCATTCTTATTGGTCTTGCTGTTACGATTCTTTCTATTATGTATGCGTTTGGATCACTGCAAGATTTGGCTGCTGGAACTATTGGTGTGTTTTTCCGCTAAACATAGGGGAAAAAATAAATAATTTTTTCTTGACTTCACTAGGGCGTCTGCTTATAATTCAGTGGCTTTGGATTCGTTAACGCTTTTTTATTACGAAATCTCAGCTCAACAAACCGTGCATATTCTTGAGTTTTATAGGCTGGAAGCCGTGATTGCTTCTGGCTGGATATAAGACTTTGGAGTGTGCACCAAGCACACTCTTTTTTGTTCATTGAAAATCAGATTGATACATAATGTAATTTTTACTGTAGTAAAAAAAACAAGTTATAAAACGAACACATGTATACAACTTTGCTCAGTTATGAGTTTTTGCTCATAGCTAGTAAAAGGTAAGTTATATAAGTTACTCAAGTGCATAGAATGGATGCCTCGACACCAAACTTCGATGAAGGACGTGACTAGCTGCGATAAGCTTCGACGAGCTGCTAAGTAAGCTTTGACTCGGAGATTTCCGAATGGGGAAACCCCATTGGAGTAATGTCCAATGACCCTCGTAAGAGGGGGATTACTCAGGGAACTGAAACATCTCAGTACCTGAGGAGAAGAAAGCAACCGCGATTCCCAAAGTAGCGGCGAGCGAAATGGGACCAGCCTAAACCTCTTGTGCGTGATAGGTTACAGCCGTTTCACAAGAGGGGTTGTAGGAGCGCTGCTCAAGAACTGTAAGTCTTGACAATGTATTGTTCTATTAGTTGAAGGAGTCTGGAAAGACCCACCATAGCAGGTAACAGTCCTGTAAACGAAAATAGTTCAATGCGTTGATGCGATTTCCTAAGTAGGGTCGGACACGTGAAATCCGGCTTGAATCTGGGAGGACCACCTTCCAAGGCTCAATAGGTTTGGTGATCAATAGTGAACTAGTACCGCGAGGGAAAGGTGAAAAGCACCCCGGTGAGGGGAATGAAATAGAACCTGAAATTCTATGCATACAACGAGTGGGAGCACTTCGGTGTGACCACGTACTTATTGGAGAACGGACCATCGAGTTAGCTGTATGGCGCGTTAGGTTAAGGGAGTGATACCCGAAGCCATAGTGAAAGCGAGCCTGAATAGGGCGACCAAAGTGTCATGCACTAGACCCGAAACCGGGTGAGCTACCCATGGACAGGCTGAAGTTCATCTAGCGATGAATGGAGGGCCGAACACACGCATGTTGCAAGATGCGGTGATGATCTGTGGGTAGTGATGAAATTTCTATCGAACTCGGAGATAGCTGGTTCTCCCCGAAATAGTTTTTGGACTAGCCTTTTGTTAAATCCCTCAGGGGTAGAGCTCTGTTTAGGCTAGGGGGCGAAATAAGTCTACCAAACCTAGATAAACTTCGAATACTGAGGGACTCTTTCAATGGAGTCAGTCCGTGACAGCTAAGTGCCACGGACGCGAGGGGAACAGCCCAGACCGTCGTCTAAGGTCCCTAATAGAATCTAAGTGGTAAAGGATGTGGAATTACTTATACAACCAGGAGGTTGGCTTAGAAGCAGCCATCCTTTAAAGAAAGCGTAACAGCTCACTGGTCTATGTGATTCCGCGCCGAAAATTCAACGGGGCTCAAGGTTCTAACCGAAGACGCGGGTATGTAGTAGCTTCGGCTATTATATGCGGTAGGGGAGCGTTCTTATTGCTGCGAAGTCAGATTGTGAAGTCTGGTGGAGCGATAAGAAGTGAAAATGATGGTATGAGTAACGTTTTAATTTCGATGAAAAATCGGAACACCGAAAACCCAAGGTTTCCCAAGCAACGTTAATCGACTTGGGGTTAGTCGGTCCTAAGGCGAGGCCGAAAGGCGTAGCTGATGGATAACAGGTTAATATTCCTGTACAACCTTATATTCGTCCAAGCAAAATAGTTTGCAATTTCTGAGGCCAAATTATGACTTCGGTCATAATGCGGGTGACGAATGCGCGGCTATGGCGCTAGCTCAGGGGGGACGCATCGGGATAATTGGAGCGTGTTAATGAATTCACGTACAAGTATTAAGCTTATGCTTTAGTAGGCAAATCCGCTAGAGTTCGCGAGGTACTATGTAAAATACTTTCCGCAAGGAGAGCGATTCCAATGACTTCTGGTGACAAGAAAATCCTCGGTAGCGAGAATATGAGGTTTCCGTACCGCAAACCAACGCTGGTGGGTAGGTTGAGAATACTAAGGTGATCGGGATAACTTGCGCTAAGGAACTCGGCAATACAGCAGGTGTAACTTCGGGATAAACCTTGCCGTCTACTAACATCTCGTATGTGACGTATTCGGCCTCAGTAAAAGACTCCACGCAACTGTTTACCAAAAACACAGGTCTCTGCAAATCCGTAAGGATAAGTATAGGGGCTGACGCCTGCCCAGTGCCAGAAGGTCACGAGGAGGGGTTCACGCTCTGAATCTAAGCCCTGGTGAACGGCGGCCGTAACTATAACGGTCCTAAGGTAGCGAAATTCCTTGTCAGGTAAGTTCTGACCCGCACGAATGGCGTAATGGTGTGGAGACTGTCTCGGCGCAAGACCCGGTGAAATTACATTATTGGTAAAAATGCCAATTAACCATGGTAGGACGAAAAGACCCCGTGCACCTTTACTACAGCTTGACATTGAGTCGAGGTATATCATGCGCAGGATAGATGGGAGACTATGAAGCCCCGCTCTGGCGGGTGTGGAGTCATCCTTGAGATACCATCCTTGATATACTTTGCCTCTAACATGCAGTGTTAATCCACTATATGGACAGTGTTTGGTGGGTAGTTTGACTGGGGCGGTTGCCTCCTAAAGAGTAACGGAGGCGTGCAAAGGTTCTCTAGATCTGGATGGAAATCAGATTGATAGTGGAATCGCACAAGAGAGCTTAACTGTGAGACTGAC
>CALMAI010000040.1 GCA_937858825.1 uncultured Candidatus Peregrinibacteria bacterium
ATTGCTTACATCGCTGAAGAAAGCTGGTGTTGAAGTCACAACCGGGCTTATTTCCCAATCAATCGCTTCTAATCCTGCTATGAACATTTTTACAAACTCCGCGCGGGTAACAGGATCGTTTGGGCGGAAGCATCCGTCGGTATATCCACTGACAATGTCCATGTCAGAAAGGTTTGTGACATAGGTGTAGAACCAGTCGTCTACGTGAACGTCGCAGAAAAGGCGGTTCGGGAAGGTTGGTTCTATTGGGAATGAAATTTCATCGGGGTAATCATCATAAACGTATGATGGTCCAGAAAAGAGGTCTTCCCAGTCGACCTGAGCAAGGAGTTCATGGTTTACTCCAAGGCTTCCGTTGGCCCATGACTGGTTTCCGTCGGCAAAGCTGATGATGTAAAGGTTGTGCCATGGTGCGGCCATGTCGGCTACTTCCTGAAGTTCCTGCTCGCTTGCTCCTTGTTCGGTCATGCCGTAAGCAACGTAGTCGGCAAGGTTTTCGAAGTCCATGTAGAAGAGGCTGGCGGTGTTGTCTTGTGGTCCTTCAAAGTTTTTTGCAAATCCTTCATTGAGAGTCATGTTTCCAGCTGCACGGAAGATGGCGTTGAGTTCGTGATGGGTTGAAATGACAAAAAGGTTGTCGCTGGTCATCCCAAGCCAGAGATCAATATCTCCCAGTTCCGTATCTTTCATCATGTGGTGGACAAAGTACTGTCCGGAGATAAGGTGAAGTTGTTGTTGGTAGCTGCTGTTGTCCAGATTTGCGTCTGCAATGGCGTCGTTCAATTCGTTTAAAGTGTCTTTGAATCCGCTGTTACTTTCGAATACAGCGGTGACAGCAGGGAAGAGTTGTTCACTGTTGTGTACGGCGATCATATTTTTTCCGCCAAAATATGGGAAGAGGTCTTCGTCGATGTTGATACCGGTTTCTTCTTCTACTGAGCTGACCATTTCATTGTAGAGGTCCATGACTTCTGAATCAGGGGAAAATGATTTAAGAAAATTTTCTTTCCACTCGTCGGCACCGCTATTTTCTGTATAGAGAATGATGTTGTTTCCGCTGATGGTTTTGTAGAGTGATGGTGTGAAGTTGTATTTGTCGAACTCCATATCCAACTCTTCAAGTTTGTCCTGGTCTCCTTCTATGTACATCTGGAAATCAAATCCATCTTCGGTTTGTCCGAATTGGAATCTTTCTCCTGTTATCAGCCCAATGAATGCCTCGTTCAAACCAAGTTCTTCAAAAATCCCCTGAGTTTGAAGGTCCTGTGAGGCAAAGGTTGGATCCATGTACATGCTTACGAATCCGTCGATGGTTATGTGATCTTCGCTGTTTTGCCAGAATTCTGTTTTGCTCAATGAATCTCCATTGTTTTCATATGTGTCGATGAGTGTTTGCGCGGATTCGAGTGAGGTGGTGATAACGTCGATGTCGAGGTATTGGAAAATATACATGTCTGAAGAGACTTGATGGATTGTTGTGCCATTGTAGTCGGAGCTGGTTGGTTCTTCAGCTTGGTAAATTCTTGAGGCAAGCAGGTCTTCAAAATCCTGATCACTCAGATCTCCAAAGAGGTATATGTCTGGCATTGGATATGGATCTTCTTCGGTTGCTTCCACGTTGTTCATGGCAAGGGTGAATGGTTTTTGAGTCAGGAATCGGAAGAAGATGTCGTTTTCGCTTGCAGGGGCAGGTCCATCTTCTGTGATGGTTACGACATTGTTTCCAACCATGTCTTCTTCCCATGCTTCAATGAGCAGGGTGAATGGATTTGGTTGGGTGAGGTCTGCGCTGACGACGATGTCAATGTTGGCAGGGAGCATCTGCTCTGGAGTTGGAGCTGATTGTGCTCCTGCGAGGGGGATAAGGAAAACTGCGCACAATGTTGCGACAGCAAATTTTTGCAGGGTTTTCATGGAAGAAAAATTATGAATTGTTTCATTTTTAATTAGAGCTGTTCAACAAAACGGTCGAACAGATATTCGGTGTCCACTGGCCCTGGGTAGGCTTCGGGGTGGAACTGGACAGCACTGAATGGAAGGGTTTTGTGTTTGATTCCTTCAACGGTGTGGTCGTTTTCGTTTTTAAACCAGACTTTCCATCCGGCTGGGATGGTTTTGGGATCAATAACAAAGCTGTGGTTCTGGGTGGTCATGTAGCATTTTCCGGTTTCCTGGTCGGTGCATGGTTGGTTTTGTGATCGGTTTCCAAATTTGAGTTTGTAGGTTTTTGCTCCGGCTGCGTGGGCTAAAAGTTGGTTTCCCAGGCAAATTCCCCAGATTGGTTTTTTCTGTTCCATCACTATTTTAATGCGATCGATGAGTTCGGTGAGCATGGCTGGATCGCCGGGTCCGTTGGACAAAAAGAGTCCGTCGAACTTTTCGCTCTTTTGGGTGAAATCGTAGTTCCATGGCACGCGTTTCACGGAAACACCGCGTTCTACAAAATGGCGGATAGTGTTGTTCTTCACTCCACAATCCACCATCAATACTTTCTTTTTGCCTCGTCCGTATTTGATTGGTTTTTTAACGCACACTTTTGAGACCAGATTTTGTTCATTGGGATCGTAGAGTTCAACATCCTTTTTTCCATCCACTACAATTTTTGCGGGCATGCACCCTTTGGTTCGGATGAGTTTGGTGAGCGCGCGGGTGTCGATGCCGGTAATTCCTGGAACGCCGGCTTTTTTGAGCCATTCGCTCAGACTCTGTTTGGCATGCCAGTGGCTATAATTTTCTGAATATTCGCTTACCACAATTCCGCTTACCTGGATCTTGTTGCTTTCGAAGTTTTTCCCCAGGCCATATTTGTCTTTGCTGTTGGCTGGAATTCCATAATTTCCAATGAGTGGATATGTAAAAGTGAGAATCTGTTCCTTGTATGAAGGATCGGTGAGACTTTCCGGGTAACCAACCATCCCTGTTGAAAAAACGACCTCACCGGCACTGGACTGCTCTGCACCAAAAATAAATCCATCGAAGGTGTGACCGCTTTGGAGGATGAGTTTTCCTTTTTTCAACTTTTGGGAGTTATTTCTCGCTTACTATAGCGGGGCGGCTGACGTGAATCAAGAAAAGTTTATATCTCTACAGTATCTTTTGCTGCGGCTGATGTCTCGGATGTGATGGAGTTAATAGAAACGGTTTTTTTTCGATGTTCGTCTGCGATGCGGCAAAGGAAGTGAACGAGTATATAGAGTGTGTGTACGGCCTCGGCTGATTCTTTGTTTGCTCCTGCCTGTCCAATCTGGACTTGAAAGGTTCGGATAATCTCTTCTTCACGTGCCTTTCTTTCTGCGAGGAGCTCACTGAATATTTCTCGGTCGGTCTGTGTGAGACCGTGATTCAAGTCAAAGGTGGGATTTTCCAGACGTCTATGGAGTAAGTTGTTCCCACGAAAAATGCTGAAGACCCAAAAGTCTGGTGTGCTTGGTTGTGGTTTGAGCGAATACCTTTTGCCTTCTTCACTCTCCCGTTCAAAAGGATTTTTCAGTAAGGCAAGGTGAGCAAACCTTTTTGCGGCTTCTATTACATTACAGATATCCATTTTGTTGGGGAGGCCGTCTAGAACCTTTGATTGCGACGATTTTCGTTGGGCCCTTATGGACTGTGCGATGTTTGTAGCGCAGAGTGCCAATTGATATTGAAATTCGTTTCCCTCTTGGGGGATTTGGCTCATGATTGTATTTAAAAATCTGTGTGCTCTTTTTATATAAGTGCCTTGAGATGGATTTGTGAGGGCTTTATATCCCATCTTTGCGTAACGGTTCAAAGGGTTATTCTCCATTCCTTCTAGAACTTTGCCAAAGGTTTGAAGCATTTCAAGCTGTTCAGGTGTAATGAGCAGTGGTCGATGATCGTCAACCTCTGCCTCTACCTCTACCTGGGTTTTGGTATCAATTCCATGTAACTCTTGCATGAAGTGATAAACGCTTGGCACTTTTTTAAAATCTCTGGGGTACTCCATTAGTGTTTGAAGCACATCTGGGTAGCTGGCCAAAAGTAGACAATCGCGGGCCCATGCTAATGGATTTCCCTCTTCCCAGAAGTTTGGATTCATACTTTCATCCGCGTAAAATTCTGCAATTTCATTGGCGGTTTCTTCTACGATACTTGTGGGGTCGATGTCATGACTTGGATTTCGTTCAAGTCTCATGGTTGCCTTGTCGTATTGATCGCTTCCCATAATGAGAATGGCGTCGCGACTTATGCGGAATGCTTCTTCTATTAAAGCTCTTTTATTTGTTGGATTTATGTTTTTAAAAAGAATACTGCACTCAATTCCTTCTGCAGCAAGTTTTTCGAAGACTGGCTGGAAGTATTCCATTTGAACGTCGGCTCGGGTGTGTGTTTGGTTGCCCTGATGAAGGTCATGTAACCCCAGGAATCGTTTAACATTGCGAGCAAGAATATCCTCTTCCTCCTGGGTGAGATCATCCTCTTTTCCAAAAAGATCCATTTTGCGAATGCGGATATCTTCGTCTGTGGAGATTGGGAGTCCTCGGTCGGCGTGCTCGGCGAGAACGACATCAAGTGGGGGTGTTATTGTTTCCATTGTGGATTGAAAAAGGAGAGAACAATAAAGAAAAGCGATTGTTTTTGTCAAACGGGAAAATCTGGGGTATATAAAGAGTAACTTATTTGAATGTATGGTCGATTTTTTTGGACAGGATGTGTTGAGTACGAAATCACTTTCCAAGAGTGAGATCGAAAAAGTGATGACAACTGCTGAAGGGTTTTTGCCTTATGCCAACAAAGAAAAGACTACCGAGATTTTGAAGGGGAAGCTGATGGCTTCGCTTTTTTATGAACCTTCCACGCGGACAAAACTGTCTTTTGAGTCAGCTATGCAGCGGCTTGGAGGGAGCGTGGTTTCTGTTGTGGGCATAGAGAGTTCTTCTTTGGCAAAAGGGGAAACGTTGAGTGATACGGCGAGGGTGGTGGAAACTTACGCGGATGTTATTGCTGTGCGGCACAGTCAGCCGGGCGCGCCGCGTGAAATGGCCGAGGCTGTGGATATTCCGGTTTTGAATGCTGGTGATGGCGCGGGAGAACATCCGACCCAGGCGCTTTTGGATCTGTTTACGATTTATAATGAATGTGGAAAGGTTGATGGATTGACGATCGCGATTGTTGGAGATTTGAAGTATGGGCGGACTGTGCACTCATTGGCTTATTTGCTTGCTCATTATGATGTGAATTTGATCTTGGTTTCACCGGATCAGCTGAAGATGCCGGCTGAAGTGACTAATGATCTGGCAGAGAAGGGTGTTTCATTTTCTGAAACTGAAGATTTTGAGGGAGCTTTAAAGCATGCTGATGTCTGCTATATGACCCGTATTCAAAAGGAACGATTTACTGATCCTGCTGAATATGATCGTTTTAAAGATGTGTATATTTTGACAAAGGAGCTGGTGGAACAGTCGAATCCAGAGATGACTATTATGCATCCGTTACCGCGGGTTGGAGAGATATCTTTGAATGTAGATGAGTTGCCGGGCGCGGCTTACTTCCGGCAGATGAGGAACGGAGTGGCAGTGCGGATGGCGCTTCTGTCGCTGGTTTTGGGAGCATCACTTTAACGGTTATGAAACAGTTTGTTGTAAACGGAAACATTGTTACGCCTGACGAAATTTTTGAAGGGGCTGTTTTTGTGAAAGATGGAAAAATTGTGCATGTGGAGGATGGGTCAGTGGATGCGGTGGCGCTGGAGAGCGAAGATATTCAGGTGATTGATGCACATGATAAGTTTATTTTGCCGGGTGCGATTGATGCGCATGTGCATTTTCGGATTCCTGGTGGAGAGACAAAAGAGGATTGGACGCATGGGAGTAAGGCGGCGTTAGCGGGGGGAGTGACATCGGTTTTGGATATGCCGAACACGAATCCTCCTACGATTAGTCAAAAATTTTTGGAGGAAAAACGGACTTTGGTTGGGAAAGATGCGATGGTGAACTATGGTTTTTATGCTGGTGCCACCAACGATAATGTGGAAGAGGTCGCGAAAATGACGGGAATTGCCGGAGTGAAGATTTATATGGGGAGTAGTACTGGGAACTTGCTGGTGGATGATTTGAAAGTGTTGGAGGATTTCATGACCAAGACGGATCATTTGCTGGTTTTGCACGCTGAAAATGAGGCGTGTATTCGTGAACATATGGCTGAACATGAAGGCGAGGAAGATCCTGCTGTGCATAGCCAGATTCGTGATCCGGAATGTGCCGCACAGGCAGTGAAAGATGCTCTGGCTTTGGCGAAAAAACATAAGCGCCGGGTACATTTTACGCATGTTTCCACCGGAGCTGAGCTGGAGTTGATTCGTGAAGCCAAGAAAGATGCCGACTACATAACAATGGATGTGACGCCTCATCATCTTTTTTTGAGTTCAAAGGATTATGATCAATACGGGACACTTGTTCGAGTAAATCCACCGTTGCGGACAGAAGAGAATCAGCATCTTTTATGGGAAGGAATCGCAGATGGGACGGTTGACCTTGTCGCGACAGATCACGCTCCTCATCAACTGAAAGAAAAAGAACAAATTTATTCCAAGGCGCCTTCCGGTTTGCCAGGCGTTCAGCTT
>CALMAI010000041.1 GCA_937858825.1 uncultured Candidatus Peregrinibacteria bacterium
CGGTTGCGAGCCAGCCCTGCCCCCTCGGCCCGCCCCCGCCCCCCTGGCACCCCCCAGCTTCAACCGCCTCTGCAGCAGTGACGCGGACGCTTTTCGCTCTTCAACAATCACTGTCAGCGCCTGTTGATACAGATCATCATCCTCATCTCCAAACGCGCTTTGCGGCAAACCGTTCAACTTCTTGTTGGCGGTCTTTGGCGAAATAATATCGTCCAGATAGTTTGGCGGACACATCACTTTTAAATGATTGGTCACCTTCTCGATCTCTTTTGAACTCACCAGCACACCCTGCACACGCATCGGCTGAGAAACCCCACCCGGCAGGAACAACATGTCTCCCTTTCCAAGCAGGTCCTCCGCCCCAGCTCCATCAATAATCGTTCGGCTGTCCACCGCGCTACTCACCGCGAACGCGATACGCGTTGGCACATTCGCCTTAATTAAACCGGTAATAACATCCACGGACGGCCTTTGTGTAGCAATAATCAAATGGATTCCCACCGCACGCGCCATCTGCGCGATCCGGCAAATAGACGCTTCCACCTCTTTCCCGGCAGCCATCATCAGGTCTGCCAACTCATCGATCACCACCACAATCTTCGGCATCTTTTGCATCTTCGACTCTTCATCCCCCAAAACTTCCGCCTCCAGCGCCGCCTCATTATATTCAGCAATGTTACGGAACCGCTTGTCAGAAAGCAGCTGATATCGACGGTTCATTTCCGCCACCGCCCATCGCAAAGCAATCGCCGCCTTTTCCGGATCGGTAATCACCGGCGTGAGCAAATGTGGAATCCCATTATAAGAAGAGAGTTCCACCCGTTTTGGATCGATCATAATCAACTTTAGATCTGCCGGAGAGTTTTGATACAACAGCGACAAAAGGAACGCGTTCATCCCCACAGACTTACCGGCACCCGTGGCACCCGCAATCAAAACGTGAGGCATTGCAGCCAGATCCGCACAGATTGGTTTCCCGGAAACATCGCGCCCAAGCGGCACACGCAGGTTTGAATCAATATTCATATACTCTTCACTTTCCAGAATTTCACGCAAATGCACCGAACTCCGCTGATCGTTCGGCACTTCAATTCCCACCAGCGACTTCCCTGGAATCGGCGCCTCAATACGAACAGCCTGCGCCGCGAGCGCCAAAGCCAGATCGTTCTTTAAACCCGTAATTTTTGAAAGCTTGATCCCCTCACTCGGCCGCAACGTGTATTGGATAACCGTCGGCCCAACATGCACCTCTTTCATCTCTACCTCAATCCCAAACTGCTTCAACTTATTCCGGATCGTGAGCGCGTTTTGATGCAACACTTCATCGTCCATGTCCGCGCTTGGCTTGGCCGGAGCCAACAAATCCAAAGACGGCGGCTCCCATGTAAAGTCGTCTTCAAGAATCGTCTCTTCCTTGGCTTCAAACGAATCCGTCTCTTTCACAGGGATCTGTTTTTCCACCGGTTCCGATGGAGTGTCAGACGCCACAGAGGTAACCGGACGCTTAATCGTAACCATCTCAATAGCATCATTGCTATCCAGCATCTTCATCTTCTCACGCTGAAAATCTGCCTCAGTCGGCTCTTCCTCCTCATCTTCCAACTCCTCCATAATCTCTTCATCGGTCTTCTTCTTTTTCACGGGACGTTCACGCTTCGCGGGCTTTCGCACGATCTTAATATCCGGTTTCAGGAAAGACATAAACGCTCCCAAAGAGATCTCGAACGCCAAAAGCACTCCAACCAGAAACAGTGTCAAAAAGACCGCGGCAGCTCCAATCTGTCCAACCTTCAAAACCTCCTGAAACAAAAAGTTCATCACAAACCCAATGTATCCTCCATAATTCCCATTCTGAGCTTCAAGAAAGAGTGAATCCATCGGCACATACAGATGGAGAATACTCAACACCGCAACCGTAATAATAAAAAGACCCAACAGGCGTGAAAGCGTAAAACTCATCTTCTTACTAAAGAAGAACATGAACGACGCGCCAAAGAAAAGGAATGGCAAAACCTGCACACCCCAACCAAAAATCGGCTGAAGAACCCCCATCCAAAACTCACCAATCAGCCCAAAACTATTATTCAGACTCAAGAGCGTAAACACTCCGAATCCAAGCATAATCACACCCCAAATCTCCTTCAATACTGCGGACTTCACCTCCAGCTTAATTGCTTTCTTCCGTCGACGGGTTGTCGTGCTCCGCTTACGCGTGGCTGTGGTTCTCCTGCGGCGTCGAGCCATAGTTTTATCGCTTTAAGACTTGGTAAATACTATAAAGGAAATCCCTTATTTTGAAAACACTATTTATCAGCAATATGTCAAACCCAACAATTGACAATTATCCATAAAAAATGAATAATATGCAACCGTTCTTTCACAATCAGCTTTGGGACATATGTCTGTTTTCGAGATAGATTTCTTTTGGATCTGCTCCGCAGCGTCCACGCGAACTTCCCGCCCTCGAAAACAAACCGGTGTCCCAACGAAAGGAAAACTATGACCATGCCTGTCCATCTTGAGCATGTCCTCGGGCTCGCGCGCGAGACCAAAGACCAGGAAGAAAAACTGAACTGCCTTCGCGTAGCCATCACCCTGAGCATCCATGAACCCGGCGATTCGGCCGAGATCATCAACAAAGCCTTGCCCGAACCCATCTACACCAAGTTGCTGCTCGACCTTCTCATCGTCGATGACAGCATCTGGAACATAACCACCATGGTTGTCCTCGGGCTTCGGCCCGATCCAGAACTCCCCAAAGAGCTGGAAAGGCGAACCCGCGAGTCCGCCGATCCCAAGTTCGCCGAGATCTGTCAGATGATCCTGGATCAACGACCACCTTTCCAACCACCACCCTAACACTTGGCGGGACCAAGCGGACAGCAATGTCCGCTTTTCCCTTTATAAGGAAACCAAAAATCTGCTACCATAAAAGCCGTTTTAACAATTGAACATCATGATCCGAACCCGCTTCGCCCCATCCCCAACAGGTTACCTTCACGTTGGAGGGCTCCGTACCGCGCTTTTTAACTACCTCTACGCCAAACACAACGGCGGCCAGTTCCTTTTAAGAATCGAAGATACAGACCAAAAACGGTACGTGGAAGGCGCGACCGAACACCTGATAGAAACCCTTAAATCCGTGGGACTCAACCATGATGAAGGACCGGAAGCAGGCGGACCATTCGCTCCCTACGTCCAGTCTGAACGGACAGAAATGTACCGAAAATACTGCGCTGAATTGGTGGAAAAAGGAGCTGCTTACCCATGCTTCTGCACAGCCGAGCGATTGGACGAAATGCGCAAACGCCAAATGGAATTAAAGCAGGCTCCAATGTACGACCGGACCTGCGCGAAACTCAGCCCAGAAGAAGTGAAAGCCAAACTGGATGCCGGAGAAGAACATGTGATCCGCCAAAAAATTCCGCACGGAGAAAAACTCCGATTCAAAGACCACATTCGCGGAACCGTTGTTTTTGAAACTCAAAACATCGACGACCAGGTCCTCATGAAATCGGACAACTTTCCAACCTACCACCTGGCTAATGTTATCGACGACCACCACATGGAAATCACCCACGTTATTCGTGGAGAAGAATGGCTTCCATCCACACCAAAACACATTTTACTCTACCGGGCATTTGGCTGGAACGAACCCGAGTTCGCTCACATTCCCCTCCTCCTCAACAAAGACAAAACCAAACTATCAAAGCGCCAAAACGACGTCAGCGTGGAAAGCTATTTGGAAAAAGGATACCTGATTCCGGCACTTATGAACTTTATTGCTCTGCTTGGATGGCATCCGGGAAAAGGCGAAGAACAGGAAATCTACACCATGGACGAGCTGATTGAACGATTTGATCTGGAACAGGTTCACAAATCCGGTGCCATTTTCGATACCGAAAAACTGGACTGGTTCAACTATCGTTGGGGCAAAGAGATCCACAACCAGGAGATGGCAAAGGTCGCCAAAGAGGTCGATGCCGATGTAAAAATTGAAATGAACCAACGCAAAGAACAGGTCTACACCTTCTCTTCATCAGAAAAAGAGGCCGAATTTCAGAGCAAACGCGGAGAAGCACTGTTGGAAAAATGCAAAGACCAGATTGAAGACAGTTGGATGGAACAAAAAGAGCTTCTTCTACGCGCCCTTGTCACTCTGGAAGACAAAATCATTAAAAATCCACACGAAACACATGATAACCTGAAATGCTTTTTCACTTTCAAACAAGCCGAAAAAGAACTCATCATGAATGAAAAAATGAAAGTGGATGAGGCCACAGCCAAACAGGCACTGGAAGAAAGCCATAAAGCCCTTTCCGGCTTTGAAGACTGGCAAACCATGGGCGCGCTTCAGCAGTTCATGCTCAACCTTATTCAGGAAATAGGCCTTAAAAATGGACAGGTACTCTGGCCACTTCGGGCTGTATTAAGCGGAGAACAATTCTCACCAGGAGCATTCGAAATGCTCTGGGCACTCGGCAAAGATGAGAGCCTCAATCGAATAAAAATCACGCAAGAGCAGCTCTAAGAAAACTCTTTACAAACCTTTGTAACGAAGGCATCATGAGCGCAGTTATAGAGGGTGTGGTACTTAACCCTATCAACATGCACTTCAATCAACTTAAAGAGATCATCAAACATCTTCGAAAGGTAGTGCCGTGTAATCAATGTGAGCGCAAATTCGAGCCGGAAGGAATTCAGGTTCTCAGCACCTATGGTGATGAAGGACTCTTTTACTTTTCGTGCTACAACTGTCTGAATCAACTGGTCATTCATGTGACCGTTGTTGATGATAACGACAACGAAAAAAGCCTCAACATTCAAGCGACTAATGCGCCAGAAGTAAGCAAAAACGACGTATTGGATATACACAATTTCCTCGCCGGATTTAACGGTGACTTTAAAAATCTTTTCTCTGAAACCCACTAATATGAAAAAAACTCTTTCTCTGGCTCTTACCCTCGGAACTCTTGTAGCTTTTGCCGGATGTAACCAGGCACAGTCAGAAGCGGATCGACTTCAACAGGAAGCTCAATCACGAATTAACGACGCAAACCGTCAGGCACAAGAACTTCAACAACAGGGTGAACAGATGATGAACGACGCACAGGAAAAGATGCAACAGGCGCAGGACGCCGCAGACGCCGTTCAAAAACTCGCGGAATAACCTTCCAACAACTTCAAAGCCACGCCCCACATTCAGGGCGTGGTATTTTTTTACCAGCATGAGCGTGAAACTGAAAGCACAACTCCACGTCCACACAAAACAGGACCCGGTTGAAAATATCAAACATACCGAAAAGCAAAAAATCGACTTCGCTGCCAAACACGGCTATGAAGTCATGGAAATCCCCTGCCATAATGTTTTCATCTTCAATGAGGATCTCCGCAAATACGCCGAAGAAAAGCGCATTCTTCTTATTCCCGCTATTGAAAAAAGTGTCGAACGAAAACATGTACTCATCCTCAATGCGGATGTAGAGGCTCAAAAAATCAAAACCTTTAACGACCTTCGCCTCTACAAAAAAAACCATCCCGAATGCCTGATGATTGCGGCTCATCCATACTATCCGGGACCAATATCGCTCCACAAAAACCTGGAAGAACACATCGACATTTTCGACGCCATTGAATACAGCTGGTACCACTCAAAACGCATCAACAAATACAACGAAAAAGCCGTAGCAATGGCTGAAAAACACGAAAAAACCATTGTCGGAACAAGCGACAACCACCTTCTCCCCTACTTTGACGAAACCTTCAGCACCATTGAAGCCAAAGAAAAAACTGTTGAATCTGTGCTAAAAGCCATCCGCGACGGTCATGTCACTTTCGTCAGCCACGATCAAACGCTCTGGACCATGTTCTACGTAATCGTGAAGATGCATCTGCTCCAACTCATTAAAAAGATCAGCCTCCGCTAACTAGAAGAATTCCACATAAAATGGTATAATAAACAAAAATAAAGCTGTACCATGGAATTCCTCGAAAACATAAAAAAGAAGGCGCGTGAACTCAATAAGCGCATCGTTTTTCCTGAAACACAGGATCCCCGCACACTCAGAGCCATTGCTATTATTATCGAAGAAAAATTGGCAACCCCCGTCCTCTTAGGCAAAGAGGATGCCATTAAAGAGCTCTGTAAAAAGGAAAACATTACTATCGACTGGTCAAAAGCAGAATTTATCGACCCGCAAGATCCGGCTTATACGGAAAAATACGAACAAGAACTCATCAAGCTCCGTGGCAAAAAAGGCATGACCCCGGAAAAAGCCAAAGAATGGATCGCCAACATCAACTACTTTGCCGTAATGGTTGTCCAATGCGGAGATGGCGACGGATTGGTAACAGGAGCCAACGTACCATCTGCCGACACCTATCGTCCCGCACTCCAAATCATTAAAACCAAAGAGAAATTCCACAAAGTTTCAGGTGTTTTCTTCATGGTTTTCGAGGATCGTTTGATTCTCTTTGCCGATTGCGCCCTTAATATTGATCCCAACTCTCACGACCTGGCGGACATTGCCATCGACAGCGCCGAAACAGCCAAAAAGTTTGGTATCGAACCCCGCGTGGCGCTCCTTTCATACGGCACCAACTCCCACTACGACCATCCATACATTCAAAAAGTGAAAGAGGCAGTCAAAATCATCAATGATCGTGCTCCAGAGCTGATGGTGGAAGGAGAAATGCAGGTGGACGCGGCATTGGTTCCAGAAGTGCCGGCACGCAAATTCCCGGAATCCAAAATAGCCGGAACCGCCAACGTCCTCATTTTCCCGGATCTCCAGTCCGGCAACATTGCTTACAAACTGGTGGAACGACTCGCCAAAGCCAAAGCCATTGGCCCAATCCTTCAGGGACTCAACAAGCCCGTAAACGACCTTTCCCGCGGCTGCAGCACTCAGGACATTGTGGACCTTACCGCCATCACCGCCTGTGAATCTGAACTATGAAAATCCTTGTCATCAACGCCGGATCTTCATCGCTTAAATATGAGCTTTTCAACAAAAAGCTCGACTCTCTTGGCGACGGATACATTGAAAGAATCGGACAAAAAGGACAGATCCCCAACCATGAAAAAGCTGTCAAACAAGCCCTTGAATCCATCCAAAAAAAAGGACTTGTCACCTCTTTGGTAGAGATCAAAGCCGTTGGGCATCGCGTGGTTCATGGTGGTGAAAAATACAGCGCCCCTGTACGCATAACTCCATCCGTTCAAAAAGAGATTCAAAAACTGTGCAAGCTTGCGCCATTGCACAATCCCCCAAACCTGGCCGGAATCAAAGCCTGCAAAAAACTCCTTCCAAAAGCTACGCAAGTCGCCATTTTCGACACAGCTTTTCATCAAACCCTTCCCAAAAAAGCTTTTATCTATGCTCTTCCATACGACCTTTACAAAAAGGAAGGCATCCGCCGATACGGTTTTCACGGAACCAGCCACCTCTATCTGAGCAAAGTTGCAAAAAAACTTCTTGGGAGAAAAGCGGATCGGCTCGTCACCTGTCATTTAGGAAACGGATCCAGCCTCGCCGCAGTCAAAAATGGAAAATCGATTGATACCACCATGGGATTCACACCTCTTGAAGGTGTTCCAATGGGTACCCGTAGCGGCGACATTGATCCAGCCATAGCCGTAAAACTCTCCCAAAAGTTGGGACCGGAAAAAGCAGACAACCTGCTCAATAAACAGTCTGGATTATTGGGACTCACAGGTAAAAGTTCCGACATGCGCGACCTGCTGGTCACACGTAAATCCAATAAAAAATCTCAACTGGCTATCGATATTTTTTGTTATAAAGTAGCCCAAAAAATTGCGGCATTTACAGCCTCTCTCCAGGGATTGGATGCCATTGCCTTCACCGGTGGGATCGGTGAAAATTCAGGCTATATCCGTGCTCAGATCTGCCAATACCTCCCTCATCTTGGAGTCAAAGTGGATGCGACAAAAAACCGGAAAAACACAACAATCTTCAGTGTGAAAGGGAGTAAAGTCAGTCTCCTCAACATCCCAGCCGACGAAGAAAAAGAGATCGCCAGCCAAACCCTCAAGCTTTTATAGCAAAACAACAAAATTAAACTTGCGTCAAACGGCGGATACCTCTAGAATAGATCCGCTATTTTTGAAGCAAAAATGCTCCCATTTCAAAAAACAACGGTCTATAGAAAAGCGCTCGAAACGCTTCAACAAGTCCTTCACGAATATACCAGACAAAACGATCCAAACCTGGCCGGACGGCTTCAGGAAGAGGCTTTCGACGTAACCACAAATCTGGCCAAAGCCTTTAGCAAACTCAAAAAAGATGAGCAAATGCAGCTCAAATCTTCCATTGAAGGAGTAGTGAGCATGATTGCTTTGCTCGATTTATCTCAACAAAGTAAAAACAATATCTCCTCAGTTAAAAGAGAACTCCTGGTCGATAAGTTGCGATGCCTCCAATCCGACATTGAAAATTTTAAAAAGACGCAGAAAAAAATTCTGATCCTCAGCGCCAAAATGGGCCACGGCCACATGAGTGCCTCATCGGCGATTGAAGAAGCGATCCAGGAACGCTACGGCTACGATTACGATGTTGAAATCATCGACTTTGTTGAACTGCTCAGCTCCACCATGAACGCGTTTTCAAAAAGATATTATGAAAGTTCGGTGAAGTTCGCCCCAAACATGTACAAACTCCTCTACGAAAGCTCCAACAAAAACGTCCAGATCATCAAACTCTTGAACCAAATCAACTATCCATTTGTCCTCTCTAAAATCAAAAAATTTTTTGAAGAAAAACAGCCGGCATTGCTCATCTCAACCTTCCCAATCTGGAACTACCTGGCCGCTGATATCTGGAAAAAATACAACAAAGATGCCAAGTTCATTAGTGTTGTAACCGATTCAATCACCATCCACAACAGCTGGGTCCTGGCCGATACCGACCACTACATCGTGGCCAACGAAGACACCAAACAGTCACTCATTGATTTGGGTGAACAGGAGGAAAAGATCAAAACATTGGGATTCCCGGTGAAGCTGGATTTCATGGAAAACATCGACCAAAAAGCTTTCCTGAAGAAGTTAAAACTCAATCCTAAAAAGAAGACGATCCTCTTTTTGCCGACCTCACAAGGAACACGCAAAAACCAAAAAATCGTTAAAAGTATTATGGAGTTTGATCCACACGTAAACCTGATAATCATTACCGGACGCGACTCAAAGAACAAACCAAAACTGGAAAAAATCACATCAGGAAGAGAAAACGTTCGCATTATTGGATGGACCAATAAAATGTCTGACTTCATTAAAGCTGCGGATATTGTAGTCACCAAAGCCGGTGGAGCAACCATCATGGAATGTATTGCCGCCGCCAAACCAATGATTATCACCTCTGTGATTCCAGGGCAGGAAGAAGGAAACGCCCAGCTTATCAAAAAATATCACCTTGGAATTGTATGTGGATCACGCGACAACATCGCCGAGCATATCGACTACATCAACAAAAACCGCTCAACTTTCGACCGTTATCTCACAAAACAGAGCAACCCAAAAGCCGCGCTCGACATTGCTGAATTCATCCACGAACTACTGGAAGCCGAGGTTTAAAGCTTGGAGAAGCAATCGTGCAGCCTCGAAGAGCGAAGCCTCTCCGAAACAAATGTATGATGCGACTACAAAGCCGCCTCGTAAACCTGCGTTTCATCGAGGAGATAGATCTTATTCGTGTCTTTATCCACCCACATATCACGAATATCGCCAAGATCATCAAATACCATTTGGCGGGTATAGGTCGCACCACCAGTCCGGTCATCTTTAAAGTAAACGAGCACGCGCTTCTTAGCTGGCTCAAGAACATAAATCGCCCCCATATCCACCTCGGTGTAAATCTTTGTCGGACTCTCTACAGGATCGGTCGGCTCTTTCTTAATTGGGAAATCTTCACGGTTTCCGCTAAAGAGTTTGGTGATATACCCATCATTATTCAAAACATACACGTTGATATCTGTCGCCAGATCTACACCATTCTGAAGATCCGCGTTCACGTTATATGGCTCTCCGCTGTCAAAACTGTCACGCCGTCGGGTGTAGCGCCAGATCTGATTTTCACTCGGATCCAAAATGTAGAACCGGTTGCTGTAAGCGTGGATCGCAACACCGTTCTTAAACGCGCCATCCGTTGTATCCACAAAAGTCACCCGATTATCCTTAAACTCCATTACCTTTCCGGATTTGGTGTAGAAAAGGAGTGAATCGTCTTCATCATAAACCGTTCCCGCAATCACCGTTTCATTGTCATCAATCGTAAGTGGATCCTGAACCTGATCCAGAATAATTGGATAAAGAGCGTTATATTCATACGCATAAAGAATATCGTTCAACTCCAGAAGCCCCAGGGCGCTCACGTTTTCCCGTTTTTCAGCAAGGTTTGCAATAACCCGATACTCAGGATGAACAACACCATCCAAGAGGTTTCGCGCATCCTGAATCTGCTCAAGCAGTTCATTAGCCTTTGCCCGATGGTACCCGGAGTTCAAGACCTCAATCGCTTTACTTTCAGCCTGAATGAGCATCTCTCCAGCTTGATCTTTATTAAACTGACCAGTTGTTTCCGCAGAACTGATAGTCTCCTGAACCTCATTCAACGTTGCCGCAAAACTCTCAATCTTTTCCTGTTCACTCGCCTGGGCCCGAAGCCACCATACCACCAGTGTTAAAAGCAAAATTCCGGCAATAATCAAAGCCATGATCTGCTCTTTTGTAAATCCTGCAATCAATCGACCTCCACTTTCCTGCCGGACAGTCGGACTTGTCACTCCACCCTTGCGACTCGACGCAAGAGCTGTAACCCTCCGCCTAAGGTCATCAACAGAACCAGTCAATCGATTCAACGCATCTTTCATAGCAGAGCCCCCCTCATTTCTTTGCCGTGGAGCATTGCTATATGACTCCTCTTTTTCAAGATGTTCCTCAATCTGGCCTTTCTCCGTTGCTGTTAGTTTTTGCGCGCCTTCAGCAATTCCAACTCCAATAAATCCAACACGGCCCAAAACTTCGGTCATCATATAATCTTTCAACTCACCAAGAGACGAAATCAGGTTCCGCCCACTCAAAATCTTGGCCAGATCGGTCTTGCTCACATATCGAAGCAAACGGGTTGAACTCAAAAGCACCAGATCCCCAGGCTCCAAAGTTCCACTGGCAATATTCGCGAAATATTCAGCCCCATCATCCTCCCCCAAACCTTCACTCACTGTACTGCAAAGCCGCTTTCGTACAAGATAGGCCTCTGCCTCACCGGTCTGAGTCAGATAAAGTGTATTATCCACAATCGCGGCGATCAAAATATGCAAATTCCCCAAATAGTCAGAAGCTTTTTCCTCCTTCATCTTCTGCAACGCCTTATTCACAAGACGAACAGCTTCCTCAAATCGCTCATACGGATCCCTCTCCAAGTCAGCAAAAAAACCTTTCCGAAGAGTATCAAAAACGGTTTCTCCAATAGCCTCGGCTTCAGCCGGATTATTCTGAATCTCTATATTAATATAGATTTTTCCGCTATTATCGCCACCTTCGCCAATGTCGTATGCGTAATTCTCGACAAAACTTCCTTCGTCTCTTCCGACAAACAAAAATTCGTGGTGTGTACGGAGTGACATAAAACTTGCAGTAAATTCCAAGCAAAAATACTATAAATCTGCACCAAACACAAGTTATGAAAACGCTCATCATCGACAATTACGACTCCTTCACCTATAACCTGGCCCAATATTTTGGAGAGTTGAACGCCAATCCGGTTGTTCACACCAATGACGCCATCTCTGTTGAAAAAATCAACAGCATAAAACCATCTCACATTGTTATTTCCCCCGGACCTGGAACCGTGGAAAAACCTGACGATTTTGGAGTCTGCGAACAAGTCATTCTTACATATATGAATAAACTTCCAATTCTGGGGGTATGCCTTGGACATCAAGGTATTGCCAAAGCACTTGGTGGAAAAATAATCACTGCCCCAACCATCATGCACGGGAAAAAAAGCATCATTGAACACAACAATGAAGGTATTTTTCAAAACATAAAAAATCCTTTTACAGCTATGCGATATCACTCACTCTGTATAGACGAAACATCGCTCCCCTCAGAACTCACCATTACCGCCCGTGCCCAGGACGACAACACCATTCAGGCCATTCAACATGACATCCACCCCCTTTTTGGTATACAATTCCATCCAGAATCCTTTGGAACTCCCGAAGGCAAAACCATACTTTCTAACTTTTTGCGTTATGGCTAAAAAGAACAACGATATGATGACCATGAAAGAGAACAAAATGCTGGTAGAAGTAATCACTGGTGGATTTATGGGTTCAATTGCAGGGATTATTCTGGGACTTATTCTTGGATTGCTCATCTGGTTTATTGCCGGAATCGTAGCATCAGCAGATCCACAATCTTTTAGCACTCATCCTCCGGTAACTGCCATAGCATTCCTGGGAATGGGATTTGGAGCAGTCATTGGAGCAGTTTTTGGCAGCGTTGTTGGATTAAAACAACGAAAATAAAGCTTTGACAGATCACACCCTTACGGCTAGAATCATACGGCCCTTTTAAAAAATATTATGCAAGGCAAACTCAAAAAACGGAAAAGAGCACGAACACATGGCTTTCTGAAGCGAATGGCTTCGAAAACCGGACGCGCAGTGCTGAATCGACGCCGAAAAAAAGGCCGCAAACAACTGACCGTTAAGTCAAAAGGAAAGGTTTACTAATACATGCTTTCTTATAAAACCCGGCTCCGCCGTAGCAGAGTCGAACACATTCTCAAAAAAGGTCAGAAACAGGCGAATCAACACTTCAGCATCAAATTTTTACGAGGATCCGGGAATCAAAGCCGATTTGCCGTTGTTGTCAGCTCGAAAGTAGAGCCAAAAGCCGTTCATCGGAACCATTTAAGAAGAAGAGTTTACGAAGCTCTCAAGCACGCAGAGCAACCTCAAGATCCGGTCGATATGGTGCTGATAACAAGAAACAGTGTGAAAGAGATGTCGTTTCAAGAGCTCCAAGAAGAAATCAATCGCATCCTGAGCAAGATCACATGAAAAAAGCAGCCAATATTCTCCAGTACGTCGTCGTTTTCCTCTTGGTCTATATGACCATCAATTTTTTCTTTAATGGAAACCAGGAGCCCGCCTCCGGGAATGACTTTGACGTAAGCGTTAATAAAGAGCTAAGCCAGAACGAACTGGTGACCGTAAAAGTCAAAAACAACACCGACTTTGAAGCAATCATTGAAGATAACTGTCCAAACGAGCCACTCACCGTTAGTAAAAAAGTGAATGGTGAATGGCAAACAGTTCAGGCTACACGAGAAGACTGTGAAGATGCGGCAGACACAACCATTGCTCCCGGCCAAGAAGCAACAGTCAGCTTTAGTGGATGGAACTACGAACTCTTCAACGAGTTGGGAACCTATAAGGTTGCCGCCGATATTAAAGTGCCGGACAGCCCGGATAAATCCAAAATCTTCGAATCAAACGAGTTTGAAGTCAAAGAACAGGGATGGTTCTCATTCCTTTGGACTGTTGGTTTCTATCAACCAATTTTCAACGCTCTTATATATATAACAAGCGTTCTTCCGGGAAACCAACTCGGTTTCGCAATCATCATCCTCACGATTATTATTCGTACCATTTTGCTTATTCCTGCGCACAGATCCATGAAGTCTCAGCGCAAAATGCAGGAACTTCAGCCAAAACTCAACAAGCTCCGTGAAAAATACAAAGATAATCAGGAAGCGCTGGCGCGGGAAACTATGGCTCTGTGGAAAGATCATAAGGTGAATCCTGCAAGCAGCTGCTTGCCACTCCTGATTCAACTCCCCTTCCTTATCGCTATCTTCTATGTGATTCGAAGCGGACTAAGCCCGGACAACGTCCACCTTCTTTACGAACCACTCAAAGACTTTTCATTCTCAGCGATTAACACCAACTTCCTGGGAATCCTTGAACTGACTCAAGTAAACACCTACGTACTTCCACTTATTGTTGGAGGATTGCAGTTCTCACAAATGAAGCTGGCCATGATCCGCAATAAGAAAAAAGCAGCCACCGACTCACCAGAAAAAGAGAAGAAGAAAAAAGCTCCGGAAATGGAAGTTGCCAACCAAATGATGGTTTACTTTATGCCTGTTATGCTCGCACTTTTCACTGCTTCCGTACCAGCCGGTGTTGGACTTTACTGGTCCACTTCCACGCTGTATGGTATAGCCCAACAGTTTGTGGTGAACCGCCAGGTTCAGGAAGAAACCTCCTCTGTGAGGGTTATCAAAAAATAATCTATCTATACTTTAATTCTGCACGTCATGGAAATTCTGATCCAAGAAACCGTTGAAGAACTTCTCAATAAACTTTCTACTCCTTTCAGAAAAGTCCGGATCGAAGCACAGGAAGATGGAATGTATAGAATTAACATTGAAAGTGAGGAACCAAGCCTGCTCATTGGACACCATGGTGAAAACATCCACGCCCTCCAAAACATTTTAAGAATCATTCTCTGGAAGAAGAAGCCGGAAGAAAAATTCAGTGTTATGGTTGATGTGGACGATTACCGCAAACGACAGGAAGAAAACGTGATCGACCTTGCAGAAAGAAAAGCAGAAGTTGTACGACAAAATCAGGAAGCGCAGTCGCTTCCCCCAATGTCACCATATTTCCGACGTGTTGTGCACCTCCATCTGGCCAAAAACTACCAGGACGTAGTAACTGAATCAGTAGGCGAAGGAGATTTCCGCTATTTGACGATCAAGCCAAAAGTTACCAACCAATAGGGCCATGAACCCCATCGCATACAACAAGATCCAGAGACCATTTGCTGCCTTGCTCGTGGCAGTGATCTCCATTGGATTTTCATCGCATTTTGTCACAGCACAGGAAGTGGCTCCTTTTCCCGATGTTGAAGAAGGCAATGAGTATTTTGTAGCCGTTTCATATTTAAAAGAGATGGGACTCATTGAAGGCTACGAAGATGGGACATTCAAACCCTACCAATCCATTAACCGTGCCGAAGCCCTGAAAGTCCTTTTGGGAGCTTTCCCTGAAGAAGGAACAACCACAATGGAACCGGCAAGCCCGGACCCGGAACTTTTCCCGGATGTTCTCAGCAGCGATTGGTTTTACGCCTACGTTATGGAAGCCAAAGAGGATGGACTGGTTGAAGGATACCCAGACGGGCTGTTCCATCCCGAACAAACTATCAACAAAGCAGAAAGCCTTAAAATTGCTCTCATTCGTGAAGGAGGATTCATTCCCGAAGAAGCAACCGCCATGCCATACACCGATGTTCCAACAACTGAATGGTATGCTCCCTATGCAGAAGTTTCCAAAAACCGCACAATCTTCCTGGAAAGCCGCAGCGATGGCGCACTCCATGCCGACGAACTCATGACCCGCGGAGAGTTTGTAAAAATGATCTATCGCATCATGAAAACTGCAGAAGGATCAACCTTTGCCCGGGCAACATGGTACGGAAGTGCGGGTGTAAACTGGGGAACAGCATCTGGTGAAAAATTCGACTACGCCGCCATGACAGCAGCCCACAAAGACCTTCCATTCGGAACAATTATCCGGGTCACCAACGTCGCCAACGGTAAACAAATAGACGTTAAAATTAACGACCGCGGCCCTTATCCAACAGGTCTGGATCTGGACCTCACCGCAGGCGCATTTGAAGAGATCGCTTCACTTGGAGCCGGCGTTATTATGACCGAATACGAAATTGTAGAAGACCCGACATCTGCTGAAGAACAACCAGTTGAAGAGCCGAGCCAACTACCTCCTGAATACGGATTTTAATTTATGGATTTCGAACTCGATATCAGACGGCGCCGCGGGAAAATCATCCCACAAAAAAAAACTCTCTCCTTACAGGTTAAAAGGAGTATCTCTTTGCTGATCGCAACACTCCTCTTTCTCACCGTGCTCATTAGCATCGTCTACCTGCTCAACACCACCCAATCCAACCAAAAAGGATACGTCCTCCAACAGGAACAACTTAAAAAGGACGATCTTCTCCTTCAGGACCGCGACCTTGTTAACGAAATCATCGACGCGCAATCCTATAACAAGATTGAAGACAGCAATCTGGTCCAGGATATGATTAAACCAGAAAACCCGATTTACGTTGATCCACCACCACCATCCGAAGAGGAAGCCTAAAAAACTCTAGACTTCTGGCTCTCAAACGATATAATGCTTTGGCGAAATTGCGCGGTCCCATCGTCTAGTGGTTAGGACATCAGGTTTTCATCCTGAAAACGGGGGTTCGATCCCCCCTGGGACTACCAACTCAAACGGATTACTTCAATCCGCTTTTTTTAAACCTTTTTAAAACTACGAACTCAGAAACTGTTCCTGAATCAGGCCCGGAACATTTCCAAAATCCGGAATCATTGTCTTCACATTCGACAACAAAGACGAAAAATACTCATTCATCTGAGAAAACTGATTTGTGAGAAGACCAAAAGTCGACTCAACATTTGTGCGGATATCAGTAACTTGCGTAGTGAGGTTATTGATCGATGTTGTCATCTGCCAGTAAATATAAGCCAAAAGGATCAAAACAATCACGAACGGCAAAACCTTCAAAGCCATATCGAGCAAATCCCGATGCTTCTGCTGTTTATTGGTTCGTAACTGAAGATCATAAATCTTCTGCAGAAGCTCATTCTGCTTGCGAAGCTCTTGTACCAGTTCTGATGTTTCGTTTGGCATACGCGGATTATATCATACTCGCCACATCCCCTTCTTTTCGCGCAAAATTGGGAACAAAACCTTATTCCCTTCCAAAAAATCATACTGCTCAAACTCATCCGCTGTTATCCAGTCAATCTCTTCAGATGCCAATGGCTGCGGATCGCCCAACAAAAGCGAACACCGGTGAAACGTCGCATCATAAACATTTCCACCAAATTCAACCTCCAATCGGTGAAAAGGCGGTCGCACAGAAACCTCAACGCCTAACTCCTCCATCATCTCACGCTTTAACGCCGCCCTCCTATCCTCTCCAGACTCCACTTTTCCACCAGGAAACTCCCACTTTCCACCATTACTATCCCAAAGACGTCGCCGCGCGATCAAAACCTTCCCTTCATGAATAAGCAGGCCGGCAACCACGGCTATCGCATTCTTTGAAACCTTTTTAATCGGCTTTCTTCTTCGAACCTCAATACCTTTGCAACTCTCATGATGAAATGGGCAAGATTCCCCAGCCTTTAATGCCGTTCCAACATCCATCAATGCATGGTGAAAAGCCGCCCCATTCCCATCAGAAATATGTCTCTCCAAAAATGCTTTTTTTTCGGATCGATTCAAATCTTCCCAAACCTTCCTATAAACATGACCAAAAACCTGCTCCACATTTGTATCGATCGCTGCAATATCCTGCCCAAAAGCAAAATCACAGATCGCACCGGCTGTATAATCGCCTATTCCGGGCAACTTCACCAAAACGTCAAACTCTCGCGGGAAAACTCCATCCAACTCATTCAAAATACCCTTGGCCGCGCCATGTAACCCCCGCGCCCGCCGATAATAGCCAAGACCACGCCACTGCTCCAAAACATCTTCCCAATCAGCATTAGCCAGACTTGAAGCATCGGGAAACCGCTCCAAAAAACGCCGATAGTAATCGCGAACGCGCTCTACCTGCGTCTGTTGAAGCATCACTTCAGATATCCAAATCCTATAAGGATCATTCGTGTTCCGCCAAGGCAAATCCCGCCCATGTTCGGCGTACCACTGCAACAATTTCCCTTCAAAATCTTTGTAAAAAGATGTGGTCATCAAAACTAAAACCCATTCAAAGCCGCTCTCATCGCTTTTTCTGCCAGCTCCTCATCAGTAAGCTCTTCTTCAAAAGAAATCACATTTTCCACTCTTTTTGTCGTATCCAGCTGGCAAAGATCAATACCATGCGCTGCCGCCGCCACACCCCGTTCAGAAGCCCGAGCCTCTTCTGCCCTCAACTCAACATCCTCAACTCTCTCAGTAGCCTGTTCAAAAAGTGATGATTTCATAAAACTTTTATTAAAAATAAAGGAGAGCATACTATCAAAAAAAACTCTACCGTCAATCTCACAACTCATCCAGTCTTTTTTTAAGAGACTTACATTTATAAGCGTTTTAAGCTATAATATAAGGATTTCATCAATTGGTATGAGTCCAGCAAAAAAAGAAAAAATCAAAATCAACAAGCCTAACGGCCCAAAAGTCGGCATCTGGCTGGACAGCTACGATGACATTTTTTCAAATTTCGATCCCCGTATCTACACACTCCGAACCGTCTCGGAAGATTTCCTGGAACAAGCCAAAAACATCACCTCTGACAGAACAGCAACCGCCTACGACATAAAGCTACTTATCCCGGAGAATAAGCGAAACCTCACCACCGAAAAAATCATCACCGAGCACCTAAAAACATACTTTAAGAATCAGACCGAAGCAGTAAAAAACCAGAAAAAGAAAGTACTGACCCGGGGAATCATCACCGCCCTGATTGGAATAACCCTCATGTTTGTGGCAACCGTTCTGGCCTACCTGGACACACGGACTTATCCTGAAACTGTCATGCTCGTTTTCTTTGAACCAACCGGATGGTTTTCTGCCTGGTATGGTCTGGATATGATCTTCTACACCGCTCAGGAACACAACAAAGAGCTGGAGTTCTACCAAAAAATGTCCGACTCGAAAATCACCTTCGACAAGTACGCCTAAAGGTTCCCTATTTCATACCTTGCCGCAAAGCTGCCAGGCGCTCTTTGATCCTGGCCTCAATTCCACGATCAGTCGGTTCGTAGTAGACAGTGCCCTCAAGTTCATCCGGCAAATGCTGCTGTTCCACCTGCGCATTTTCATGATTATGCGCGTACTGATATCCCTTTCCGTACCCCCAATCTTTCATCAACTTGGTTGGCGCGTTGCGAATATGGAGTGGAACCTCTAAGTTTCCCATTTTTTTAATGTCCGATTGAGCAGCTTTCACGCCCTTATACAAAGCGTTACTCTTGGGAGCCATACTGCAATACACCACAGCCTGCCCCAAATTCACGTCACACTCCGGCATCCCATTAAAATGGCATGCCTGCTGCGCCGCCACACAAACAGACAAAGCATTCGGATCCGCCATCCCAATATCTTCTGAAGCAAAACGGATCAAGCGCCGCGCTATATAAAGCGGATCCTCCCCACCTTCCAACATTCGCATCATCCAGTAGAGCGCCCCATCAGGATCGCTATCCCGCATACTCTTATGGAGCGCCGAAATAATATTGTAGTGCTCCTCCCCTTTTTTATCGTACCTCAGATTCTTCCGCTGCAACACTTTCTGAATATCCTCATACGTCACTTTCTCCTTCTTCACCAGTTTCGCCACCACCTCAAACGTATTCAAAAGTGACCGAGCATCACCATTGGCATACTGGATTAAAAAATCTTTTCCTTTCTCATCCAGACTCATCTTCCTCTCAAGTTTCTCCGCCACCTTCTTCACCGCCCGATCCAAAATTCCACCAAGCGCCTCATCATCCAGACTCTTAAAAACAAAAACCTGCGACCGCGACAACAGCGCCGAATTCACCTCAAAAGAAGGATTCTCCGTCGTGGCTCCAATCAGCGTAATCGTCCCATCCTCCACATGCGGCAACAGCGCATCCTGCTGCGACTTATTAAAACGATGGATCTCATCCACAAACAAAACCGTTTTCGCACCCATCTCCTTCTTGGACTTCGCCCGCTCCACCACTTTCCGCAATTCCGGAACACCACTCGTCACCGCACTCACCTGTTCAAACTCGGCCTGCGTTGCACCAGCAATAATCTTGGCCAACGTGGTCTTCCCCGTTCCCGGCGGCCCGTAAAAAATCATCGAAGAAATATTGTCCTCCGCAATTAATTGCCGCAAAAGTTTCTGCTCCCCCACAATCTCTTCCTGCCCAAAAAATTCGTCCAAACTGGCAGGCCGCAGCGCATGAGCCAGCGGTTCATTCCAGACATTGTCACCAGATTGTTGAAACAGATTGGTCATTGGATTAGTATGATGCCTTGAACCATTGCAATCTGCAAACAAAATGCCAGAAATCAAAGAGATCATTTGGGATGCCGACAACACCATCTGGAACTGGGTCCGTTATGCGGCAAAGGCGTATCCAGTCATGGCCGAAGAGATTGCCCGTCAGACCGGAAAATCGGTTGAAGCCGTGGAACAGGGCATGAAAAATTACTATACCCGCACCAGAACCATTGAAAGTCCCTGGCTCATTCAGGATCTTCAACGTCAGGGCTTTTTTCAAGATCTTGGTTGGGATCAAAATCGGATCGACCAGCTCCGTGATAACGTCCACGCCGTTTTCAAATCCACCCGCACCAAACACTTCCGCATGTATCGGGGAATTGGAAAAATTCTACAAACAACCAGAAAACATAACATTCTCAATCACATTGTCACCGATGCTCCTGCCCAACAAGCTCGCCTCCGATTAAAAAGATCCAAGCTTCACAAATACATCACCGATGTATACGCCCTCAAATTCCACGACAAACACAACGAAGCACCCGATCATATTAAGGCCAAAGAGGCTGCCGGCGAATACAATGTTCCTTTCAATGTTTATGAACTCGATGCGGAAAAACCGGACACCCGATTGGAAAAAATCATCCACGCCATTGAAGAAACCCATGGAAATCTATCGGATTATATTCGCGACCATGTAGCCATTATTGGCGACAATCCCAAAAAAGATATGGAACTTGCCCGCAAATATGGATGTCTTGGTATCCAGGCCGATTGGGGAAAACCAACCCCAGAAGAGCTGGCTATTCTGAGACGATTCGCGCCAGAAAAAGTTGTCCGCAAAAACACCAGCATCTGGACGCCTGACCAGGAAGCCTCATCAAACATTGTTTCCATTGAAAATCACATTCAGGAAAAAGTTCTCGCAGAACTCCAACTTACGGCATAGATCTGCAAAACATTACGAGCGATCCATAAGACGCTTTTTCACTGCTTCCATCCGTTCAAAAATCTGAACCACAATATCTTCAGTCAAAGTTCCTTCACGAAAATGAAGATTCAACTCCTCCGCAAGATCATCGAAAGCCTGAATAAACTCTGGTGGCATCGTTTTAAAAACCTCAGGTTCATCTTGGAAGCGCTCAGAAAAAGGCATTATAAGTCGATCATCAAGACCTTCGAAAAAATCCAGAATATGCTCATCCACACCCAACTGCCGAACCTTTTTCCGCTGTTCAACCATGGCCTTTGCAACAGAGTAAAAAGCGCTCATTTCATTCACATATGTTGTTGCCGCAACTTCAGGCGCCATGATTTCAATAAACTTATCCATGCTAAGTTGCTCCAGACGTTCTTTTAAACGCTTAACATCCACTTCGGTCAACAACCCCTGCTGAAAAAGAGCAGAAAACTCCTCTGAAATTGCACGAGTCGCAGCAAGGAAAGCAGGCGGCTGAGCCTCTATTAGTTCAGGTGAATCGGCATAAAACTCTTCAAACGAACAAACAGCTTGCTCCCGTCCAAGCTCTTCAAGAATATTTCTAATATCTTCATGAAACCCTTCAGCATCAAGAACACCGTTCTCTATATGCGATTGAGCAATAAAAAGAATTCCGCCAATCTCATGAAGATATTCGGCTCGCGCTCTCTCCGGCGTTAGGTCTGTATTCTTATATTCGAACATCATAGTATATAATAACATGATTTGACAATAATGCAATAGGAGATGAAAAGCCTGAGCGATGAGAATAACCAACCAAGTCCCCACATACTCCCTTGCGAATAGAGCCCAATTTGCGTACTCTGTTGCTGACTAATCTGTAACTTGAAGAACTATGGCTTACGAAGCAAAACCACTTCCATTTAACAAGCAGTTGATTGGAATCTCTGAAAAAGCGATCCAAATTCACCATGACAAACTCTACACAGGATACGTTAACAAACGGAATGAGATCGAAGAAAAACTGCAAACAGTAGACCGGGCTTCTGCCAACGCAACCTACTCTGACTACGGAGAACTTAAACGTGAAGAGTCTTTCGCGGCAAATGGCGTCGTCCTTCATGAATACTATTTCAGTGTTTTGGGAGGAGAGGGACAACCAAGCGGAGATCTAATTGCAGCGATTGAAGCAAATTTTGGGTCATATGATAAATGGCTTGAAGACTTTAAGGCAGCCGGCATGGTGGCCCGTGGATGGGTAGTTCTTGCTTACGATTTCAACACCGGAAAACTCCACAACTACCTCTGCGACGCGCACAACCACGGAGGAATCTGGGGAGCAATGCCAATCGTTGTCCTCGACATGTATGAACATGCCTACTTCATCGACTACGGATCTGACCGAAAAACATACATCGAGGACTATATGAAAAACCTTAACTGGGAAAAAGCGAATGAACTATTCGCCAACGTTAAAAAATAATTCTTTTCTCTGCAACGCATGAATCATCACAACCAAAGTGGAAACCAAAATTTCCAACACCACGACGAAGGACGTCACGATCCCAACAAAGATCACAAAGATAAATCACCAAAGAAAAACATCGTCGACATCGACGCCGAAATGATTTACCAGGAAAAACACTGGCAGCCATTGAGCGAACTCCGCCCGGATCTGGTTGACAGTTTTAAGGAAGGAACATCTCCTCTCACACAAATGCTCGAAGACCAAACCTGTGAAGGAGTCCTTCACATTAAAGGATCATTTTTCGAAGCACACAAACAAGAGATCATGGGATCAATCCGCCACAGCGATGACATGGCCCGCGAACGCGACCCAATGAACCGCGTGGTGAACATTGTCCGACTCGACGAAATGGACATTGGTGTATTCACCAGCAAAAATCAGCTGGCAGTAACACTTGGCAAAAAACTCGATAGCGCGTATAAAGGTGGAGACCTGAACATCACATGGTCGAAAGGTGACCGCGAAGTTGAGGTTGTCTGGACCAAAGACCTTGATTAGTACGAACCCCATCTAGAAATGAAAATTAAGATCGATCGTGACCTCTGTATTGGCGCTGCCCCATGTGTGGCCATCGCTCCCGAAGTATTTGAGCTGGATGAAGAAGGTAAAGCTATTGTTCTTGATCCCAAAGGAGCCGATGATGAAACCATTAAACTTGGTGCCGAAGCCTGCCCAACTCTGGCAGTAATCCTCTTCGACGAAGAAAGCGGTGACCAAATCTTTCCAAAGGTGGCATAAAATTTGCGGCAGAACATATTTTCATATAAGCTACTCTCTTGTTAGCTTTTTCGTCTATGACCATTCCGACCGACATTGCAGACGCCATTTTTGCCAGTCTTAAAGCGGCAAAAAACGTACTCATTATATCTCATCGCGGTCCGGATCCAGACACATTAGGCAGCAATCTTGTGCTCAGAAAAATCCTTGAAGACATGGGCAAAAAGGTTACTTCAGCCTGTGTAGATGAAGTCCCACACACCTACCATATCGTTCCCGACATCCAAACATTTGTCACCGATTTCAATCCCAGGGACTACGATCTTTTCATTGCCGTGGATGCAGGATCCATCAGCCAGGCCAACTTCCCTTTCAAATATCCAGAGATTGTTGAAAAAAATTTCATCAATATTGACCATCATCCTTCCAATGAAGGATACGGCACCCTCAACCTGGTTATGGACAAAGCCGCATCAGCAACTTTTGTAATCTATCATCTTTTCCAGCATTGGAACATTGAGATCACTCCCTACATTGCAACCTTGCTCCTCTACGGCCTCTACTACGACACTGGAAGCTTCATGCACTCCAACACTTGTGATGCTGTTCTGGAAATGGCCAGCGACCTCCTTGTAAAAGGCGCCGATCAGGAGATTATCATCAAATCCCTCTACCAAAACAAAACTATTAACCAGTTACGACTTTGGGGCCGGGCGCTCGAAAGCATGGAACTCACCTCTGGCAACGTAGCTGTCGCAGCCGTCACCGAAGACGATTTCAAAGCTACTCACGCAACCCACAACGACCTGAGCGGACTCATCGATTACGTCAGCTCTACCAAAGGCAGCAATTTCGCCACACATCTCAGCAGTCAGGAAGACGGCACTATTAAAGGATCCTTCCGCACCCGCCGCGATGATGTAAACGTTTCCGCGCTCGCTCAAAACTTTGGAGGCGGCGGACACAAGAAAGCTTCCGGCTTCAGCATCAAAGGAAAAATCAAACGCACATCCCAGTGGTCTATAGTGGGCGAGTAAACCTGAATTTTCGCAACTCAAAATTCCTTCACAGCCTTTAACTTTAGGCTCATTTTTGATAACCTTCTTTGGCGAGAAAACACTATACCTAGTATATCAAAACCAATATGACAACAACTCCTAGTACCACTTCACAAACCAAGAATCTTATCATCGAAGATAACCTCGAAAGCATTTTCGATATTCTCAAAGAAGCAGTACTTTCACACCGTGATGGAGTACGCGTAAGCATCAGTTTTTCAAACATTCGCTCTCGTGGTGACATTATCACCTCAATCCAAAAACCTTCTCAGGGAGCGGTTTCATTTTTAAAACTGTTCGACAAAGCACTCAGGACAATCGACAATAAAGAAGGAAAAAACAAACCAGACATCGCTATTTTAAATGTGGATCATCCGGACATCCTGGAGTTTCTCAGCTATGAATCACACTTTTCAATGAAAGTTGGCGTGACCAAAGAGTTCATTAAAGCTGTTGAAGAAGATGCCATGTACGATCTCATCGACCCGCGAACCGGACAAAAAGTGAACCAGCTCAACGCCCGCGGCGTGTACGATCTGATCAGCGAGAAGACAATGAGCAGCGACGAATCCGGCATTATTTATCTGGATAAAATCAGCACCGTTCAAATGCCAAAACGTGAACAACAACCCTTGAACGAAAATCAAAACTCACTACCTTTTACCGAAGAAACCAAAACACAAGCAGAAGAGATTATTCCACCTCCAGTGGTGGCCATGGCATAAGCCTGTACCCTTTAATGCTTTTCTATGGGAGCTCGAAAACTTGAAAGTTCCAGTGCCTTCGAGGCCGAAACTATCAGCAACCTGGCTAAAAATAGAATCGAACTGGCAGAGGCCAAAAAGATTCGTGATCTTCGTGAACAGATAACAGCGCTCATTGATGACGCCTGCGGAAATCGTGAATCCGGAAAACGAAAAGAGTTTGAATCCCGACTTCAACAGGAACTAAAAGCCAGCTCCATTGATGGACTGAATATGCTCAGCACCAAGGTGGAGGTTTACCGTGATAACGTCAACAAAACCCTCGAAAAATATTTTGGCATGGTCGAACAGCGAGAGTACGACCACCTTTTTGTGAATAGACCAGGACGCGACGCCCGAGCCCTCTACAAAGAAGAGTTCCTGGAAGCCAGCGACGCCAAACGTGAAAAATTGTTAGGTGAATTCGCCTCATACATGGCCGAGCAGCAAAAAACATTTGAAGAGCTGGCCAGCTATGTATCACCGGAAACTATTTCCCGCATGCGTCGCAGCGAACGAATTCGCCTGCTCATGTATGTAAAAGGATGTGGACGCCTTTTGGATGAAAACAAAGAGCTTTTTGCCGAAAGTGAAATAGCCGAGATTAAAGCCCAAATGGCTGACTGCACCAGCCCCACAGATCAGCAAAAACTCATGACTCAAATTGCGGGGAATCTGGAAAAACGAAAATGGTATAAAGAAGTTTTTGATCGACTGCCATCAAAGTATCAACAAGTTTGGGGCAAAATCGACCAAATGACATTTGCCGAAAGACAAGTAAATTATGAAAAACTAATTGTCCGCCTTGAAGAAGAGTATGAAGACATTCTGGATAACCACCCGGATCGCAAACATATTGGAACCAAAGACCGGGCCTCAGCTTTAGCATACGTTCGAAGTGATAAAATCAGCGGTGGTGACAAATTCCGCGCCCTCAAAGGACTTGAAAAACAGATCCAACAACAAAAAACCGAAGTTTCGAACCCATTTGAAACAACGCTAAATGAACTACAGCAGTACAAATCACCCCGGGAAATCAAACGACTCCGTGACCAATTCTACAATGGAGAAACCTATGAACAGAGAAAGGAGCTGGCAGAAAATATTAAAACAGAACTTATTAACGCTCAATCCGAAAGCAAAGAACGCCAGGATTTAATGGGTGAATATAAGGCTAAACTGGAACAGGATCTCGCAACAAAGATCATCAGCAAAAAGACACTCAAAGCCGCGCTAAAACGAGCAGAAAACCAGTCAATCGACGAACTCCAGACCACACTGGTCATCTACAAACCAGATCGTGAACGCCGGATCAAACTCCTGAAACAGTTTAAAGCTCTTCCAAAAGAGATTCAGGATAAGAACATCGACTTCTTTGAACTCACACACACAGAACGTGTCATGCGCATGGAAGAGTTAAGCCAATATGAAAAGAGTGAAAAAACAGATGAACAAAAAGAGAAAAAGATCACAGAAAAAAACACTGCCGAGGAAATGCCAACCCAGGAATCGGAGCAACAAAACCATCAGCCTCTTGAATCCAAAGAAGACTCTGACAACGCAAAAATCGAGAAACTTATGGCCCTCGCCTCCAGCGCTACAAGGCAGCAAAACTATGAAAAAGCCATTCAACACTACCAGGACATTCTGGCTATCGATCCACAAGACGAACTCGCGGCCATGAGTCTTCAATTTGTAGAAGGAAAGCTGCACAAAGCCCAAGAAAAAGCTGCACAAACAAACGAAGAGGGGGGAGAGCAACAACTCACCGAGTCAGAAAAGAGCAGACTGAAACAGGCCATTAATGATGCCTCAAACAACTCAGGAGTAATGAGACGAAGAAAGCAGCACGCCATGACCGAAGAGCTTACTGATAATCTTAAAAAATCTCAGGCCAAGCATGGAGTGGTGTCACTCGAAGACAGAAACAAGAACATGACCGAAGATGAAGTACAGGCAAACAAGCAACTTGTAGAGGCAACCGGCAAGAACAAAATGCTTGTTGATGGAAGAGCCGAAGACGCGATTTGGTTTAACGATGAAGGATACCGCGACCTTTCCGATCCAAGCAAAGAGCTAAAAGTAGAGAATCAAATTGCCAAACAGATAGCTAATGGACAAGTAATGGACAACATCGTTGCGCACAAAACTGATGGAACTATGTCCAATGCAACAAACGCCGAAAAAAATCTTCAAAAGAGGAAAACAGAGACTAAAAATATCATTAAGTCGATCGCAAAAAAGAAACTGAAAATCGACGATTCAAAAGAAGAAGCGCTTAATATCGCCCTCGAAGAAGAAATGAAGAAAAAGGACATCTCTGTTTCACTCCGGGCCGCATAACCAAAACCAAGATAGTAAAAACGGCTTATCTATGCTACAATAAGCAGAAGCATTTTGTAGAAACATGGATCTCTTAATGGACCTGCTCGCCACCATCACAACATATCTTGTCCTCCTGGCCTGTATTGCCTTTACAGCGATCATTTTTGCAACAGTCATAAGCAACCTCCTTCTCAAAGTGCCGTTTGTCCCCAGCAGTAAACGGGTCATTAAACATATCGCCAAACTGGCCAATATTAAAAAAGATGACCAGGTATACGATCTTGGATCTGGCGACGGACGTTTCCTCTTTGAAGCCGATCAGTACACCAACAAAGAACTCATCGGATACGAACAGGCTCTCCTTCCCTACTGTCTGACCAAAATAAAAAATCTATTCCGCAAATCCAACATTCGCATTCATATGAAAAACTTTATGAATGCCAACTTGAGCAACGCAGATTTAATCTACTGCTACCTGGGACCGGAAACCATGACAGAAATTGGTGAAAAAGTTCAGAAGGAGTGCCGCAAAGGAACACGTATTTACAGCAACACTTTCTCAATCCAGAACATGAAGCCCGAAAAAGTCTGGCCAAAAGACAAAAAAAATCGACTCCCAACTATTTACTACTATAAAGTATGATCAAAGACGCAATCATCATCGCCGGCGGAGTCTTGATTCTCATGCCACTCTTCTACGTCATGAGCAACGCCCCATTCAACCTCTACACGCTGACTGCCTACATGGCATTGCTCATCCCAACACTTGCCGCCCTGGTCAACGGCGCGCCCTTTGTGCCAACCCCAATGGGAGCAGTAGAAAAGATGCTTAAAGTCAGCAAAATAAAAAAAGGCGACAAAGTCTACGACATAGGATGCGGGGATGGACGGGTAGTCTATCTGGCCGCCAACAAACACGAAGCCAATGCCACCGGCTTTGAACTCTCTCCCTTCGTCTTTATCTTTGCCAAAATCCGGCAACTTTTATGGCGATCCAAAGCAAAAATACAGTTCGCCAATTTCAAACACAAAAACCTTTCTGACGCCGACATTATTTTCTGCTACCTTTTGCCAGAAACACTCCTCAAGCTGGAACCAAAACTCAGCAAAGAACTCAAGCCTGGCGCACGCATTATCTCCTACGCTTTCCCCATTGCCAGTTGGGAGGAGGTTAAGAAACACCCTCGTGACGCGAAGCAGAATATCGCCCCAATTTGGGAGTACGTGAAGCAATAACCTTCAATAAAAACAGATAGTAAAGCCCCACTGCCCACCAGGGAAAAGCTGGGATTGTTACAAGTGCAAAAGGAATTTGCGCCACCAGATGAACCCCTTCAATCAGGATCATCAAAAAAATTGAGCACACCCCAAGCCAGAACCACACAATCGGCAGCCATAAAAAACTGGACACCAAAGCAAAAAATGAAAAGAGCATAATCAACGGAATCAACGGCAAAAAGATCACATTTGCCAACGGTGAAATGATCGAAAAGACACCAAAGTGGTAGAGCACAATAGGAGTTGTAAAAATTGTTGCCGCAATAGTCACCAAAAGTCCTTCTCCCAAAAATGCGGGCAGCTTTTTCACATACGGCTCAAACAACGGCATCAATTGCATCAACCCAAGTGTGGAAACAAACGAAAGCTGAAACGAAACATCCCATATCAAAATTCTTGGACTTACCAGGATCATCAAAAAGCCGCTCAGTAAAAGAATATTCATCCCATCCGTCTTACGCCCTTGAAAAATAACAAAAACCATAAGAGCTCCCATAATCGATGCCCGCACCACACTCGCTGAAAGCCCGGTAAGAAGCGCAAAAAGAAAAATCGCGAACCATGTAGCCACAAACCGCACACGCCGACCCAAACCCTTGAGAAGAGTACCCACAATAGTAATCAGCAGGGTGATATTATAGCCGGAAATAGCCAAAATATGCGTTAACCCCGAACGTTGAAAATCGTCCATCAGCACCTGCGGGATACTTGCCCGCATCCCCAATAAAAGACCTAAAACAATACTGGCACCCGGCTCTCCAAACAGTTTTTCAATCTCATCCCTGATCCCATGCTTTAACCAATACACCAACGACCACCCATCAAACATCCCTTCCTGATGCCTTATTAATCGAACCTGTGGTTGATACATCACCGCAAAAATTCCATCCTTGGCAAGATAGTCAGCATAGGAAAATGTTTCAAATTCAGCCGGCTTGGCAAGCTGCCCACTCACAGTAATCACATCTCCATACTTATATTGAGGATATCTTCGTAACTTCACCAGAACTTTCCCCTCAACCAAAAAAGATTCCAATTTTTCTGCAGCCACAACCACATATTGAGCATCATTCCTCACCTCTGGATCACTCACAATTACCGCCTCAATCACAACTTTTTGATTCATATCTGTATAAAATCCCACATCTGCAGGGTCAAACACAGGAAAACTGGCTCCAATGACACAAAAACCAACAAAATATCCAAAAACAACAGGCATCACTCCTCTCCTCCACCACAATAATGACAAAAAACCAACAAACACTGTCCACCACGGAAATATGCTCCCAATTCCTACCCCTAAAAAGAAGGAAAAAAGGAACAGCTTCAATTGCCTGGATTGTGAGAATATAGCCATAAATTGATCATAGCCACTCAAGATGAAAAGAGGATAAAAAATTCCTCCGTACTACTTAGTAATACTTAATGGTACATTATTGACATTTATGCAAATTTATTATAAATTCACTGCTTGTAACATTTACAACATCATGAACCTAGAAGATACACTCCAGCTGCTCCGCACACTCAAAGAGGTCGGCCTCTCTGCCAATGAAGCAAATGTCTATCTCACTCTTCTAACTCTCGGGCCCAACCCCGTGAGCACCGTTGCCAAAAAAGCAAATCTTAACCGGTCCAGCTGCTACACCATCCTCGACAGGCTCATGCAAAAAGGGTTTGTTCATCAAAGCAACAAACAGAATGTCACCTACTTCTCCAGCGTTGATCCAAAGTTGATGCTCAATCAGCTCACCAGCAAAAAACATGACCTGGAAGACCGGATTGAAAACCTTCGCCGATCAATGGGCCAGTTTGAAAGGATTAAATGTGACTACTCACAAAAACCAACAGTCCTTTTCTATGAAGGAGAAGCAGCTATTCAAAATATTATGGAAGATACCCTCAATGCCAAAGAGGAGGTCCGCGCCTATGCCAGTCTGCAGGAACTTACCAATCTCCTTCCAAACTATTTCCCGGGCTACTACAAAAGACGTACCCAAAAAGGAATCTTTATTAAAGCCATCTATCCAGCCAACCAATTGTCCTATAAACACAAACTCCGCGATCACAAAGAGAATCGGGAAAGCCGACTGATTCCACCCGAATTCAATTTCCACCTGGATATTCTTATCTACGACAACAAAGTCGCCATAACCTCTTTAAACGACAAGTTTGGACTCCTTATTAAGAGCCAGTCCATGGCCAACGCCCAGAAAAAAATCTTCGACATTATCTGGGAAGGAACCAAAACCTACGATGACGTCATGACAACCATGATGGAGCAAAAATACGGAAATCCTCAAAAAACAGCGACTAAAAGGAAAAAATCAACATCTGTTTAATCAAAAAAGCCCCCCAGTCAAAAGACTGAAGGGCTTTTTCTAATACTCAACTACTCAATTTCAATTCCAACGTCTCCAACAGTTTCGATGTTTACATCACCAAAACTGTCCATCATGGCATTCACTTCTTCTTCAGTCATTCCTGCTTCCAATGCTTCATCCATCATGGCATCCAGACTCGCATCATCCATCATCATAGAATCGTCAGTCAGACTGTCGTCTATCATCATAGAATCGTCCACTGCCCCCATTCCGCCCATCATCATAAGTGGTCCAAGAATCTCTTCAACCGGGAACTCTTCAGCATCAGCTGGAGCCTGAACAGTAACAGCTTCATTGAAGTCACCAAGAGTAAGGGTCATAGAAATTGTTCCACTTGGTTCACCCTCGGAGCCCTTCAAAGTAATAGTTCCGTCAAACTTATTGATGATTCCACCATCTGCAGCAACCCAAACGTCACCAGCAATTTCAACCTTGTCGAGTTCCGCAACAGCTTCCTCAAACTCAGCATCAGAAACTGTTTCTCCCTGAGCTTCAGAAGCTTCTCGAGCAAACTGAAGAAGTGCCCGCTTATCAATATTCACCTTATAACGATGACTTGAAACACCCATAACATTTTCAGTTCCAACAAACTCAGGAGTAGCAAAGACCTTTGAGTCTTCCATAGCCTGCTTCATCTCTTCTTTCATAGCTTCATCCTCTTCAGTCATCATAGCGAACTCATCGAAAGTTCCTTCTGGAACTGGAACCATCCACCATTTGTTCATCATTTCAGTGAACTCAGATGGAAGATCCTCTCCCTCAATAGCAAGAGCCATAATGTTAAAGTAGAGGGTTTCAGCATCGAGCCGAACTTCCCCCTTCAAACTCCCACCTCCTGCATCAGAGGTAGCAGACCCATCAACATCCAGGGTCATTTTTGGCATAGTTTTATCCATAGCATCCATTTCTCCGTTCAACGTAAAGTCGAACTGAACATCATCTCCCAATGGATCAGTTAAATCACCCTTCAAAGCCAACTCATACGAGTATGCTTTTACGTCAGTAAGGTTCATAAGACCCTCTTTGAGGACCTCATCAGCTGGTTTTTCAGGTGGTGGAGCCGCCGCGCATCCAGCAAGTACAGCAACCAGAGCGATTGAACTCAACGCGCTCTTCACCATGTGAGTCTTCTCCATAGATAAATAAGAGATAAAAAATACTAAATGTCATTCTAAAGAGATGATGACAAAAGTCAAATTTGTTTGTTATTAAAGCCAAAAGTTGACCCTTCAAAGCATTAAGTTTATAATCACCAACATGAACGAAAAGTTGCAAAAAAATCTCAAACTTCTGCTCGCCCTTTTTGGACTTGTGGCTGTGGTTCTTGTTGCGATTATCATTCCATCCAATCCACAAAACTTTCAGGGACAACTCAACAGTCAGTTAGAACAAAACGGAGAAAATGGATGTCAGTCGCTCAATCTTAAAACAATCCCTCAAAATCTTACAGCCCACCAAAGTGGGACTATTATTATAGAAACAGAACCAATGGAATGGGCTGGTCCATTCAGTGTATCAGCCAGTAGCGGTACACTTACCGATGCAAGTGGCAACGCCGACTCACTTTTTGAAACGAACGAAAAGGTAATTAATTTTTCTGGAGGTGATGAAGGATCTTCCATCACCGTTCAGGCTATTGGAAGCGATACCTGTATAGACTCGATCGAAGTCCAACCTCCGGCAGTCCAAAACTGCGTCGCTCTTACCATTTCAACCTATCCAGAACCTCCGGCAGAAAATGAAAGCCTGGAAATAAGCATTCAGCCAAGCCCAAATGAATGGCAGGGATTCTTCCTTATACAGGCCGAAAGTGGAAAACTAACCTTATCCGACGCTGATTCAATGGCCCAGGGAACCAACACCTCAACCCTCATTACCGATCTTAAAAAAGTACTCTACAACGGCGGGAAAAACGGAGAAACCATCAACATAAAAGCCTTGGGTGAAGGCAACGAATCCTGCTCAACGGCAATCACCATTGGAACTGAATAATCAAGCTCCATGAAAAAAACAATCAGCTCGCTTTTAACAACCATACTCCTCATTACTTTGAGCAGCGTTCCTGCACATGCACAAAGTTTCTCAGATCTCCCTTCCAACAGCAGCTACAGCACAGCCATCAACTACCTCGCGGATGCCAACATTATCAATGGCTACCCGGACGGAACTTTTAAACCGGACCAACAGGTAAATCGGGCAGAGTTTTTAAAACTCGTTCTCGAAAGTTCAGAAATCCCAAAAGATGTAAGCACGCCAACACCATTCCCGGACATCGACAACACCGCCTGGTACGCTCAATACATTCGCAAAGCTTATTCAGAAGGATGGGTTCAGGGATATCCGGACGGAACTTTTAAACCCGAACAGTCTATTAACAAAGTGGAAGCTCTCAAAATCATTGGAGAAATTCAACAATGGCAACTGGAACAACCAGAAGAAAAACCGTACAACGACATTGAAATTTCTGCATGGTTTAGTTCATACGTCTCTTACGCAAAAGAGAAAAACTTCCTTGAAGAACGCACATCTCTCTATTTCCCGGAACTCCTCTTCACTCGGGCTCAAGTAAGTGAAGTCCTCTTTCGCAGCTTTATTACGACCAAAAGCGGAGAAGATGTTTACTCACCTCTCCTGGCGACAAAATATCCCGCCGCAGATTTCGCTATCGACCCTTCCCAGGAACCAGCCCCAACTCCCACACCAACGCAACCCCAGCCAACCGACTTCACCCCGGTTGAATTCCAAACCTACAATACCGATTTCTTTGAAGATGTTCGTCTTGATGAAACCATCCCCAATACCTTCTACCTCAATGAGGTCTATTATATAGAAGGAACCATAACCGCCGACGCAGATTTTGAAGGGATTTTCACCTTTTTGGCTCCAGAAGGAACAACCAATTCATCCCAATATCTCAACTTCATTGCTGATGTAAACAACAAAAAGTTCAGCATCCCTGTGATATTCAGACAAGCCGGAAACTACAAAATGGGAATCATTCCGGGAACCTACGGGGAAAGCAAAGTCATCAACATTTCTGTATTGAACGAACTCCCGGAAGCTGCATCCGGCAACGCCAGCCCTCCCACCCAACCGACTATTCAGTACAAAAACCAAAACACCACTGTTGACTGGAAAAGCCCGGGGTCCGACATAACCCAACTCACCATTTATCAGGACAACATCTCTAAAGACTTCTTTTTCCGCCAAAACAAAAACAGCTTCACCATTGATTATGTTGACTTTCTTGGTTTCCAAAATGGAACAACCCGCTACAAACTCAGAAGAGCCGCCATCAGCTCCCAGGCCCCACTCACCTTTAGTAGTGCCTGGTCTTCAACCACGACTCCCCTTACCTTTCAGGCAACAGAACACAACTTCAGCCTCATTAATGAAGACGTAAATATCACCAACCTTCCAGAACTTCTCTCCAACACCTCTCAAATCTCCTTCTCCGGGACATCATCCACCGAAGTCTTTTTGGAGGCAGCCATCACCAAACCAGATGGTTTTGTAGAACTCTTCAATATGAATGCTTCCGGACCAATGGGCGATTTCTATAACACTCCAACAGTCCTTCCAGGATCAACTTTCACTTATAGTTATACCCCAACAGAACCAGGAACCTACATTGTAGAGGTCAATGGAACCGATGGTACAGCTGTCATCAACACTCCTGTATATGTTTCCAATGGGATCCCGTTAATCCCAGACTTTTTTGACCTCAACGCCTACACAGGAACCGAACAAAATTTCTCACTTCAAAACTCCCGGGAACAACTCCTCAAACTGATCAACGAAGATAGATCCAAACATGGGCTCAGCTCTGTTATTGCTGATCCCGACCTTAATCAGCTCGCCCAGGAACACTCAAACGATATGAACAACCGCGATTACTTCAACCATATCGATCCAGACGGCAAAACTCCAAACGATCGCAGGCTTGCTCACAGTATTCCTATGCCTGTCGGTGAAAACCTGGCACTGGCACCAACAACGCTCTACACCCACAAAGGACTCATGCGAAGTGGCATTCACCGCAACAATATCCTCAATCCGAATTGGTCAAAAGTTGGTATCGGCATAGCAATCGACAAAAATGGCTCACTCCTTACCACCCAGGAATTTTCCCGCAATCCATATACCGACTCTGAGCTCAATGCCATTGAAAACAAAATCATATCCGCTATTAATGACAAACGTTCTCAGGTTGGAGTTTCAGTCATGCAGATCGGCAGTGATATTCAGTTTATCGCCGACGAATGGAGTAAAAAAATGGCAGAGCTCAATTTTAATGACTTCACCTCTCCTAATGGAGACACATTAGAAGACCTTGTTGGCCAGTATGCTCCACAAAAAGTAGTTAATGCAATCGTACTTGATTCTGTCGATCTGCAAAAAATTATAGAAGAGGCTATCAATAGCAACGAAACTACCAAGAGCCAATGGACCAAAATTGGAGTTGGTGTAAAAAGTAATAATATCGGCTCTCTCAAGACCACCGTTCTCTACACCACGAACTAAAAATTTTTACAGTAAAATCCTTGAGAAAAGGTTGTTAAAAGGGCAAAAATCACTACAATAGTAAAGACCATTTTTTGACGACCATGGATTTCAAAACACGCCGAATCAGGAAAAAACCCAAGCCACAACGAATTAAACGAAAAACCACTGAATTCAAAGCCCCAAAAGGGCATAGTTCCAAAAAAAGCGACTACTCTGTCCATTTCGCGACAGCAGGAGGAAGCCTCCTCCTGATTGTTCTCCTCTTAGTTGGAATTTATTGGGCTGTCAGCAGCCTCGACTTTTCCGGAATCGTCTTTTCATTCGGAAAATCTCTTGTGACCGATGAAACCGGAAAAACCAACATTCTCCTTATTGGAACTGGTGGAGAAGGACACGATGGAGCCGATCTCACCGATACACTCATCGTCGCAAGCATTGACTACGACAATCTGATTGTCCCAATGCTCTCTATTCCACGTGACTTCTACATTCTTCCGCGCCAGGAACGAATTAACAGCGTTTACTTCAGCACACTGGCCGAAGGAAAAACCTCAAAAGCCGCCATCCAGGAACTGGAAAACACGGTTGAAGAGATCACAGGACTCGAAATCCAATACTATGCCAAAGTCGATTTTGGCGGATTTGTAGACATTGTTGATGCTCTTGGAGGTGTTGATGTTGACGTTGAAAATGCTATTTACGATCCATACTATCCAAAAGGAGAAACCATTTACTACGAAACATTCAGCATCGACGCGGGACCACAAACCCTCAACGGTGAAACCGCGCTCAAATACGCCAGAAGCCGTAAAACAACCAGTGATTTCGATCGCGCCAAGCGACAACAACAGCTCCTTTTCGCCATCAAAGAAAAAGCTCTCAGTCTGGACATCCTCACCAATCCAACCAAAATTGGCGAAATCTACGACTCCGTTGATGACAGCATCGAAACCAACCTCTCTCTTGGTGAAATCCTGGAACTTGGAAAACTGGCTGAAGAGTTCCAGAAAGAGAACCTCTACCCATTGGTTATCAATGACGACCCAACATCCTGCGGTGGATTGGTTTACACTCCGGCCCGGGAGTTTTTCTCTGGAGCATCAGTCCTTCTTCCTGTCGGCGAAGAGTATGAATATGTAAATTTCTTTGTTGGTTTAGTCATGAACAACATTCAAAGCATTTCGAACCCAACCGACGAAATTCAGGTCTTGAACGGAACAAAAACAGAAGGACTGGCATACGAAGGTCTCAACCTGCTCGGACGCTTCTGCCTGCCGGTTGTCTACTACGGAAACAGCACCGAAAAACCATTGGAACTTTCGACCATCTATTATAAAACCGACGAAGAAGGCAATCCTCCGCAATCACTGGAAATGATTCAAACCCTTATGCCAAACCTTCAAACCCAGGAAGGCATCCCACCGGAATACCTGGAAACCGAAAGACGGATGAACTCGACCATTGTTATAGAACTTGGAGAAGACTACCTCCAAAACAGAATCGAAGATCCGTTCAAAACACTCGAATTCTATCGTCCACCAACCACAACCAGCAGCAATGAGGAGGATGATGAAAACGATGCCACAACTACAACAGACGAAAGTGACGACACAACACCCGGCGAAGAAGAGACAACAGAACCGCCGGTCGAAGAAACCATCCCGGAATCAGACCTAACCCCGAACCCGGCAGCAGATCCCACTCCTACAACAACCGAACCTGAGCCTGCGCCAAACACCCCTGATAACCAACAATGATTTCAACTTTCCTTAGCATCTTCACGGCAGGGACTTTGATGACGAACGATGTTCCAAACGCTGTCCCACACACCATGCCGTGGAACGAAAATGTCCTTCTGGAAGCAACCGCGGTCCCCACAAAAAAAGAGCAAAACATTGCGCCAGTCATTAACGCCAAAGCAGCCCTTGTTGTGGATTTAAAAAATGGATTCATCCTCTACGAAAAAAACATTCACGAATCCCTGCCAATCGCCAGCCTCACAAAATTAATGACCACCACCATCGTTCTCGAAGAGAATTCACTGGATGAAATTGCGACTATTTCTGACTACACCGCTTCAACAGAAGGGAAAAAAACCTGGCTCGCTTCGGGTGAAAAAATCACTGTTGAAAACCTTTTATTCGCGGCATTGATCGATTCCGCCAACGACGCCGCCGTTGCTCTGGCCGAACACAATGCCGGATCTGTAGAGGCTTTTGTTGAAAAAATGAACAAAAAGGCTACCGACCTTGGCCTCCTTTCAACCAGTTTCACCAACCCAACAGGTCTGGATGAAAACAATCCTGGCGACGACCCGGAACATCCACGGGGAAACTACTCATCCGCTTACGATTTAGCTCTTTTGGGAAGATATGCTTATGGAAAGAGTTTCGTCCGCCGTGCCGTCAGCAAAAAGGAATTGGAAGTAGCATCCACCAACGAAGCTATCCAACACAAACTCACCAACACCAATCAGCTTTTAGACAGCTACTTAAAGGTTCTTGGCCTTAAAACCGGAACCACCGACCTTGCCGGAGAATGCCTTATTACCGTTATCCAAAACGACCAGGGAAACGACATTCTGACAGTAGTCCTCAACAGCCCATCCCGTTTCAATGAAACCAAGCTTCTGGCAGATTGGACATTTAGAACCTACACCTGGTAAAACACATTCATGGATCTTGTAAGTAATCTTCGCCACCTCGCCCTTATTTTTGGCTCACAAATATCAGCCTTTGTCCTGGCGATTATTCTGGCACCAACCGTTATCCGGCTTCTTCATAAATACAAGTGCAGCAAACAGATTCGCGAAATTGCCTCAACCGGAGAAAGTGCCAGCATTTTTCAATCGCTTCATGGAAAAAAGAAAGGGATTCCGACCATGGGCGGAATTCTCATCTGGGGAACCGTTCTTATTATATGTGTGGCTTCATATATTCCGGCAAATCTGGGATTCACCAACAGCTCCCTGATTGAACGTGAAGAGACCTATCTACCAATTTTCACACTCATCACCACTGCTCTCCTCGGTGCAGTTGACGACTATTTCAACATTCGAGGATTAGGCAAGAGTAAAGGATTAAACATTAAGCCAAAATTCTTTTGGCTTACATTGTTCGCGGCCGCCGGCGCCTTATGGTTCTACTTCCGCCTCGGCTACGACCAGATCCATCTTCCCGGTATCGGCGACTTCTTTATTGACTGGTGGTACATTCCCCTCTTCGTTCTGGTCATCACCTCCACCGCCAACGCCGTCAACATCACCGACGGACTGGATGGCCTCGCCGGCGGCCTTCTCATCACCGCCTTCGGCGCTTTTGCCATCATTGCCTTCGCACAAGGACTCTTCATTCTTGCCGCATTCTGTGCCGTCATT
>CALMAI010000042.1 GCA_937858825.1 uncultured Candidatus Peregrinibacteria bacterium
TGTGGATGGTGCTCATATTAGAACTCTTTTGTTAACACTTTTTTATCGATATCTGCGTCCAGTTATTGAGCAAGGCTTTTTGTATGTGGCACAACCTCCGTTGTATAAGATCGGAACTGGAAAGAAATCGGAATATGCTTATAACGAAGATCAAAAAGAGCAGATTATTGCGCGAAATCCTGCATGGGCCAATAAGGTACAACGATATAAAGGTTTGGGAGAAATGAATCCAGATCAGCTTTGGGAAACTACTATGGATCCGGAGGCTCGCCTGATGTACAGGATTCATATTGATGAAGCGGAAGAGGCGGATCGAACTTTTGAAACGTTAATGGGAAGTGAAGTGGCGCCGCGTAAAAAGTTTATCCAATCCCATGCGAAACGTGTTAAGAATTTGGATATTTAATTTGACTTTTACGAGCCTGAAACTATAATAACTCAGCTTTACTATAAAATTTGAAAGGAGGTGTTGCTTATGGCAGTACATGTAACAAAAAACCAGAAAGAGTCTGTGGATCGATTGATCTCTCGCTTCAATAAAAAAGTACAGGGAAGCCGCGTGCTTTTGGAAGTAAAGGGACGACGTTATCACAAGAAGCCCAAGACCAAGCGTTTGGTCCGACAGGCCGCAGTGATGCGAGATCACTATCGAGACAAGCGTAATAAGATGCAGTATTATTAGGACTTTGAAACCCCGTGCAATGTGCGGGGTTTTTCTGTATGTGAAATTTTTTTTATGACTATTAAAGAGGCATTACAACAAGTGGATCATCATGATCGTATTGCGGTGGAGGTTCTTTTGGCCCGTGCCTTGAAGGCTCCAAAAGAGCAGCTTTTTGCTTATCCGGAACGGGATTTGAGCCAGGATGATATGGATAGGTTTCTTCATGATGTTGAACGGCTGAGGGCAGGGGAGCCGTTGGCCTATATTATTGGAGAAAAGGAGTTTTATGGACTTGAGTTTGAGGTGAATGAGCATGTGCTTATTCCAAGGCCTGAAACAGAGTTAATGGTTGATAAAGTGAAAGATTTTGTTGGTGATAAGTCTCTGAAAATTTTGGATGTTGGAACTGGGAGTGGGGCTATAGCGGTGGCGATTGCTCATGTTTTGCCACAGGTGAAAGTAGTGGCAACAGATGTTTCTGGGGATGCGCTGGAGGTGGCAAAAAGAAATGCTGTAAAGCATGAAGTTCAGGATCGGATTCGTTTTCTGGAGTCTGACTTGCTGGAGAATATTGATGAAGATTTTGATGTGATTGTTGCGAATCTGCCTTATATTGGGGAAGAACGATTTCGCTTTGTGAGTAAAGAGACTGAGCAGTTTGAGCCACATGTTGCTCTTTTTGGGGGGATGGATGGGCTGCAACTTTATCGGAAACTTTTTGAAGATATCCATAAAAAAGGCTTAAAACCTGGCTTACTGATTGGAGAGTTTGGGTTTGCCCAGGCTGAAGAGATGGAGTTAGTTTTGAGTAAATTTTTTGAACAAAATGAGTGGCATATAGAAAAGGATTACGCTTCAATTGAACGAATATTCGTGGTAAACTTTGCCAACGCATGATCGAAAAACTTCAACAACTGGAACAGGAATTTGAGAATCTGGAAAAGCAGATGGCGGATCCAGAAATTATTCAAAATCAGGCAGAGTATGCCAAGCTTGGACAGCGCTACAAAGAGATTACCAAGATTGTAGAGCTTTATCGTACATACAAAGATGCCATGGCTGAGAAGAAGGATGCCGAGGATATTTTGGCCAATGAAAGTGATTCAGAAATGCAGGAGTTGGCAAGAGATCAGCTTGAAGGCGCTGAAAAAACGATTGAGGATCTTGAAGAGAAATTAAAGATTGAATTGTTGCCAAAAGATCCAGACGATGCAAAAAACTGTATTGTGGAGATTCGTGCGGGGGCAGGTGGTGAAGAGGCTGCTCTTTTTGGGGCGGAGTTGGGGCGGGCTTACATGAGGTTTGCTGAAACCAAGGGCTATAAACCTGAACTTATAAGTAAGAGTGAGGCGACGGCTGGTGGAATTAAGGAAATGATTTTTAAACTGGTTGGTGACGGGGCCTATGGACTTATGAAGTATGAAAGTGGGGTGCACCGCGTGCAGCGAATTCCAGTAACGGAAAGTCAGGGGCGTGTGCATACATCAACCATTACGGTCGCGGTTTTGCCGGAGGCAGAAGAGGTGGATATCGAAATTAAGGATGCTGATATCCGAGTAGATGTATTCCGATCCAGCGGACCAGGAGGGCAGAGCGTGAATACAACAGACTCTGCGGTGCGAATCACCCATATCCCAACTGGATTGGTGGTTGCTTGTCAGGATGAAAAATCTCAGCTTAAAAACAAGACCAAGGCGTTGCAGGTTTTACGGACACGTCTTTACGCGATTGAGCTGGAGAGAAAACAAAAGGAGAGGGGAGAGGAGCGCTTGGCCCAAATTGGATCTGGAGATCGAAGTGAAAAAATCCGAACCTATAACTTCCCGCAAGATCGGGTGACAGATCACCGCATTAAGAAGAGTTGGAGTAATTTGCCGGCTATTATGGAAGGAGACTTGGAGGATATTGTTGACTCGCTTCGAACGGAAGATCAAATGAATATGATGAAGGCTTCAAACTCCCAGGGCTAAGGTTTGCAGGATAGCTTTAGATTTGGCGTTGATATCTTTTTTGAAGCTGGTTGATTGGGGGCTGATGTCCATGACGATGTCGGCAGCCTGGTAGTAGTTTTGTTTACGTTCTTTCCAGAGTTGTTCCAGTTCTTTTTGGGTTGAGGTCTGATTTGTGAGCGCCGGGCGGTTGGAATCGCCATGAATGCGTTTGGCGAGAATAGCTGGGGTGGCCTGAAGAAAGATGATGATGCCTGTTTTTTTGAAATCTTCAATGTTTTGAGGCTGGATGAACATTCCGCCGCCGGTTGAAATAACAGTTTTTGTTTTTTTAGAAAGATCTTTAGCGGCTTGAGCTTCCAGTTGCCGAAAATAGGGCCACCCCTTTTTTGCGACGATTCCCGGGATTGTCATTTTATGTTTTTTGACAATGTATTCGTCTGTGTCGATAAAGTCGTACTTGAGCTGTTTTGCGATAGCTTTTCCAACGGAACTTTTTCCACTTCCCCGGAGACCGGCAAGGACAATGTTTGAATGGGTTCTGGAGTTGATCTTTTTGGTGTTTATTCCCCAACGGCTCAGCTCTTTCCAGAATGTTGGATAAGTTTTTTGTACGCAATTGGGATTGAGGATATGGATATTGGAAATTTTACTTCCAACTACAGCAAAACACATGGCCATACGATGGTCGTTGTATGTTTCAATAATGGCTCCATGAAGATTTTCGGGATCGCCATGTATGGTGAGGAAATCTTTTCCTTCCTCTACCCTGGTACCAATTTTGGTGAGCTCGGTGGCGAGTGCTTTGAGTCGGTCGGTTTCTTTGACCCGCAAATTGGCTAATCCTGTAAGTTTTGATTTTCCTTTTGCAAAAGCGCAAAGAATAGCGACAGTCATGGCTGCATCGGGAAGTTTGTTCAAATTAATTGTTCTTAATGGTGTGAGCTGCTTTGGTCCTTGAACGCTTATGCTCTTTGTTGTTTTGCTTATGCGGCATCCCATTTTTTCAAGAACATCCAGAAATTGAATATCTGCCTGCTTGCTGGTTTTGTTAATATTTTTGATGATGACCTTGTTTCTGTGCAGTGCGGCAAGGGCAAGAGGATAGGTGGCCGATGAAGCATCACCCTCTATGTGGTAGGTTCTCCCTCTATATTTTTGTGGATGAATGGTAAATCGGTCTTTCTTTTCGCTAACAGCAACACCGAACTGATTCATGATGTCGAGGGTCATATCAACGTATGGTCGTGATGTAAGCTTTCCAGTAATATTGATGGTAAAAGTTTCTTGAGCCAGTGGCCCTGCCATGAGAAGTGCAGAAATGTACTGACTGCTGACATCGCCTTTTATTGAGGTTAATCCTCCCGGCAAAGGTCCATGAAGAGTCACAGGGGGACATCCAGTTTTACTCTCTATTTTGATTTGTGCTTTCTTAAGAGCATTGATGAGATCCTTGAGCGGTCTTTCCTGCATTCGTTTATTGCCACTTAGAGTTGATTCAAATGGTTGCGTTGCCAGAGCCGCAGTTAAGGATCGGACAGCGGTCCCGGCATTTTCTAAAAAGAGAGGTTGAGCGCTTTGTGTAAACTTTCCATTGGATCCGTGAATAATAATTTTGTTCTTTGATGATGTTATACGGACGCCAAGTTGCTTTAATCCCTTTTTCATAACCAAAGTATCCTCACTTTCCAGTGGATCAATAAGTGTACTTTTTCCTTTGGCAAGGGCTGCTAAAAGGAGTGCGCGGTTGGTGTAGCTTTTGGATCCGGGAACCTGAATGGATATATTGGGGAGCTTTTTGCTGGGAGGAATGATTCTAAGCATAGTTTTTGAGAGCTTGGGTGAAATCTTTTTGAGTAAAGCTGGTGGCTATCAGATGTTTGCCAATGGAGGTTGGAATGACAAACTGTATTGAACCGCTTTTTGCCTTCTTGTCGCTCTTCATGAGATTCCACAGTTTGTGATTGTTACTGTGATGAATAGTCGCAATATTTTTTGGATGAATGATCTGATAACGATCGATCAAATTATTTATTCGGTCATTATCTCCTTGAGAAAGCTGACTTTGTTGAACGGCCATGATATTAACAACTTTCATTCCAAGGGCGATGGCTTCGCCATGGGATATTTTATAGTTACTCATTTTTTCTAGAGCATGACCAAGGGTATGGCCGTAATTGAGAATTTTTCGTAATCCCTTTTCATTTACATCTTTTTGGATCACTGAAACTTTATTCTTAACAGATCGTTCAATTATTTTGTTCAATATGTTGCGATTGCGTTTCTGAATTTGTGGATATGATTTTTCAAGAAGTTTGAATAGGCCACTGTCCATTATTGCCCCATACTTGAGCACTTCCGCCATTCCTGTTATGAAATCGGATTCAGGTAGAGTTTTCAGAACTGAAGGATCGATGAATACAGCCTGAGGTTGTTCAATTCGTCCAATCAAATTTTTGCCTCCTTCTAAATTAACTCCTGTTTTTCCGCCAATACTTGAATCGCACATTGCAACGACCGAGGTTGGAATGTGAATGTAGGGAATCCCGCGCATGTAGATAGAGGCTACAAAGCCTCCAAGATCTCCGGCAACGCCCCCACCCAGAGTAATAACAGCATCATAACGGTCAAATTTTTTGCGAAGCATACGATTTGCTATTTTTTCAACGATTTCCAGGCGTTTTGATTGATCTCCCGAAGGGAAGGTTATCATTTCGGATTGAATCCCTTTGGCGGCCATTTTGGCCTTTAAAGTTTGTCCGTAAAGCTTCCCAACGTTGGTGTCCGTAATAATGGCATACTTTTCTCCATAGGCTCCTTTTTTCAAAAGATCTGGAATTTTTTGGAGGAGTCCATCTTCAATAAGAATTGGATAGCTTTGATCCTGCTGATTTTTTATACGGGCTTTAATGGTGATCATCGTCCAGGATTAAAGAGTACGATTCACAGCCTGAGCCACAGGAGCAAGCTGTCCCATAAGTTCCACAAAGTGATCCGGTTTAATGGCCTGATCTCCGTCACACATAGCTTCTGCCGGATTTGGATGGACGTCGATCAAAATTCCATCGGCACCAGCGGCAATGGCGGCCAATGTTACTGGAGAGACGAGTGATGGCTTTCCGGTTGAGTGGCTTGGATCCACGATGATTGGTAAGTGGCTCAGCTCTTTTACCAGCGGGACGGTGGCAAGGGCGAGCGTGTTTCTGGTTTCGGTTTCAAAGGTGCGGATTCCACGTTCACAGAGCATGACGTTTTGATTCCCATTCGACATAATATGGTCCGCAGCAAGGAGTAATTCTTTCACCGTCGCGCTCATTCCACGTTTAAGGAGAACAGGTGTTTTTACCTTTCCGACCTCTTTGAGAAGGTTGAAGTTGGACATGTTTCGGGTTCCGATTTGCAGGATGTCTGCGTGCTCGGCAACGGCCTCGATGTCGCGGACATCGAGCACTTCTGTAATCACCTTCATACCATGTCTTTTTGCTGCATCTGAAAGGAGTTTGAGTCCATCTGGCCCAAGGCCTTCGAATGAGTATGGACTGGTTCGTGGTTTGAAAGCTCCCCCACGAAGAATTTGGGCTCCGGCATCTTTCACTGCTTTTGTGGCAGCTTCCATTTGGGCTTCGCTTTCCACGGCGCACGGTCCGGCCATCATGGCGATTTTTTCTCCACCAATCGTTACACCGTCACCAAGATCAATGACAGTGGTTTCATGTTTGGTTTCCCGGCTTGAAAGTTTGTATGGATCCAGAACGTTCATGACGCGGTCGACTCCCGGCATGGCATGGATGCGGTGTTGGTCGATCGCTCTCTCATCACCAATAACGGCAATGACGGTTCTTTCTGTTCCAATCATTGGCATGGGTTTCAGGTCCAGCTTATGAATCATACTGACAACATTGTCGGCGAGGGCTTGGTCGGCACCTTTTTTCATTACGATAATCATGTTTTTGGAAGTTAGAAATTGAGGAGTTTTTGGCTTGCGGAAGTTGGCGTCAATAAAGACAAATCTTGTTTGGTCGGCTGAATTGAGACTTCTGTGATAATAGCATAAGAAGTGGGTAAGAGATTAAAAAAAACTCCTCTTGGTGAGGAGTGAAGGCAAACAAATTTCTTTTTCACAAACTCCTCACGATTGGTTGATCGCGTAGAAGAAGTAAAAAGTTGTTGTTGCGTTTGTTTGCATGTGTTTGAGTTGTCTGGAGCCAGCTTATATAATGCATGAGATTTCGTCAAATTTTATAAGCTGTGAAGGCCATGTTTACCGATACACACTCACATATTCATTTCGCCAAGGAGTTCCCGGATGTTGAGGATTTGATTGTCCGGGCGGAGGAGGCTGGAGTAACGAACCAGATTATTGTTGGGTGTACGGTGAAGGATTCTTTGCAGGCGCTGGAGTTTGTGAAGGCGCGGACGGGGAAGCGTTTTTGGTCGACCTTGGGGGTCCATCCTCATAATGCCGACCAGTTGACGGATGCGATTTTGGCAGATTTTGAGCGGTTGGTTGGGGAGGAGGAAAAGGTTGTGGCTTTGGGGGAGATGGGGCTTGATTATTTTCGGGATTTTCAGCCGCATGATTTACAGCAGGAGACGTTTAGGCGGCAGTTGGAGTTAGCGAAAAAGCTGGATGTGCCGGTGGTGGTGCATGTTCGTGATGCGTGGGAGGATGCGATGAAGATTCTGGGTGGAGTTGGGAATTCGAAAGTGATCCTTCACTGTTTTACAGGGACGATTGAGTATGCTCGTGAATGTTGGGAAAGAGGATATCATACTTCGTTTTCTGGAGTGGTAACGTATCCTAAAAATGAGTATTTGAGGGAGGCGGCTGCGGAGGCGCCGGCGGAATTGCTGCTGATTGAAACGGACTGTCCGTATCTGACGCCGCAATCACGGCGTGGGCAGAGAAACGAACCGGCTTTTGTTGTGGAGACGGCGAAATGCTTGGCTGACCAGAGAGGTTTAACTACTGAAGAGGCTGCGAAGCTGACGACGGAGAATGCTCTGAAGCTTTTTGGGATTGGGACTTTTTCTTCGTGATGTTGAGTTCCTTGAGTGCCTGACCGATTTCTTCGATCGCAACTGGTGAAAGGTCGACGATTTTTTCTTTGGTTGG
>CALMAI010000043.1 GCA_937858825.1 uncultured Candidatus Peregrinibacteria bacterium
TGCCACCTGGGCTCCGCGGGTCGAAAAGGATCGGTGAAGCACGGTCATCTTCAGGGAGCACATGCAGCGACCCGAGCCGTAGCATGAACGGACGATCCGGAAGTTGCTGTGCGAGAACACGTTGCAACAGGAAACACATCGGCAGGCACAGTCGCGGACCACGGACTGCGAATCGCACGGCACCCACGGCCGCGGGAACGATCCGCTCCTGCCTCTTACGCTTCGCGTCCTTCCGTCGTCGTTGCTTGGCCTTCTTCCCGAAGCCTCCACCAGCCATGACGTTCTGAGTATAGCTTCCTCACACCAGTAGGTGTCAGAGAGTCCGCGCATCTTTAATCTTCAACAACCAGCGTGCCATGCGCGGCGCCGGATAGAGCACGAGCATTCACCCTGCCCAAAACACGTGCACCTCACCACCGACGTCGAGGACGTTGATGTCGCCGCCGAGCTCGAGGTCGCGGGAGTAGCGTTCGAAGTCGATGTACGGGTGCCAGCGCTCGGGAATCTCGTCCAGCTGGCCCGTGTCCTCGGCGTAGGTCTCGGCCCAGGCCGTGAGTGATTCGCCTGAGCCGGCGTAGCGCTCTTCGAGGCTGTGGCGCGCGTCGTCCACGTCGTCGCTCATGTTCACGAGTTCGGCGCCGAGTTCACCGTGTTCGGCGATGAACGTCGCGACGCTCACCACGGTCTCCAGCGCCTCGTACTCGTCGAGCTCGTAGCCATGGAAGCCCTCGTAGTCGTGGATCGCGTACTCCTCCGCGACCTCCGGCGGCGTGACGGGGGTGTCATGAAGCATGGCGCGAATCGCTTCGCGCACTTCGTCCACGGTGGTGTCGATGTTGAGGTCCACCCATCGTCCGTGCAGGATGCCGGTGTTGTAGGCAGCCAGGTCCGCCACGTAGATCCGTGGACCTGGATGGTCGATGTCGGGCATGTCTTCGTCGGGTCATGGTGCCTCAAGAATATGCCCACGATGGAAACCTGGCCAGAGGATGGCATGGCGGTTGGCGGCAAAGAGGTCGCCGCGTCGGCTCCATGAAGGGCGCCAGACGCTCTCAAACTTGCTCTTGACGAGCATGGTATAGTCCATCGTGGATTATTCATAATCACTGAACAATGAGCGAGCGCTCTGGCGCCGCGCGCTACGTGGTGTACCTGCGCAAGTCGACCGACGACATGGGCAAGCAGACCCGGTCCATCAAAGACCAACGCACAGCGTGTCTGCACCTTGCCAAGCAGCACGGCATCACCATCGCACCGAAGGACATCATCGCCGAAGATAGGTCGGCTCGAAGGTCGGGCAACAGACCCAAGTTCTCCAAGCTCATGGAGGACATCCGCAACCGGAAGGTGGACGGACTCATCGCCTGGGCCCCCGATCGCCTCGCGCGCAACATGAAGGAGGCGGGCGAGATCATCGACCTCATCGACGCCGGGTACATCACGGATCTGAAGTTCGCCGCCTACTACTTCCACAACGACTACAACGGCGTCATGGCACTCGGGATCGCCTTCGTGCTCGCCAAGCAGTACACCGACAAGCTCGCGCACGACGTCCGGCGCGGGATCACGCGGGCGCTCGAAGAGGGCCGCTCGGGTGGGCAGTACAAGCCCGGCTACGTCCGCGACACCAAGACGGGCTTCTACATGCCCGACGAAACCGTCGCCATCAGCGGCAAGACGATGTTCGAGCTCATCCAGGAGGCATGGCGCCGGCGCGTCGCCGGGGACAGCCTTCGTGCCATCGAGGAACACCTCAAGGGCCGCGGCTTCTTCCGCCAGTTCAAGCGCTCCGACAAGCGGCAGCTGATGACGCACGAGAAGCTCCGCAAGATGTTCAACGATCCCTTCTACTACGGCGTGCTGGTGCAAGCCGGGAAGCGCATCGACATGACGGAGCTGGACACGGCGATGTACGAACCCATGGTCCGTGAGGAGGACTTTCGAAGTGTCCAGCGGCTCGCGCGTCCGGAGCTCGCCGTCCCAAAACGGCACAAATATCCCTTCCGGGGGTTGCTCACATGTGGTGGGTGCGGACGACCGCTCTCGGCCGGAGCACCCAGAGGTCGCCGCGGCCACCGCTCTCTCCGCTACTGGTGCGGCAACAAGGACTGCCCATCCGCCGGCATCCGAGCGAAGGACATCATCGCCGCCATGTCCGAGGTGCTCCAGCGCCTCCACGGCACTCAGGCGCAACACCGGCACTACCAGGCGCAGGCGCGACGCGTTCTCCGCGAGCGCAGGAAGGCGCTCGCCTCCGAACGGGCCGTCCGAAAGAAGCGCCTACGACAGAATGAGGACACGCTCGAGGCCCTTCTGTTCACGAGCGCCGAGGACGAACACGAGAAACGCGTCCTGCAACGACGAAAGAACGCCATCAAAGAAGCGTTGGTCGAAACGGAGCGCCGCCTTCGCGAGATCGAGCGCGAGCTGTCGGTGCTTGAACCGATCACCTTTGAAAAGTTCTTGAACACGCTGAAAACGTTGCCCCAAAGCCTAAAATACGGTGACGCCATGCAAAAGGACATCATCGCCCGAAACCCGTTCTTGAACCTCACAATTGAACACGGAAAGATCGCAGCCATAAAGGCGCACGAGCCGTTCGCGTCGATGCTGAAAGTACATGATTCCTTGAATGGTGGGCCCGGCTGGACTTGAACCAGCGACCAATCGGTTATGCATCTCACTACTGCTTTCACAGCCCCTTTCGGGTTTGTAAGCTGGACTATACCTTCTCCCCGAGGGGAGTCTGCCGTCTAGTCTCTACACCTTTTCGTCAAAACGAACTTGGCTCGGGATTGCCATACAAATGCTTAGGTTTCCCCGAATTTGACAGATATTCATCAGAAAATCTCTTTTCTGACAGCCCATTGATATCCTTCATATCAATGCTATCATTTGGTTATGAACAGATTGACAAACTGTAAAATTTGCAAGAAAGAATTGAGCGGAAAGCAACGCTTATATTGCTCTGTTAAATGCAAAAATCGCAAACATCAATCTTATCCAGCTCAAAAATTAAGAGGACTCAAGCGAAAACTAAAGCTTGTTCTTATGGCTGGAGGAGAATGCTCAAAGTGTGGCTATGCCAAGAATTTATCAGGACTTTCTTTTCATCATCTGGATGCTCCAGAGAAAGATTTCAAGCTTGATATGAGATCGCTTTCAAACAGAACTATCGAAAAAGTAATGAATGAATTCGAAAAATGTATTCTTTTATGCCACAACTGTCATTCAGAAGTTCATAACCCAGCATTGGACTTAGAAGTCTTATCGTCAAGCCGACTGCTCTGACCAACTGAGCTACGGGCCCACATGTAAAAGGTCTCATGGCTTTTGCAGATCCACTTTCATGCATTCATGCGGCCGCAAAAACGCAGCAAAAAAGCCGGAACCATATTACGGCACCGGCCTTGAATTCTCAACAAGAAATGCGCTATTCAACGCGCAATCATCAGATCCTTATTTCTTTTTACTGGCTTTCGCAGCAGCAACTGTCCGGGCCAAACGAGACTTTCGGCGGGCAGCAGTCTTCTTATGAAGCTGATTCTTCTTGGCAGCAGTATCAATATGCTTGTACGCTGTAGGAAGAAGCTTTTCTGCATCTTCAGGCTTGGTCTTGGAAAGCTCTTCAACTTTCTTCATGAACGTTTTCACACGAGTACGGGTTCCCTTATTTCGCTCGGTGCGAACTTGAGCCTGTCGCATAGCCTTTTTGGCAGATTTTGTAATCGGCATAACAAGTAATTCTAAAATAAACGCTCACGTACTATATGGTAAGGCTATCAACCTGTCAAACATTCTCTGAAAATGACTTGACAACATTGTTGCAAAAAAGTAAAATCCGTTCCTAATTATCTTTGTATGAAGATATCTAAGAAAAACGAAATCCATTCCTGTAATGGAAAAGTAATAACAGAGTTATAAGACACTAGACGCGGCCCAGGCCACCAACTACACATATAATTTTATACATCTTTATCCCATTTTTATATGAAAACACTCAGTTTCTCTCGGCTGAAGAAACTGGTTGCAGGAGCGGTATTCGCACTCATGCTTGCGATCCCTGTAGCCCAAGTATCAGCGGCCACAGCACCTGATATTTATTACTCGTACACCTCTCCGCAGGCGTTCAATCCAACGAACAACGAGACCATTGATATCTTCTGGTATGTGAATACCCTTGAAGCATCAGTGGAAATTAACATTTACGACGGGCTTCCAAGCTCAGGAGGAGACCTTGTTTGGACTCTTCTTGGAGAAACAGCTGTAGGAGCTGCTCCAAACCCAGCGGTGTGGGACGGTAAAATCGGAACACAACCGTATCCGGACGGAAAATATTACTACCAGGTACACGTTGAAAACGATCTGAACCAGTCTGACGAATGGGTTGGATCTTTCGACATTATTGGTGGAAATGGGACTGGTGGAAACGATCCACAAATTGGAAACGTATCTGTTTCTAACGATCCATTCGATCCAACAAACAATGAAACAACAACACTTACTTTCACAACAGATCAATGTGCTTTCCTCCTCGTTGAAGTAGAGGATAGCAACAACAACACTGTTGCGACTTTGGATGACGATCAGGGATCTTGTACTCCAGCCGGAACACATACATATGTATGGGATGGAGAAAATCAATCCAACAACGATGTTGCTGAAGGAGTGTATGATTTCGAAATCACTGCAACCAACAGCAACGGTAGTGACTTTGCTACTACCGACGTTGAAGTTGATTACGACAATGGAAACAACGGAAACGCTCCAGAAATCCTTGAACTCTATGCAGATCGAGATGAGTTCAACCCAATGGATGGAGAAGAAACCGATATTTTCTTCCGACTTGATAAAGATGCAGACGTAACTCTTCAAATTCTTGATGGAAACACTGTTATCCGAACACTGGTAAATAACAGCAATGCCAACTCTGGTCTCAGCTTTGTTGAATGGGATGGAGAAGATAACAGCAACGACGTTGTTGACGAAGGATTCTACGCAATCCGACTCACAGCTTGTGACGAAAACGATGCCAACGAATGTGACACTGCTTTCGCCACTGTTGAAGTAACAGAAGACGGAAACGGTGGAAACAATGGAGACATGCGAATCACCAACGACTTCGCAAATCCAAATCCATTCGATCCAGATGAAGAGAACACTCGAATCTACTACACCATCAACATGGATGGAGATGTAACCATTAAGATTTACGACGAAGACGACGATCTCGTTCGAACAATTCTTGATGATGTAAACCGAAGCGAAGGAGCCAACAGCTCAAGCTGGAATGGTGAAGACCGTCATGGTGACGAACTTCCAGATGGTGACTACACCTACGAAATCGAAGCATGTGATGAAAACGATGCATCAGATTGTGACACCGAAACCGGAACAATAGAAATCGACCGTGATGGTGGCAGCAACAACGGTATCGGAGATCTTATCGACGATGTTCATGTAAACAATGCAATCTTCGACCCAACAGATGGTGAAGAATCAGAAATCTGTTTCGATGTTCTTCAGGACAACGTTGAGATCACACTCCAGGTTCTTGATGGAAACAAAGTAGTAAACAACATCGTTTACGAACGTGAACTCGATGAACAAAACAACCGATGTTACGAATGGGATGGAGACGACGATGATGGAGACCTCCTTGACGATGACGTATACCAATACCGAATTCGTGCAGAGAAGGGAAGCGACGTTGAAGTAGCCTTCGCTTACACCGAGCTCGACACAGACGGAATCATTATTGGATTCCCTGGTGACGATGACTCTTGTGGAGGATTCTGGGACGTACCAGACGATAGCCCATTCTGTGAAGCTATCCGACTCATGTCTTACCGGGGAATCTTCAGCGGATATCCAGATGGATCTTTCCAACCATATGCACCAATCAACCGTGCAGAAACAGTAAAGGTTGTCCTCCTTGCTTTGGACTACAACATCCTTTCTGACGATGGATCAAATCTTGGATACTGGGATGTAATCCGCAACGCATGGTACATGCCATTCCTTCGAACAGCACAACGTGAAGGTGTTGCAACAGGATACCCAGACGGATCTTTCCGACCAGCTGGAAACATCAACCGTGTAGAACTTCTTCGAGTCTTCCTTGAAGCTTCTGACATCACAATCCCACACTGTTCAGTGCAGCCTTACCCGGACACTCCAATCCAACTCGATACACGTTGGTACATGGACTATGTATGTTTCGCCAAGGCTTACGGACTTATGGGAACTGATGCAAACGGAAACTTCAATCCGGATCAGCCAATGACTCGTGGAGACGTAGCTATGCTCTTCTACAACTTCGAAGTACGAGGACTGTTTGGAGGGTATAACCAAACCTACTACAACGACTACTGGAACAACTTTGTTCCTGGATACTACACCTCTCCTGGATATGGATACACTTACAACTACAGTGGTTACTATCCATATTACTAAGTGACCAACGGCCAAACGCCTACCAATGTGGTAGACCACGGTCAACAAATCTCCTGATCACAGGTGGAAGAAAGAAGCCCCGACCAAACGGTTGGGGCTTTTCTTTTGCGTCATGAGTGATACAATCAAAGCATGAAGAAGAACAACAACACTGGAGTCATGGTCAGCTTTACTCTCGGCTTTGTGGCCGGGCTTTATGCTACCTCAGAAGACACCAGAAAATGGCTCCACGAAAGAAAACACCGCTACATCGGCCCACGAAAAAGACACATCATCGACATCGTTGAGCTCGACGAATGGCAATAAATTCAGAAAACACAGCCATAGGAATCATTGGCGGACGCGGTAAAATGGGGAAGTATTTCGCGCGTCTTTTTCAGGATGCGGGCTATAAAGTTGTAGTATCCGATCATAAAACGCCTCTTTCCAATAAAGAGCTGGTTCAAAAGACCAACGTTATTTTCATCTCTGTTCCGATCACCAAAACCCAAGAGGTGATTAGAAGCATCGCGAAGCATGTGAACAAAGAGAGTGTCATCGTAGACCTGACATCTATCAAAGAGATGCCAGTGAAAGAAATGCTCAAAAGCAAAGCGCAGGTTATTGGGCTGCACCCCATGTTTGGGCCGACCAATCCAATTCAGGGACAAACCATTATTGCGCATCCTGCGCGGGGAAAAACGTACTACACATGGCTCAAAAAGTTTCTTGAAGACCGTGGAGCAAACGTTCTCCAGATGAATCCCAAAGAACACGACAAAATTATGGGAGTAGTGCAGGGGATGGTTCACTTTGCCGATGTGGCTTTTGGCCATGCACTAAAAGAGCTGAAAATTCCTGCGAAAAAGTACTTACAGTTTGCCAGTCCGGCATCAGAACTAAAGATCGCTTTTGTGGGAAGGATCTTGTCTCACGATCCAAACCTCTATGCCAGCATTCAGCAAGAGAATCCAGAAGCATTCAAAGCCATGAAACAGTACACCAGAAGTATTGAAAAACTATTGGAAATTGATAAGAAAAAGGATCAGCAGGCTTTTAAAAAATATTTTGAAAGCGCTGGCGCCGCCCTCAAAACTTACAAAAAAACCGCCAAAGACGATACCAACTATCTTATCCACGCTATTCTTCAGCGCCGCCAGCGCGCACAAGAGATCCAGGAATCCAAACACACACCCAAAACGGGCGATATTGCTGTACTCGGACCAGAAAACACCTTCAGCGACCTTGCTGCAAAGCAAATCGCACAAGATGGCGAAACAGTTCTCTATGTCGCCTCCATTCATCAGGCGTTTGAAGCGGTAGAAAAAGGAAACGTTAAGAAAGCGGTCGTTCCAATCGAAAACATGCTCAACGGTAGTGTCCGTGAAACATTCGATGAACTCTTTCTTTGCGATGTTCACATCGCCAGCAAAGTGAATCAACCAATCCTCCACGCTTTGGTAGCTCTCCCGGGAACAAAAAAGAGTGACATAGATACCATAAAATCGCATCCGCAAGCCATACAGCAATGCTCAGCCTTTCTACAAAAAAACTATCCAAACGCGCGCAGAGTCCCGACAACCTCAACTATCCAGGCCTATAAAACAATCGCTGGTGAAAACGACCGCGGCGGCGCGGCAATCATCCCACTCGAAGTAGCAAAAAAATTGTCATGCACAATTCTGGCCAAAAACATTGGTGATCGCAAAGACAACCAAACCACATTTGCCATTATCCAGAAAGGAAAAGCAGCAATTCCACAAATGAGCGGCCCAACAGAAACAGCCATCACCTTCGCCTTCTCAAAAAACCAGCCCGGCTCTTTAAATGCTGTCTTCCAGGAGTTCGCCAAAGCCAACATCAACCTTAGCCGCATTGAATCACGCCCATCCAAAAAACTGTTCGGCGAATATGTGTTCTTTTTGGATTTTGAAGGATCACCAGCGAACGCAAAAGCCCAAAGAGCACTGACAAACATCAAAAAGAAGGTGAAAACCCTTAAAATATTAGGAACCTACATCAAGTCGCACTAGTTCAGCAATTTATCCCCGCAGAGACTGCATCATGGCAACTCGCTGTTGGATCAGCTCTTGCGTCCCAATATCAGACCGATAGAAAACCGGACCGGAAACAGCACTACAAGACGCCTGAACCGCTTTTTCAGCCTCTTCAATCGTATCGGCGATGCCAACCAACCCAATCGCCCGCGAAGAGCTCATAATCAAGCCTTCGTCTGTCTGATCCACTGACGCATAGTACATTTTTATCCCTTCTGGAATTGCTCCAATCTGAATCTTCTGGCCTTTCTGCGGATTTTCAGGATACCCTTCGGGCACAATATACTTACAAACTGTCGCTTTTCGCTCAAATTCCACCGGAAGACTCTTCAAATCACCAGCAATAATCGCCTCACACACATTCACAAAATCGGTTTTCAGGATTGGCAAAACATTCAACGCTTCTGGGTCACCAAACCGCGCATTGTACTCAATCAAGCGCACACCTTTTGCTGTCGCGATAAATCCACCATACATAATCCCTTTAAACTGCACTCCGGTTTCTTCAAAAAGCGCTTTCGCAACCTGACGTGTAATCTCCGCCGCCTCATCCAAATCCGATTGCTGCAAAAACGGCAATGATCCATCCGCCTCCCTGTTTGCCCCCATCCCGCCAGTATTCGGACCTTTATCACCTTCATAGGCACGCTTGTGATCCTGCACTGCGGGCATTTCTGCCGTGTTCACCCCATCGCAAAAACTCATCAAACTAAACTCCTGTCCAACAAACTTCTCCTCAATCACCACTCGTCCACCACCTGCCAAACATTCTCGCGCGTAAGCCAGTGCCTCTTCATGCCCATTCAAATGATCCCCGGAAACCTTCACACCTTTTCCGCCCATCAACCCATCGGCCTTTACCACAAAATCCTCCCCCAACTCTTTCAGCCACTCTTCCATTCCGACATCATCATAAAAAACCTTAAACTGTGGATTCCCAGGAATCTCATACTTGGCCAGCAAATCACGCGTAAACGACTTTGAAGACTCCAGTCGTGCCACCGTCTGCAAAGGCGCCACTGAATGAATCCCCATCTCTAAAAGCATATCTGCTGTTCCATCTGCAATTGGATCGTCCGGCCCAACAAAAGCAAAATCTGGCGAAACTTTCCGCGCGAAATCACGCATCGCACCAAAATCTTTCAAATCACCAACTTCATATCCTTCACTCAGCTCCACCAGCCCCGGATTTCGCGCTTTCCCATAAGTAAAAATCTGTGCTCCAAATCGCTTCAAAGTCTCTCCAATCGCATGTTCCCGCGCCCCATTTCCAATTAAAAGCACTCTTTTCATAAGCCAGAAAGATCAAAAAATACCACCAGTAGTGTACTGATGGCATCCCTCTAAAACAAGTTTAAGCTCTAGCTCTTTCTTCTGAAAATCTCATGCATCGGTACTTCTCGGGAAATTTTGACCGAAGTATCAAGTTCCTCATTAATTGCTCTCATCTCTCGATAAAGATTAGGATCCTTGGCAATCATATCGGCAACTTTTTCAGCCTCCCGCCGGAAAGGGACAAGATGCTGTTCCTCCTCTCGAAAAAGTCCAAAGTGAACGCCATTTTCCCGGGAAGCGAAATTTTTATAAAAGTGAAGAATAGTTCGAACCATTGTGCGAAACTGTACAAAAATATTATGGGCGTTACATCGGTGAATAAACATATTACGAACAAGAGTTGTATCAATATTCATCTCATTGAGCCGACGGACATATTCCTCCACTTCAGAATTTGCCTGAACAAGCCGATCAAATGCGGTCAGCTGCTCCTCAACAATAACATCAACATCCTCACTCACATCAGCACGAATGTCATCGGCAGCAGTTTTCTCTGGAGGTGCGCTATATACCAGTTTTAGATGTGATTTTGTCTCCACCCCACCATGGCCCTCAGGAATGCGAGTTGTCATAGAAAAAGAGACACAAACTTGGAGAGTATTGTGCCTCAATCTAAAGGTTGAGTCAAATTGAACTTATGCCGCACGGAAAAGAACAATGGATGCACTTTGATCCTTGTATTTTCCTTTTGTGTCTTCATCCTGGCGAATTCGAACAGCTTCAATAAAATCACTTTCAATTTGCTGCAAGTCCTTCCCATGTTGAAGCCATGTAGTAATCTTTTCAACAATTTTGTCACGGCCGCCAAGAGTCTGAACAACCAGATCAGTGGCAAGCAATACTATCTCTCCAGGTGCAACAATCCATTCTCTTTCATGAGCTTCTTCATCATATGTTTCCTGAAGCTCTTCTTCAGTCAAACCATGCTCCTCATGCTTTGTGCGATACGGCTCAAACTTCAAAGGAACATTCATGTAGTCATACTTTCCTGTGTAAGGATCAATAGTCATACAGTGCATTTTCCCAACTTTGGCGACATCAAGTTTATAAGTTTTGTCATCCTTATCCTTTTGAATAAGAACATGCATCATAGCCAGATCTGTATCAGAATCCAGCTCTTCGCGGGCCACATCAAGAGCATTGTCCATAGAAACAAAAACATCAGTAGCCTTTGGCATATTGGTTTCCCGTGCTACATGATTGGCAGCGGCGATTGAAGCGGCGTTTACAAGAGCCGCAGCATTAAAATCCTCTTCTGCGTCACTATGAACCAGAACAATAGAGGCGGTTTTTGTCCCTTCCAATGGATTCTCTCGAACCATGATAGAAACACCGTCTCGTGTTGGAACATGGCCTTTATGTTCAGCCGATCGCCCAGGATATGAAGCAACAAAAATATCTTCACCTTCAAAACCACCCAAAGCCCGCTTTTCCATCGTGGAATCTCCGCTAAGAATGGTTAAACCCTTTGGAATTGGCTTGAGCATCTTCTCCAATGCTTCATGGCCAGGCTTAAAAACATCTTCAATATCAATTCTTTGTGCTCCAAGCGTCTCCTGAATCATCTCTCCAATTTTGTCGACTTGTCCTTGAACAGCCTCTTTTGGAGATGTCTTTTTCTCAACAACAATGCCAGATTCAGGGGTCACCCAACCTTCATCAATAGCATCCATTTCCTCTTTGCCAAGTGGTCGCGCTAAGTTGTCATCTTTTCTTCCCATAGTAAGCATGATAGTAAATCTATAAATAATACAATGGATTTGCCAAAAAGTAAACATATGGCATCAGATAAGTACAAGTCATCTCAATTCAATGTATTACAAAAAAAACCGCCCGAAAGCGGTTTTCCTTTTATTCAAAGCTTTTATTCGCTAGATAATACTCATTTGATCCTCTTTTTGGGATGAATCTCCATGCGGATAATACTCGTCGGACTCTTGTGAAGAGCCACGATCTGCCTCATTTTTTGTTAACATTTCCTCAGTAATATCATTGGTAGGATATTTCCCACCCATGCAGGCATAGCAGAAATCGGTCACTTTTGGATTTCCTTTCTTCGCGGCAGCCAGAAGATCTTTTTCTTCCTGATAAAAGAGCATATCCGCACCAATAAACTTGGCAATTTCCTCTGTATTCAGCCCATTGGCAACAAAATCTTTGCGTGATGGCATATCCACTCCATACGGGCATGGATTAATAAGCGGCGGAGCACAAGAAGCAAAGTAGACTTTCTTGGCACCCGCTTCGCGTACCATTTCAATAATTTTTTTGCTGGTATTTCCACGAACAATCGAATCATCCACCAGCAAAACATTGCGCTTTCGCAGCTCCAGTGGAATTGCATTCAACTTATAGTGGATAGATTTCTTGCGAATTTTTTGCCCGGGCATAATAAAGGTCCGGCCAACATAACGGTTTTTCACCAATCCTTCACGATACTTCACCCCAAGAGCCTGCGCCAGCGGCAAAGCAGCGCTTCGTGAAGAGTCCGGTACCGGCACCACTACATCAATATCCAGATTGGCCTTCTTTATCTTTTTGGCAAGAGATTCACCCATTCTGAGTCGTGCTTTGTAGACACTCACATCATCAATAATCGAGTCGGGACGAGCCAGATACACATGTTCAAAGATACATGGTCCCCAGTTTTTCTTGGCAACCTGTTTTTTGTGAACCTGATGTTTCATGTCCACAAAATAAACTTCGCCCGGCTGAACATCCGCCACAAAATCAAACCCCATGGTATCCAGAGCCACACTTTCAGACGCAAACATATACTCCGTCAAAAGATCATGATCCCGCTTTCCAAAGCTGAGCGGACGGATTCCATACGGATCGCGGAAAGCCACCAAACCGTATCCGGCAATCATCGCAATCACGGCATAACTTCCTTTCAGCCGCTTGAACACACCCTCCATCGCCTTAAACAAAACTTCTGGTGTCAGCTCGGTTTTCCGTTGCTCCAGAATCTCATTCGCCAGCACATTTAAAAGAAGTTCCGAATCAGAAGTGGTATTCATGTATCGGATGTTTTCTTTATGAACCTCTTCTTTCAGTGATTTATAGTTCGTCAGATTTCCATTGTGGATGAGCGCAATCCCAAAAGGGGAGTTAACAAAGAACGGCTGCGCCTCAGCCGCGTCATACCCACCGGCAGTTGGATAACGCACATGCCCAATTCCCATATTCCCGCGCAAACGAAGCATATTTTTAGTATGGAAAACATCCCGCACCAACCCGTTACCCTTCTTCAAATGGAACCGATCCGCATACGTCATAATTCCCGCGCTATCCTGCCCACGATGCTGCAGTACAGTCAGTCCATCAAAGATCTCCTGTGCCACCTGCTTGTTCCCCATCATTCCAAGAATTCCACACATATGAAGAAAAATTAAAGATTAGGATGTTGTTTCTTTGCAGCCTTCACCACATTCTGGATCAAACATGCAACAGTCATCGGTCCGCACCCACCAGGCACCGGCGTTATCGCAGAAACTTTCTGCGAAACCGCTTCAAAATCAACGTCACCAACAATCTTCCCTTCACTCGTTCTATTGATCCCCACATCCACAACGACCGCTCCATCCTTTACCATGTCGGCACGAATAAACTTTTCTTTTCCAATAGCCACCACCAGAATATCTGCCCGTTTCGTATGAAAAGCCAGATCTTTGGTCCGACTGTGACACGTCGTCACGGTCGCTCCGCGATTCAGAAGCATCACAGAAATCGGCTTCCCCACAATATTACTGCGACCCACCACCACTGCCTCTTTCCCCTCAACCTCCACGCCATATTTGTCGAGCATCATCATAATGCCACTCGGCGTACACGGCGCCAGATCTTCAAAATCTTTGCTCAAAAACATCTTCCCAAGATTGTAGGCGGTAAACCCATCCACATCTTTTTGCGGATCAATCGCTTTCATCACTTCCGGTTCATAAATATGTTTCGGCAACGGCAGCTGCACCAAAATTCCGCTCACAGTTTCGTCCTTATTCAACTCATGAACTTTGGCAATCAACTTTTCCGTATCCAACTCGTCCGGAGAAAAATGCATCAACTCAAAATCCATCCCAACCTTCTCACTCGCTTTCTGTTTGGACCGGATGTAAGAGGAAGAAGCCGGATCATCCCCAACCTGTACAATCACAAGTTTTGGATTCACTCCTTTTTCCCGCAATGATTCAACTTCACCCCGAAGCGATTCATAGAGCTCCGAAGCGGTCTTTTTGCCATCCAATAATTCCATGGATGAAAGTTGAAATGAAAAAGTAAGACGGGATGCATGCTATCACGCTGCATCTTGGGAAGCAAGCTTCTCTACGCTAAATTCAGTCAGAAAATTTTTCACCTCTACCCAAATCAACTCGGCCGTCTCATCCTTAGTTGGTTGGAGTTGCACCACCGGCCAGCCAAACCGTTTGGCTCGCGTCCGCAAAACCTTATCCACCTTCATCACCAGTTCATCATCCGACTCATGAATATGCCCCTTTTCCTTCATATGCATCGCCCGCTCGCCAACCAGCAACAACGAAAAATCCTCCTTCAAAAGTTCTTCATTCAACGCTTCAACCCAGGACTCATCCAGCCCCTTTGCTGTTCCCCAGGAAATTCCCGTTTGAGTATAATCCTCGGCCACAACAATCTTACCCTCCGCCAACATTGCCCGTAGTTTCGGCTCAAAATCTTTTCGGTTCTGCATGAAGAGCGTTTGCAGATCTTCTTCAGAAACATCCTGAGCATGACCGCCACGCAAAATCGTATTCAGTTCGGGCCCCGTTGGATCCAGGTCATAAATTGGATATTTCAAATACACAGGGTCGTACCCTTCGCGCTGCAATCGTTCAACCAGACGCTTTGAATGCGTCGATTTCCCAATATTATTAATGCCGTACAGCGTCAGAAACGCTCCCTTCTTCATGTGTAGGAGATTTATGTTCTCGATCAGTTTTTAAAGCATCCGTACTGCCAAACCCACCTCTGCTCTCACCGGTCATCTTCTCTACCTCTTCCCACGCGAACGTGTCCACTCGCACAAAAACACCCTGCGCAATTTTGTCGCCACGTTCAATCTTCACGCTTTCATTCGTAAAATTATAGACCTGAATCTTAATCTCATCCTCCGGCCCACAATAATCCTGGTCAATAATCCCAATTCCATGCGGCGTTAAAAGCCCTTTCTTTTTTGGAGTACTGCTCCGCGAAGCAACGGTAAGCATATATCCTTCCGGCACCTCCACAATCACATTTCCGGGGATCAAACCAATCGAACCCGGCTCAATTTCCATACTTTCTCTCGCCAGAATATCAAACCCCACCGAACCAGCAGTTTCATAGCAGGGAAGCGGCAAATCTTTATCGACTCTCTGGATTTTTACATTGATTGGCACGGACACACTCTATATCATGGAACCCAGTAACATCAAGATTTCCTATGAATATTTCAGCTCCAAAAATCGATTTCGCCGTCGGAGGACAGGCGGTTATTGAAGGGGGGATGATGCGATCACCCAACTATGTCACCGGGGCTGGTCGCAAAAACAAAGGCAATATTAAAGTGAAAGACCAGGATTTTCAGGGCATCGCCATGCGAATAAAACTGTTTGGAAAACCACTCATTCGAGGTGTGGTAAACCTTTTTGAAATGATGATTGTCGGGATGAAAATGCTCAACTTTTCCGCCAGCGAATCTCTGGATGAAAACACCGACGAACCAGAAAATCAAACCAAGAAAGAGAAGATGATGACGATTCTTTCCTTTGCCGTTTCTGTGATCTTCGCCATGGGGATGAGTCTGTTTATGTTTAAGTTTTTGCCACTCTGGATCACCGACTACCTCAGCTCACAATTCCAGATCCTCAATGAACACTTCATTCTTTTCAACCTGGTTGATGGTATTATTAAGACCGTCTTCTTTGTGGCATACATTGGAATTTTGGGATTAACACCAAGCATTCATCGGGTTTTTCAATACCACGGAGCGGAACACAAATCTATCTACACATATGAGAGGGGACTGGAACTCACTCCGGAAAATGCCAAGAAACAAACCCGTTTCCATCCACGATGCGGAACCAGTTTCATTCTGGTTGTCTTCCTGATCAGCATCATGGTCTACACCTTCGTGCCAAGACAAGAAACGTTCCTGCTCACATTTGCTACTCGTGTACTGTTCCTTCCACTCATTGCCGGAATCGGATACGAATTCCTCAAGTGGAGTGCCAGGCATCAAGACAGCCTTTTTGTCCGGGCACTCACAGCACCAGGACTCTGGTTCCAACGGCTTACCACCAAAGAACCGGATCTTGAACAGTTGGAAGTGGCACTCAGCGCACTCAAAAAAGCGCTCGAATTAGAAGAAAATAAAACCCCACAACTCGGCAAAGTTGCCGTTGATGTGGCATAACTTTGACACGCTCAACACACTTAATGAACGAATCGCTCAAAAAAAATCTTCCCATCATCGTGGCAGTCACCATCGCCGTGATTGTTCTTATCTGGTATGTCGCCAGCGGCCGCAGCAGCTTCGACACCTCCACCCGTGAACTCGCCACCCAGGAAGAGGTCCAGGAAGTCGACATCAGCGACCCGCAACTCATTACCATCACCTGCAAAGACGGCCAACAATACAAAATCCTCTTCACTGAAGGCCAGGACAACTACGACGACCTCATCTTCAACAATTGTGGCGAAGCCGGGGCAATTGACCCCCAGCAATAAAAAAAGCGCCGACTTTCATCGACGCTTTTTCTCTAATGTTCCAAAATTACAGCTCACCCATCACAGAACTCATATCCAACTTAATACCAGGCCCCATGCTGGTTGAAACAGACATATTCTTCACGAATGTTCCTTTCACGGCAGATGGTTTTGCGTCAACAACAGCCTTAATAAAAGCCTTCAGGTTTTCCTTCAGTTCAACCTCTCCAAAAGAGACCTTCCCAAAAATCTGATGGATTTGCCCCTGCTTGGTGGTTCGGTATTCAACACGTCCTTTCGCGATCTCTTTAATCGTTTCTCCAGGAGTTGGAGTAACGGTTCCAGCCTTTGGATTCGGCATCATCCCCTTGGTTCCAAGTGTCTTAGCAACTTTACCAAGATCTTTCATCACATCTGGAGTTGCAACAACCACATCAAAGTCCAGGAATCCTTTGCTGATTTCCTCAATCAAATCTTCATGACCAGCCTTTACCGCTCCGGCATCCATAGCCTCTTTCACCTTCGAGTCTGGAACAATCGCCGCAACACGTACAGATTTACCAGTCCCGTGTGGAAGTGTAATCGTATTACGAACCAATTGATCCGCATGAGTCGGGTCAATTCCAAGACGCATGTGGATCTCACATGTGCTGTCGAACTTCGTAGTTGAAGTCTCTTTTAAAAGTTGAACTGCTTCATCGAGAGTGAAGCTCTCTTTCCCTTCAAGCTTTTCTATAGCCTGTCGGTATTTTTTACCATGCTTTGGCATAATAATGTTGATTGCGTGGTCAAACGGCTTTCGAGGCCTCCCACATTAAAACAAATTGTTATTATTTTTTCGCGAGTAATCGCTTCTTCTTGCGGCTATATTCAGTCTGGATAATACCCCAGTGCAGAAGCCACAGCGGCAACCCTACCACAATAGAACTAATACTGGAAGCCAATTCTCGCTTGATATTATTTTCTCGATTTTTCCGATTCTGCTCTTCAACCTGCTGTTCACATTCGGCAATCTCTTCATCGGTTCTTTCCATCTGCTCATCCGATCCCGGGCGAACATAGTATTTACTACAAACCCCACCATCAAGTGGAACTGCATAATACCGGTCCTCATCCACCTGGAATACATAGTTTTCCAATACATTGTTCACCAATCCAACCGTTCCCACCACAAAAACAATCAATCCAATCATAGCAACCAGATACAAATACACATTGCGAATTATTCGCAATGCGTGTCCGCCACCTCTACTGTGTGCTTTTGGAGCCATAATCAGTCTTCTACGTTTACGCCCATACTTCGGGCAGTTCCAGCAATAATCTTAATTGCTGCGTCGATATCGTTGGCATTCAGATCAGGCATCTTGGTCTCAGCAATCTCCTTCAGCTGTGCTTTTTTAATAGTTCCAACTTTCGTTTTATTTGGTTCTCCAGAACCTTTATTCACATTAATTGCTTTCAAAATCAGAGTGGCAGCAGGCGGAGTTTTGAGGATGAACTGAAAACTTCGATCCGCAAAAATAGTGATCTCCGCAGGAACAACAGTGTCACCCATAGGTGCAGTCTGAGCGTTAAACTGCTGACAAAAAGCCTGAATATCAATACCGTGTGGTCCAAGCGCTGTACCAACCGGTGGAGCAGGATTAGCCTTCCCCGCAGGAAGTTGAATTTTTACAACTGTTAATACTTCTTTAGCCGCCATATTAATTGTTATTTACGTGTTTAAGTACCCAAGAAGAGACTCAATAAAGCTGTGAAGCCTTTTCTCGTAGGTCAGAGCATACACACTTTCACGTGTCTTGACAACCAAAAAAGCACGATCCGGGATATCAGTATAATTCACATAAAACGACCCGTCTCCATAATCATTGGTCTCATTAATTCCCACATTCAAGCCATTTCGTGTTTTGTCCTTTATGTAGACATAAATTTCATTGGCCAAGAGGTCACTATCTCCATGAAATTCATAGAACAGAGCAATCTTTTTTTTATTATCCTGAAGCAGATTTTGCTGAACGACTTCCACACTTTGGAAATCTCTTAAATCCACCCGTTCAAAAAGGATACCGTTAAAAGGAACGCGCTGCAGGGTCACATTCTGAAAACCACTCAAGCCAATCAACCCAAACGATATCTCGGCCTCAACTGTCGTAGTTGGCTCTTCTGTTGTAGAAGAACTTTCTCCATCACCCTCTTCAAAATCGCCAAGATCAAAAGAAATATCGGTGGCTTCATCAATGCCTTTATCCTCAACCTCTTCGCCGGCTAATTCATCAAAAGTAATACTCCAGTCATGAGCAGGCTGTTCATCTTCAACCACTTCTTCTCCATTTTCATCAGCAGACAACAGATTTGTCCCAACATCTTCAATTGTTCCGTAATCGTTCACCAAAAATTCAGCAGCAATCACAACCACAATCACTGTAACAAAGAGCGTGAAAAGGTTTGATTTACCCATAAACCTGCAAAATTATTTCTTTTTGACCTGCGTGAAGTCCAATTCAACGGGAGTTTCACGTTCAAAGATTGAAATAAGCACTTTAATCTTACCTTTCTCCTCATCCACTTTATCCACAACACCATCGTAGTTGACGAAAGGCCCATCCAGAATTTGAACAGTATCTCCTTTGCTGAAGTCGATTTTGAATTTCGGCTCCTGTTCACCCATTCGTCTTTTAATAACCTTGAACTCTTCTGGAGAAACCGGAACAGGAGTTGTTCCTGATCCCACAAACCCGGTCACGTTTGGTGTATTTCGAACCACATACCAAGAGTAGTCGGTTACGGTCATTTCAACCAAGACATATCCTGGGAAAATTCGCTTTTCTTCAGTCACCGGTTGCCCTTTCTTAATCACAATCTGTGTCTCTTTTGGAACCACAACATCAAAAATCAAATCCTGCATACCAAGCGATTCAATACGTTGCAGAAGCGCTTCACGCACTGCATCTTCATATCCGGAGTAGGTGTGGACAACATACCAATGTCGCCCTGTATTTTCAGCCTGTTTCGCCATGGGTTAAGAAGGATTAAGTTGATGATTCTGCAGCCGCTGGCTCTTCCCCAGCCGCCTCAGGAGTTGTTGTCTCAGTACTATCTGTGGCTGGAGCATCTTCTCCACCAACCTCAACGGTTGCTACACCATCAGACGAAAGTGTTCCAACATCAATAATCGGCACACCATCTTCATCAATTTCCGGAGTTGTAACAGTCTGAACCTCTCCATCGGTAGTTTGTACAGATGGAAGAGACTGCTCTGGAGCAACATCCAAAAGTGCCCGATATCCGGTACCAAAAATAAAGTCTAAAATTCCAATAAGAATCGCCACAGCAAATACAAATCCAAGAACCAGAAATGTCAATCGTACAGCCGTATTTTTAGTCGGCCACTGAACCTTTCGGATCTCGGAATAACTATCTCCAAAATATTGAATCAGTCCATTCTTCTTGTTCTTTTTTGCAGCTGCCATAATCGTGTTAAATAAGATACCTTTAAAAAGCCCGCGGGCCAACGATTAGAAGTATACCCAGCCATAAAAGAAATGCAAGTAAATTAATTGGCGCACGCCACCTTTGACCAAAACGCAAAAAATTGGTAAAATATAAGGATTAATTGCGCCTTTACTTGCGCCCGATGAAAATTTTCAAAGAATCGATTTTTGTGCTCACATTGATGGTGCTCGCGCTCAGCATGGGATCTCTCCCTGTTGCAGCACAAGGGCTTTTCCCTTTGCCGGACTCAAGCGTTTATGGAAATGTGCCAGCTCCGGCTGCCGGCGGGACTGCCGAACAGCAGTTCGCTCAACTGGTATGGGGAACAGTTCTCAATGTCCGCTATATCATTGGAGCTGTGGCAGTTGCCATGATCGTCTACTCAGGTTTTCGCATGGTTACAGGATGGGGAAAAGAGGATGTCTATTCACAACAACGAAACAGCATCCTTTATGCGGTTGTTGGCTTGGCTATAGTGGCCATGGCGAGTGAATTTGCCAACGTTTTCCAGGTGGATTGTCCGCAAACTCTTCCGGGACAGACAGCCATTCCATGTACGGAAGGCGGATTCCTGGCCAACTCCAACGCACTCATTAGAACAGCACTCCTTTTTGACCAAAGAACCCAGATAGTCATCACCTTTGTGAAATATATTGTGGGGGCAATTGCCGTGCTGGTCATTATCCGTAGCGGATTCAGAATGATTACCATGACAGGGGCGGAAGACAAAATCGCCCTCGATAAAAAAAATCTGGCCTACGGAGCATTTGGACTCTTTCTCATTATCATCGCTGATACAGTTATCAGCCAGGTTCTCTACAAAGTTGATCTCAACAAATATCCAGGAGTTCAGGGGACGCAACCGGCTTTCTCGGCAGAAAGAGGAGTTGAAGAGATTATTGGATTTACCAACTTTGTTGTGAGTATTGTTGGACCAATCGGCGTTTTAGCACTTCTGGCAGGAGGAGTTATGTACATCGCGGCAGGAGGACAGGAAGACAAGATGGAACGTGCAAAAAGGCTGGTTTTTGCGGCAATCACCGGACTGGTCGTTATTTATGGAGCATTCGCCATTGTCAGCACCTTTATCGTTGGAAATTTTGAAGGATAACATGAACAAACAATCCCAAAAATCAGAAGTAAAACATTTTTTTAAGTCATTGATTGTCTATCTGTCACTGGTATCAACATTGCTGACTTTTGCGGTTCCTGCATTCGCCCAGGACACACAGCCATCAACCGGAACAGACACGCAAACATCTCAGACACAAGGAGATGGACAAAGCTCATCAACAGTAGAAGGATCAGGATTTCTCCAAAACTCTCTTGGCCAAATCAACGAAGGGGCAAACCTCCCGGGATTTGAGACAGCAGGCCATGCCCAGGCCTCATACGCTTTTGGGGCAAGCAATATTACAAGCGCAATTTTCTATGTTGTTGATCTCCTGAAATACCTTCTTGGAACGGTTGCTGTTGTTGTCATCATTGCCTCTGGATTACGCCTCCTCACCGCAGCGCGCCAGGTTGAAGAAGTCTCAACCCAGCAGAAAGAAAATCTTAAATATGCGGTTATCGGCCTCCTTATCATCATTGTGGCTGACACAATGGTAAAGCAGGTTTTCTTTGGGGAGCAGGGAGAGGTTTTCCGCAGCCAGGCAGATGCCCAGTTAGCGGCAGAACGTGGGACTGAACAGTTGGAAGGTCTCTACAATTTCTTCCAGATCTTTGTTGGAGTCATTGCGATTCTCATGATTATTATTTCCGGTGTGCGCATGGTAGCCAGCGGAGGAAACGAAGAAACAATGAGCAGCAGCAAAAAAAGTATTATGTGGGCAGTTATTGGAATCGTTTTAATTGGAATTTCTGAACTGGTTGTGAAAGATATTGTTTTTCCAAATCAGGGATCCTCATTGCCAGACACCCAGCAGGCAACAGCGCTCATTGTAAGCCTCACCAACTTTATATCTGGATTTATTGCAACCGCAGCAGTGATCGCTTTTATGTATGGAGGATATCTTTACGTTATTGCAGCCGGTCGTGAAGATCAGGCTGGAAAAGCAAAAAAAGTGTTTATGGGAGCAACAATCGGGCTCCTTCTGGCGCTCGCCGCTTTTGCCATCGTCAACACTTTTATATCTCTCGACTCGGGTATCGAATCAGTTGGTGGAGAATCAGCATCGGATAGCCTCCCGACTGAATTTCCCTTCTAGCCCCCACTTGTGAAAAATCGCAAAAAAAGGTAAAATATACAGATAAATAAAAACAAAAATGAGAAAAAACATCACAGCACTCAGACCTGTTTACCAGTCAATCATTGTTGGACTGGCTTTATTGCTTTCTGTATCAACCTTTACCGGAACCGCACGCGCGGACTTTTTGGGATGCGCGATTAGTGGTGCCAATATTGGAGACTGTTTAAATCAGGAAAGCGAAGACCAAACCAGTTTTACCAATTTTGAAGGGGGACTCCAGGCCCCAAGTTCGGAAGGATACAGTGCCGGGTTGGTTCAGGTTCAATCTGGACGGGAGTTTGTTGTGAATGTGATTAACTTTGTTGCCGGATTCCTGGGACTGATCGCCATGGCGATCATTATTTATGGTGGATTTTTATACGTTACAGCGGCCGGGCAGGAAGATCAGGCATCGAAAGGAAAGAAGAGCGTTACCTACGCCGTTATTGGTATTATTTTAATTCTTGGATCGTACGCGATCGTCAATACCATTCTTTTGGCTCCTTCTGGAACTGACAATGAGTCTCTTTCTGGATCCGCCCCAACATCCGGGCCGGCAGGAAGTGCTTCACAACAACAGGCTCAACGCCGTGCGCTCTTTAATCTCGCTTCACAGGAAGTCAACGAAGCCGCAACCAAATATGCACGGGCATACCAAAACTGGGTAGCAATCCAGTTGGATATTCAGGAGCTCCGACTTGTGCCTGAACCTGCAACAGCAAGTGATCTGCTTTCTTCTCTCCGCGGAAAACTTCAGATTCTCCGAAGAATTCAGCAGGAGGCAGGACAGTTTAGCAAAGTCAATGAATCCACCCGACAATCAATTGTGGTACTTGAAGCATTCATCCGAAACTCAGAACAAACACTGGCAGAAGCAGAACCTGGACTCATTCAGTCTTTGTTACATGGAAGCAATCCATTTGGGAATTTTGACGATTTTGTTGATAGCATCGATAACCTTGGAAACCCAAACAGTCTTGCTACAGCATCAAACCAGGATTTCGCCCTTGCGATCGTTGAAGTCCGGCAACAAATGGGAGACCTTGAATCACGAATCAATCAGGCCGCTGCACTTGAGCAATTAGCAGAAGTGAAACTGGCATTCGACTCAGTTGATCAACTTCTTTCAACTCAGGCAACTGGAACATCAGTTTCTGATGCAGATCTCTCAGGTACTGTCACAAACCAGGATGTCCTCCTGCTTTTGAAAGCGATGGCAGAATTAGCCGACGCCGTAAGTGAAATTCAATTTATTCACACCGTTATCACTGCCGATCAGACTGAATGAAACGCTCCACTCATTGCGCAGTTGGACGGCCTCCAGAGTCTGGATCCACTCAACAGAACCATCCAGGCAAATCAATACAAATGGGATTTTGGAGATATTGGCAACAAACCAAGCGACCTTTACGGACTCAACGAAAACACCGGACCATCTGTGGTTCACGTCTTCACAGAACCGGGAACCTACGTTGTAGAACTTCGAATCGAAGCTCCACCAGCTGGTGCCGACGAAACAGCAATTGCCGATGGAATCGCATACCAACGAATTACCGTCCAGCCACCGGTAACCAGAATCAGCCTCAACGCCAATGTTGGACAACAACAGTTCGCACTCCGAAACTATGACCAAAACACCGGAAATCTTCTGGTCGACCGAGGAGTCTTGAAAGTCACACCATCAGAAGCATCTGCAGGAATCGAATTCGATGCCTCTGCAACAGACGCGACCCGAATTCAATCCGTCCGGTGGGATTTTGGAGACAACACCCCGGAAGTGTTTGGAAGCGGACCTTCAATCGAACTCAAACAAGAACATTCATTTGGTGAAGTTGGATCATACACCGTCATCCTGGAAGTGACCGACATCCAGGGCAATGTGGATCGAAAGATCGTAACAGTGGTGGTTGACACTCCAATTGCCCGTATGAACATCAATCCGGGAAACAACATTTTCGTAAATCAGGAATTTACCCTTGATGCCAGCACATCGAGCAGTGAAGGCGGACAAATCGAAAGTTACCGATGGGTTCCATCAAACGATACAGGCCTTGAATACGACGGCCCAATCGACTTTGAAACCTTTAAAGCAAAGTACATTCAGCCTGGACTCAATAACATTGAACTTCAGGTCACCGACAACCTTGGCGGCGAAGACTCAGCCAGCGTCAATATTGTGGTCGAATCCAAAGCTCCGGTAGCTCAATTTAAATACAAAATACCAAAAGAAAGCCAACCGGCTGTCCTCACCTTTGACGGATCTCTCAGCTACGATCCCGACGGAGAAGGAGAACTGGAATACCAATGGGAAGTGGATGGTCAGGAATCAGGACAAAATTTTGAATTCCTGAACGGGACCAACTCTTCATCACAAAAACCAACAATAAAATTCAACGAACTGGGAACCTACACTGTGGCCCTTACCGCTATCGATCCGGATGGATTCGGAGTAGGAATTTCACAGGAAGGAGAAATTTTTGAACAGGAAATCAACATCGATAACATTTTGGATGTTGCCTGGGATGACAACGACTCTCCATCAACCAAACTGGAATTTAACGAAGAAACTGGTGACGCCCAGGCCGAAGTTGCCTTCACCGTAATAAGCGATAACGCCATTGCCTACGAAATGGATTGGGGTGACGGAGAAATCGAAAGCGGAGAGATGAATAACACCATCCGCTTAAACCATATATATAAGGAGGCAGGAAGCTTCCCGGTAAAAGTAAGCGTTTTCGACCAGGAGGACAACGAAAACAGCATTGCCCGAAAGGTCTTCATCAGTTCCGATGATACGCCAATCGCGGTTATTGGACTTTCCGTGAATGGAGATCAGGTTTTCGACACAACCGAAGTCATTCAGATCAGCCGAACTGACAATGTTTCATTCGATGCCGGAGAATCACTGAATGTTGATGGAACCGGACGACGTCTTACTTATAGCTGGGATTTCGGCAATGGTCAGCGAAGTACTCAAGAGACATCAAGCCAGACTTTCCGTGAACTTGGAACTTACGAAGTCACGCTTAAAGTAACCAACTCTCAGGACGTGAGCCAAATCTCTCCAGCCGATAAAGTAACCCTTGAAGTTGTTGGAGAACCACCGGTTCTTCGCAGCATTACTGCGGTTCCAACAAGTGGAAGTGATCTCACAACTCCAGTCACTGTTCAGGTCTCAGCTGTTGGAGCAGAAGATCCGGACGGACGAATTTCCAGGTACCGATGGTGGTACTACGATCCAAACAACGACAACGACGAGCTGGGCGTTCAAATCACCCAAGCTCCAAGCGCGACTATCACAATTGGAACCCGCGGCGACGAAGGCCAGGAACGAACCTACAAATTTGCCGTGGAAATGACTGATGAAGAAAACAACACTGTCAGCAGTCGTGACATTATTGGAGAAACTCAAACCGCAACACTTACCGTAACCAACGGACCAAACAAAGCTCCAATCGCTTCATTTAATGTTGATCGAACCAGCATTCTGGTTGGCGACACTATTAACTTTAGCAGCAGTTCAAGCGATCCAGACGGCCAAATCGCCCGATACCTCTGGGATTTTGAAGGAGATGGATTTGCCAACAATCAGGAAAGTCTTGGATCCAACGTGAGCCACACTTTTACCGAAGGAGCTCCAAACGGAATTCAGGTTCGACTGAAAGTAATCGATAACAACGAATCAGAAGCAACATCAGATCCAATCACCATTTATGTGGATGCATTGGCTCAAGATCCAGTTGCTGCATTTATCTCTGCACAGGAAGGAGAAACAAAAGAGGTAACCTTTACCGACAATTCTG
>CALMAI010000044.1 GCA_937858825.1 uncultured Candidatus Peregrinibacteria bacterium
AAGCAGGGAACTTTTCAAAAGGGGAAACCTTCCTGGAGTGCTACACCAACGACATTTGCACGGTGCAGCACATTCAGGGGTGCGGCAACGGAGAGATCCACACGCTGCGCCTGGAAGTGGTGGCCCCAAAATAAACACCATCACAAACAGAAAGGAGATCAAATACGTGCCCTATGGCGCCCGCGGACATCCGCATGGCAGCCGACCGGCCGATCCAAGATCCGTCACGAACAACAACGTGGCGGCTCTTCAGCATGTAATAAAAATCGATTCAAAGCCTTGTATCTATCCTGCCAAAAAGTTTCGCGGCAACATTGACAAAATAGTTAAAATATGCTATTTTAAATAGCCTTGTTACCCTCATAAACCAATAAATGGCACAATAAAAAGGATTTAGCGTGTTTTGGCTCTTGCCAATCCACCTACTGACTTTGTGTCAAATTACAAAGGAAAGAGCGGTATCAAGGAACGACCTTTGAAATCTCAAGTAGAAAGAATATATCCCAATTGGGGCATATACCTTTTTTGTAGCCAGGACGATTACAAGAAAGATATGTGCCCCAATCCAAGGGGCCGACCTGCACATAGTGTGTAGGATAGCCCCTCACAGGGAAAGGATATCGACATGAAAAACATGATCAAGTTTGCCATCTCCTCTTTCGTCATCTTCACCGCCTCCATGATCTTCACGGGTTGTGGGGACGATGCTCCCAGTGCCTGCACGCCTGCGAAGGTAAGCGGAGCCTGGCGGTGCGTCTGCACCGACGACGATGGAGAACGGACGGCCAACGTGGACGTCAACGACCAGCTCTGCTCCGGAGCACCTCGCCCGGAGGACACCTGTCAGCTCGTCGGTGTGAACGGCGACTACTGCTCATTGGATTGCGGTGGTTTCGGTCACATCAACACGTTCTGCGGGGACTCACTCCCCAGCGGCAACGACAACGGCAGCTGCCAGGCCTACCTCGACAACGACGGTTCCTGTTACCTCGCCTGTGAGGGCGTGGACAAGCTGGAGATCGCCTGCGGAGGGAATAACTCTTCCAGTGGCTCCGGCGGCAATGGCGGCAACGGAGGTGAGATCTGTACCGACGGGTACGACAACGACAACGACGGCTTCGTGGATTGCAACGACGCCAACTGCTACGGACACAGCGCTTGCAGCGGTGGGTCCACGGGCAGCGGCGGTTCCGGTGGGGGGACTTGTACTCCCACGGACTACCAGTTGTGCTTCATCAACGGGGACTGTTACCAGAACCTGTGCATGATGCAGACCACCTCGGTACCGCAGGAAGGGCGAGAGCTCTTCAACGGCGACTACTGCCAAGAGACCGTGCGATGTGAAGCCAAGAACGGCTCGATCGGCGGTACCGTGGCTTGGGGCAACAACGGCTCCAACTACTCGAACTCTCAGCAGTTCGACGTGGTGCCGGGTACGCCGCTCTGGATCGATTTCAATGCCTTCGGGTGTTCGATCGTGATGGGCGGTGCCGAAGGCAGCTTCACGGTGATCCCGTACGGGACGTCGTACGCCCTTCCGCCCCAAAGCGGTTCGGGTGACGGTCAGAGTCAGGTGCCTTACCGCACCTTCGTTTCACCGGACGGTGGAGTCGCATACACGGCGCGCTTCACCAACCTGAGCCAGCTCAAGGGCTGGATCGAGGTGGAGCTCCGCATCTACGAACCGCAGCTTCAGCTCGCATCGAACTGACCGCGGCACTACACCGAAGAACGATCTCGGGCTGGTCTCGTTTTAGTTCCTCAAAACCATAACTGTGGCATCCAACAATCGCCACTCATACTTTCTACAAGGAGATTTCACACAAGGTCAAAGGGCGTTCGATTCAATCAAACGCCCTTTTGCCATTCAAATTTTTCTCACCACTTACCCGAGCGAAATCACATTGGCCGCGAACAGAATCAGCAGCACACCAAGCGCGATCATTAAAAGCCCTGTACCAATACGCATATATTTCTTATTTGAATCTTTCCATTTCTTGAGCACGTCAACTGTTGTTCCAAGGTAAGCAAGACCAACAATAACAATCAGCGGCAGTACGAAGATAAAGTTATAGAGGACCAGATAAGCAAAAGCTCTGGCATCGAAATGCTTGGAAAGGAGTGTAGTAATAGCCAAATATGGACCGCCGGTACACGGCAGTTCAACCGCGGCAACAAAGAATCCGAGCACAATCACACCGGGAATCGTGGTTTTCTTTGCCATTTCCTTAATTTTGTCCGCATGTTTTGGATTAATACCAAGCGTTGTTGCCTTACCCTTTCCAACAAAAGCATCCTTCAACTCAACAAGTCCAAGAAGTACCACCAGTCCACCAACAAAAATGCCAATAAATTCAGCCAGATCAAACGGCAGGTACTGGAGCACAGTAATCAGTCCAAGGCCGGCAATAAAGTACGCGACATAGACAGCAACAATGTAAATGACTCCCACAGTAATCATTCGCTTTTTATCCTCAGACAACCCCAAAAGAGTAGAGATGAGCAGGATCAGAACCCCAATCGCGCAAGGATTGATCGAATCAATTAAGGCCGTCACAACAACGGCAGAAAGTCGTAAATCGGCAACAATACTTTCCATTATTCTTGAGAGGTTACGTTGTATTTTTGTATTTCGGCATCACTGCATCCAGAAATTTCCTGGAGCTCACTCAAAGGAATAACACGCTCTTCGCGCGATCCATCAGTAAAAATCCATGTGGGATATCCTTGAATCTCCAGCTCAATACAGGTTTCGGAAACCTCATTTTCACCCCGGGGATCACATTCATTATAAGGAATAAACTCTTCAGCCTGGCTTCCAAAAGCCTTTTTCTGATCTTTGCAATGCGGACACCAAAAGGCTCCATACATTTCTACGCCTTTATCATCCAGACATTTGGCAATGGCAACAGCCTTTTCTGGCGTTTCTCCACCACTTGGGGCACTGCTGCTACATCCGGCAAAAGCCAGCAGACAGAAGGCAGAAATAGCAATAAACTTTTTCATATGAGAGGGGATTAACAAAATTCACAGACCTTATTTTCCTTCATGTCAGCTTTGATAGTGCTGCTGATTTTGAAGAAAAGAGCAGTAATGATCAAAATAATAATCTGCTGCGTCACACAGTATTCACACCATGCCTGAAGAATGCGCCATTCAACGTAAGTGAGCCACAAGCTAAAAACAGCTCCAATAGTAGCGAGCCATTTTAGCCCATCCAGGATAAGCTTTTCGCTCAATTTTGGATGAATCTTTCTCCATCGAACAGTCTTCTTCATAACCAGAATCGACATTACAAAAATAAATGTGTAAGTCAAAAATCCAAGAATAGAAACCGGAATCTCTGCGAATCCAAGGTCGATCACAGAATATGGACTGTTATTCACCACATCACACGAACCTCCGGCAAAACAGAAAGTCCCTTCAGATGGGGCAAATTTAATGTAAATCAGATAACCTGTTACGCCCATTGCAATAAAAGCAAGCACTGCAATTGCCGTAAGAAGTTTATTAATTGTTGGTCGAACCATGGGAAAGAGATTAAAGACTTTCTCATAGTATAGCATATCTGGGAGGGGATTCTAAATCTCCTCCCCAAAACTCTTCTGAAAACGACGGGCAAAATCCTCCTCATCAAAGCTGTGGGACTGACATCCCATGGCCTCAAGGGCATAAACCGCCATCAAGGCCCCCATCTTACAAGCCTTCTCAATATCGAAGCCACGTTCCATTCCGGCAATCACTCCCGCCCGAAAAGCATCTCCACATCCGGTTGGATCCACAATCTTATTTGGTTGAACCGCCTTCACATAATATTCCGTCCCGTCCGCCCGCACGCGACATCCACGCGCCCCATGCGTTTCAATATAAATCTTTGGCAGCTTGGTAATCTCCTCCAGCGGCATACTCAACATATTCGAAAGCAGCTTCGCCTCGTACTCATTCACAATGAGCATGTACGATTTTTTCACAGCCTTAAACAGATCAGCCCGGTCAAAAATACCCATTTGTTGGGCCGGATCAAAAATGTAGGGGATATCCAGCTCGATCGCTTCTTCCACAAACTGCATCATTGATGGTGGCAAATCCGGAGCAATCATCACCCACGAAATATTCTCTTTGCCAACACTTGCCAGGTTGTGCTCAGGTAGCCGCGCGTGCATGGCACCCGGATCAAAAAATGTAATCTGCTTCTCCTCTTTATCGGTCACAATAAAAGCCGAGGCAGTCATGTGGTCCTTATCTATATGAATGTGTGATGTATCGATTTTATTCTTTTCAAGCCAGTTCTTATACTCTTCAAAATCTTTCCCCACCACCGTAATAATAGCCGGATCCTGCCCCAGAAGCCGTAAACTATAAGCAATATTCCCTCCACATCCACCATAAAAAACCTGCCGGTTCCGGGTGGACAGTGAAAAACTATAGCTATCCGGCATAATCACGTCCTCAAACAAACCGCTGTAATCCATCACATGGTCGTAAGCGATTGCCCCAATCACAACAACTTTTTTAGACGATTCAGCCATTCAGGACGACGATTGTGAGCGAATAAATGAACTTGCTTCAAAAAGACTCTCAAACGTTCCCGCATCAAACCATGGCCCCGCAACACTTTGAGCTTTCAAAAGACCTTTTTCCAAATAGAGACGATGCAAATCGGTAATCTCATATTCACCTCTGTCCGAAGGATTAAGCATTGCCACCATATCGCAGGCAGCTTCGTCATAAACGTAAAGCCCGGTTTGAGCCCAGTTGGATTTTGGATTTTCCGGCTTCTCTTCAATACTTAAAACCTTTCCACTGTCATCCATCTCTACCACTCCAAACCGCTCTGGATCTGGAACATTTTTTACAAAAATCAACGCACCCTCATTGTGCGCTTTAATCTCTTCTGAAAAATCATCAGTATAAATGTTGTCGCCCAAAATAAGAGCGCACTTCTCACCATTAATAAAATCCTTTCCAATCATCAGAGCCTGGGCAATACCTTCCGGCTTTTCCTGAACCTCATACACAAAATTCGCGCCAAACTCCTTGCCGCTCCCAAGCAGATTCAAAAAATCCCCACTTCGCTCAGGCGCGATAATAATAAGAATATCCTTAATTCCCGCATTCAAAAGAGTCTGCAGGGGATAGTAGATCATCGGCTTATTATAAACCGGGAGCAGTTGCTTGGATGTCACCTTCGTGAGCGGATGAAGCCTGGTTCCTGCACCTCCTGCGAGAATAATTCCTTTCATGCGGGGATTGTTTAGGTGGTCTTAAGATAATCCTCGAGCGCCTCTTCCCATGAGCGCAGTTTTGGCAGCGCGTTATTTTTGAGGATCGAATACTTGGGTCTGCGCGCCGGTCTGCGGAAATCGTCACTGCTGCATGGTACCACGCGCGTTTTCATATTGGAAAGTTGAAAGATTTTCTTGGCAAAAACAAACCAGGTGGTTGGCCCTTCATTGGTAATATGGTACACCCCGGAAGGGTATTCATGGCTGGTAATAAGCCATTTTACCTGTTCGCACAGATCAATCGTGTAAGTCGGTTTGCCGTGCTGATCGTCCACAACCTGAATAGTATCCTTTATTTTTCCCATTTCCAGCATAGTATCCACAAAATTTTTGCCATGTTTCCCAAAGAGCCACGATGTCCGGATAATAAAATATTTTCCCTCTTTAGGATTTTCCTGACTGATCGACTCCATCTCATCAAAGATCAACTGTTCCCCCAGCATTTTGGATCGCCCATAAGCATTAATAGGATTCGTACCATCCTCTTCGCTGTAGCCACTTTTTTTATCACCCCGAAAAACGTAGTCGGTGCTGAAATGAACAAAAGTCGCGTCGATCTCGCGGCATGCGCGCGCCAAAACACCAACAGCATAACCGTTCACCTCTTCCGCCATCTCAAAATCTTTTTCAGCATCATCCACATTGGTGTAGCCACTGCAATTCACCACCACATCCGGCTGAATGCTCATGAACGCCTCAAACACCTTCTCCTGGTCGGTAATATCCAGATCTGACTGCCCCAGGGCAACAAAATCCATGTCGGCAAAGACCTTTTGCATGTCTCTTCCGAGCATTCCATTTTTCCCAAGGATGAGAATCCGCATAATTATTAAGAAAAATCTTGCACCTTTTGCGTTACATCACTCAAAGCAACCATCTCTGCCTCTTTTTCTGTTCGCAATTTCCACTCAACTGAATCGTTTTCCAGCGTCCGTTTGCTCACGACCAGTCGCACCGGAATCCCAATCAAATCGGCATCTTTCAACTTCTTCCCGGCGCTACCACTCCGATCATCAAACAGAACTTCCACCCCTGCCTGGTTTAATTCTCCATACAGCTTTTCGGCCGCTGCCATCACATTTTCATCATCACCCAAAGTCACCATGTGCACCAAAAATGGAGCAACAGATTTTGGCCAGATAATACCATCTTCGTCGTGGCTCGCTTCCACAACCGTTCCCACCAGACGGGTGGTTCCGATTCCATAACATCCCATAACCACGTAGTTCTCTTTGCCATCTTCATCGGTATATTTCAGGTCAAAATCTTCTGAATAACGGGTTCCGAGTTTAAAAATATTCCCGGCCTCAATCGCCGTTTCAATACTGTAGTCGCCATCCAGACTGTTCTTGTCCAAAAGAACCAGATCGGTAAAGTCATCGATCACAAAATCCCGACCAACATTCACGTTCACCAGATCCACATTTTTCTTGTTCGCGCCGGTCACAAAGTTTTTCACATTCTTAATGGAGTGATCCGCAATAAAGCGCAATTCCTCCTGTCCAACAGGAGAAATAAAGCCCTGAACCAAGCCAAGCTCTTCCAGTTCAGCAGGAGAGGCGGTTCGCGCAGGTTTTCCAAGGTACCGTTCCAGTTTGTGTTCATTAATCTGCAGATCTCCACGAATCACCACACCCAAAAATCCATCTTCAACCCTGTAAACAACAGTTTTCAAAATCCGCCAGTTTTCACAGTTGTGCGCTTTGGCATTCGCCTCCACGCTCATATCACGCTCAATTTCCACCTCTTTCATCTCCAGTTCATCCTCTTGCGGATCAGCAGGATTCACAATCTTTCCTTCCGCCACCTCCACATTGGAAGCTTCACCGGTCTGATTGTTCACAATAATCGTGTCTTCACCAGCCGGAGTCACCACAGAAAACTCATGAGAAAGCTCTTTACTAAAAGCTCCACCAGAGGCTTCCACCACGTACGCCTTCAGCCCACATCGCTCATACACATTCAAATACGCCTGTTTCACTCTCTCATAATACTCATCCAGATCCGCCTGATCCCGATGAAAACTGTACATGTCTTTCATGCCAAACTCGCGCCCGCGCAAAAGCCCGGACTTTGCCCGCGGCTCATCACGGAACTTGGTCTGCAACTGATACACCGACATCGGCAAATCTTTGTACGACTGCACAAACTTGGTCGCGAGGGGAGTCACCGCCTCTTCATGACTTGGCGCAAAATTAAAATCCTTGTTTCCCGCGCCCTGGGTCCGATACAAAATATCGTCCATAGTTCTGGTTCGTCCGGTTTTTGCCCACACCTCTTCCGGCTGAAGTGCCGGCATGAGCAATTCCTGCCCATCCACTTTGTTCATCTCGTCCCGGATAATGTCCGAAACCTTTTGCAAAACCCTCAAACCAAGCGGCAACAAATAATAAATTCCCGCAGACATCTGCTCAATAAACCCCGCCTGGGTGAGCAACTGCGCATTTTTCGACTTCGCGTCATGCGGCACAGACTGCCGCGTCTTACCAAAAAGTTGAGAATATTTCATGAGAAAAAGAAACGGAACATGTCACGCCCGCGCATTCTAACACAAGGTTCCGCCCCACGCTACGAAGAAACCATCTCA
>CALMAI010000045.1 GCA_937858825.1 uncultured Candidatus Peregrinibacteria bacterium
CAAAATGCGATCGCACTTGGCGAGCGGCTGGAAATCGTGGTAAAAGATTATATAGCCGGCATGACTGACCATTATGCCGAAGAACAGTTTCAAAAAATCACTGCATGATCTGTCCAAAATGTAAAAAATCAAGCACTCGGGTTCTGGATTCACGGGACACCAACGAATCACGTGAAATCCGCCGCCGTCGTAAATGCGAAGAGTGCGATTTCCGTTTTACCACATTCGAACGCGTGGAAACGAGCAATTTTATTGTGGTCAAAAAAGACAACTCCCGGGAAGCCTATAATCGACAAAAACTGGAAGCCGGTATCTGGAAAGCCTGTGAAAAACGTCCAGTTACGGAAGAGCAGGTAACACAACTCCTCAATCAACTGGAAGAACGCTGGTCCGGACAGGGCAAAGAGGTCAAAGCCGACTACATTGGTGAATGCATTATGGAAAAACTCAAAGAGCTGGATGAGGTTGCTTACATCCGTTTTGCTTCCGTTTATCGTCATTTCAAAGACATCGAAACATTCCGCAAAGAGCTTCAGAAGCTTATGGAGCCACAGCGAACAACTCGCTTGTCCTAAGGGTAAAGTAGGGTTTTCATTACAGGGTATTGTTTGTAATGCTTATTCAAATAAGCGCTAAATTGACGCACATATTATTATATGGTATAATATAAGGATTGAAAAAGTACAAACCCAAAACAAAAATGAAAAAATTACTTTTGAAAGGGATCACACTCTCACTCTTTGCAACTTTTTTGATCCCGGCATCTGTTCAGGCACAAGGACTTACCCCTTCATGCGACTACACAAAGCCAGAAAAAGAGCAGCACAAAGCCGCCTTTATTGCAGTCAGAAAACCCGGAGTTGTTGAAAAAGGCGAGCTTTTTGAAACAAAAGTCTATATCCGAAATATGGGAAACACACCATGGTTTTCAGTAGCAAGCGGATGCGCAGGCCCACATGTAAGCCTTGGAACCGATAAAGATCGCGACCGCTCAAGCTCGTTTTATCCTGGAGCTGCTTTTGCAGACAGTGGATGGGCCGCTTCAAACCGCATTACTATGACCAGTGATCGAGTTGATCCAGGTTACCTCGCGGAGTTCGTTTTCCAAAGTCGTGCTCCTCAGGAAGATGGATATTTCCGGGAGGTTTATACTCCGGTCGTTGAAGGACTTGGATGGCTGGATGCATCGCTCTTTACATCCGACATCCGTGTCGGCAATGGAAACATCCCCATCGAAAACAAGGACCTTCTGCAATATATTAAGGTCAGCGCAAATCTTTCAAACTATGACCTGGAAGGAGAAAAATGGATCCAGGTAGATATCTCTGAACAGAAAATGAAACTCCATGTTGGAGACTACGTGGTTCGGGAATTCCCTGTTAGTACAGGAAAATCCAGTACGCCAACACCAGTTGGAACAACACACATCTTCCAAAAGCAGGAAGTGCGTGTTGGGGCCGCATGGCCGCACTACATCATGCCAAAGTGGATGTACTTCCGTGCTGGCGGATATGGAATTCATGCGCTTCCTAGCCTTGGAAACGATGGCGGGATCTTCTGGACAGAAGCTCTGAATCACATCGGTTCAGCAAGAAGCCACGGCTGTATTCGCCTGCTCCCACAGGACGCTACATTCGCGTACGACTTTGCCCCAATTGGAACAAAAGTGGTGGTGCAATACTAGAAACTCTACTACTTCTTTTCTCTAATTCTACGCCCTCTCCCCTTAGGAGCGTTATGGGCCGGTTGCCGCTTGTTGGAGACCGTATCCCGTTTATAGTTCTCAAGCATTCGAGTAAGAGGTCCAATTTTCATATCCATATCTGGATTACGCACAAGCGTGGCAAGATTCGCAATCCTTTCATCATTCAAATGAAATCGCGAACGGTTGCCACTAAACATCTGATACAGAAGCCGGGCAACAGGCATGAAAACCTCCTCATCGGTACTAAGAAGAAATTTATCAGTAAACATCCGATCGCCCTCTTCCAGCGCTAAATCATCATCACGAAGAGCCAGAAGTTTTCGCGCAACCTCTTCAGCAGGAAGAGGCTCTTCAACTATATCCATCCCGCTAATAGCTTTTTGAAAGAGAGTGGCGCCGAGCATATCGGCAAAAACTTCGTCATCCTGTGCCACAGTAACCTTCTTTACACCTCGTTTCCCCTTTTCAATAGATGGAATTTCTGGTGAGAATTCAAGTTCTGTTAAGCCATCAAAGTTGGGATTTTTTTCTGGTGCCGGTCTTCTGCGGCGTACTCGCGACTTTTTTTCAGGTTCTACAGGACGTCTATTAGCAATACCCTCACGAATTTCAGCTACATTCGTCAGATCATCATGGATATCTGTCCGACGCCGTTGAAGTTCCGGGTTTGGTTTATCACCGCCTTCTTTCTTCGGTGGAGAAAGAGCAATAACATTGTTGTGCTCCTTAGGATTATTTGGAGGAATTGATGAATTTGACATGTGATATACTGGGCAAGCTAAATGAAGGTAGAATGATAACTAAATATCACCAATTTGTCAAATTTATGGTATAGTCAAAACCTATGAACGACCTGATTCAACAACTCAACGACAAGCAAAAAGAGGCTGTCCTCTGCGTAAAAGGGCCACTTTTAGTGGTGGCTGGAGCCGGTTCAGGAAAAACCAAAGCGCTCACTCACAGAATCGCCTATTTAATGAAAGAAAAACATGTAAGTCCTTGGAATATTTTGGCCGTGACCTTTACCAACAAAGCTGCCAACGAAATGAAAGAGCGAATCATTCATCTTCTTGGAAGCAATGAAGAGCGTGATCTTCCTTCAATTGGCACATTCCACGCAACATGTGTGAGGATGCTTCGCAAACATATTCATCTCCTCAACTATGAAAACGGCTTCACTATTTACGATACAGCTGACCAAAGAATCCTCATGAAAAATGTCATGGCCGATTTAGGCATCAGTGACAAACAGATGAATCCCAGGGCTATTTTACGCAACATTTCCAATGCAAAAAACCAGCTTATCACTCCGGCAAACTACCAGACATACGTCACGAACTACTTTACAGAAAAAGTACACGAAGCCTACACGCACTATCAAAAATTGCTTCAAAAAAACAATGCGCTCGACTTCGATGATATCATCATGAAGACAGTAGAGCTGCTTCAACAGGAGGCAAAAGTGCTCGATCAATATCAGGAAAAATTTAAATACATTTCCATCGACGAGTATCAGGACACCAACCACGCGCAGTACGTTTTGATCAATTTATTGGCAGAAAAGTACAGAAATTTGTGTGTAATTGGTGATTCCGATCAGAGTATTTATTCCTTTAGAGGAGCCGATATTCAGAACATTTTGGATTTTGAAAAGGACTATCCGGACGCCAAGGTTGTTTTGCTGGAACAAAACTATCGCTCGACGCAGAATATTTTGGACGGCGCGCACGCGATCATCACCAAAAACGCGCGTCGCAAAGAAAAGAAACTCTGGACCGAGCAGGAAGGCGGCGAAAAAATCACCGTGCGCGCCTTGGAAAATGAACGTGCCGAAGCCGATTTCATCGCTTCGACTATTCAAGAAAAAATGACCCGACACGAAACACCTTCATATAAAGACTTCGTCGTCCTCTATCGCACCAACGCCCAATCCCGCGTCCTTGAAGAAACCTTTCTCCGCTACGGTATGCCTTACAAAATCGTTGGCGGCATCAAGTTCTACGAACGCAAAGAGGTCAAAGACATGGTGGCATACCTCCGCGTCATCCAAAACCCCAACGACTCCGTCAGCCTTTTCCGCATTATCAACACCCCTTCCAGAAAGATCGGAGCCAAAACTATCGAACAGGTCCAAAGTTACGCCTTCCAAAATAACAGCCCCTTCCTCCATGCACGCGAGGACGCAGAAAAACTCCCAGGCTTTTCGGCCTCCAAAGCAGAAGCGCTCACCAATTTCGCAGACCTTATCAAACAACTCCAAAGAATTAACTTGGAATTTCCCGCTTCTGGAGTCATAAAACACGTCCTGGACCTGAGTGGCTACAAAAAATTCATCGACGATGGAACTATAGAAGGCGAAAGCCGCCTCGAAAACATTTACGAGCTCATCAACGTGGCCACCAAGTACGACAACCTGGAAGCCGGTATTTCCCTCAACATTTTCCTCGAAGAAATTGCCCTCATCGCCGACGTCGACTCGCTCGATAACGAAGACAACGCCATCACACTTATGACTATTCACTCAGCCAAAGGACTTGAATTCGACACAGTCTTCATCATCGGTCTCGAAGAAGGATTGTTACCACACTCCCAAAGCCTGCTCGAACGCGACGAACTGGAAGAAGAACGCCGCCTCATGTACGTAGCCATGACTCGCGCCAAACAGCAACTCTTTCTCCTCCGCGCCAAAAGCCGCATGCTCTATGGCGAAGTCCAGTCCAGCGCACCATCGCAATTCCTGGTAGAAATCCCACCAGAAATCGTCCAGGGCGACACAGAACCAGAACGCGATCACCAAACCATCGACACTCAAGAACTCGGCTATACGCCAATCCCATACGAAGAGTACGACCAGGAAGGCGTCACCCTCAACGGTGGGGACCGCGTCTCTCACACATCTTTCGGCGAGGGAGTCGTCCAGGAAGTCACCGGTGGAGTCGCCACCATCAAATTCAACAACCCCCGCTACGGCACAAAAAAACTGGCACTCTCCATCGCACCCCTCAAGAAAATCGACTAATCAAAACTATTTTTGAGGTTCACTCTTATCTGCTTTTGCCTTAGCAATAGACTCTTCCTCCTTCTTTACTTCTGCTTCCTCTTTCACGCGATAAAAATCCCGTAAAGCTTTTTCCGTGCCAAAAGCCACATTTTTCGTTCCGCATCGCGCACACTTATACACAAACTTTCGACCAATCGGTCGACCTTCCACAATCAATTCACAATCCTTACAAAAGAATGCAATTGGGTCAGTAAGCACATTAGAAACTCGTGGTCCACGCGGTCCGCGCGGTGATTTGGAAAAACTCTTTTTCATTACAGATCCATTCTATAAGGTTGTGGTTTCGATTGTTGCTCCTGCTGCTGAGCAGATTGTTCAGCAAATCCAGTTTGCTGTTGCACGTGTTGCTGTACCTCTTCCGGGCTTTTCACAGGCTCAGAATTTCTGAGGTTTGCAGTAGATTTCTCCTGTTTTGGAAGATGAATAAACTCATCCTCTTCCATCTCCTCCTGAAACTCTCTCAAAAGTGTCGCTTTGTCTCGTCCGGCCAGATATCCACCAATAGTGATAAAAGATGCGGCAATAAAAGCAAAAAACATGCCAAACTGAGACTGCTTCAACGTAATATTAATCCCAAACTTTGGATGAAAATACACAGAGTTCACCAAAAGAAGCATAAAAAAGGCAAAAATACCCGAAACAAAATAAAAGTTCGAAGGCTTAATGTTAACATAAGGAAGCTTTCGACCGGTTTTTTCAAAAAAGAGAAGGGCCACATTCATCACGCTCATCACCAGCAAACTAACCCCGGCAATATACAGCGGTCCGGTAATTCCCAAAAACATATCCCCGGTCTTAAACGAATCCAAATCCTGATACCACGGCAAAAACACGCTCACAATCATCAAAAGAGATCCAATCCCAAGAAGTTTCTTCTCAAATGGAAGTTCCTGAAAAATTTGCGATAGTTGTTTGGAAGGCATAAACAAAAGGCTAAGACTTACCCACATCATAGAAGATCAAACCGGCTTTTGTAAAGAACACAATTTGACTACACAAAATGTCAATAATTCAGTAGAATAGCTGCGCTTTCAATCAATCAACATGAAGATTGCCATCGACATTCGAGACGCCGGACGTGCTAGAGCCGGCAAGGGATGGTACACATACAACATCATTACAGAGCTGCTCAAGCTGGACACTCAGAATGAATACATTCTCTACAGCAATACCAAAAAGAACCCTTTTAAGGGAGCTAAAAATGCTGAAATGCGATGCATAGAGGAAAAGATGCCAAAGTGGCATTTTAAAGTTATTCAGGATCTGAAGAAGAATCCAGTAGACCTCTTTTTCGCGCCAACAAGTTTTATTATTCCAGCTTTTGCGCCCAAATCTCTCAGAACCATCATAACCGTCCACGACATGGTGGCATTTCTTTTTCCAGGAACTCACAGCGTGAAAGCCACTCTTATTGAACGATTGACGCTCAAAAAAGCACTCAAAAAAGCACAAAAAGTATTTGTCGTATCAGAAAATACAAAAAAAGACCTGCTCGATAAATTCGACTATCCACCATCAGAAATCATTGAAACACCGTGCGCTCCTGCCGATTTTTACCGTGAACCAGTCAGCGACGAAGATCTAATCAAATTCAAAGAACAGAAAAAACTACCAGACAACTTTATTCTCGCGGTTGGAACGCTTGAGCCACGCAAGAACTTTGCAACCCTTATTAAGGGCTTTGTAACATTCAAAAAGCGCCATCCAGACTTTAAGTTGGTCATTGTTGGAAAGCAGGGGTGGAAATTCAAACAGATCGAAGAGTCCTTAGAAACATATAACATGAAGGAAGAGGTGATTTTTCCGGGATACATAGAGGGAGAAAGCCTTCACAAAATGTACAAACTGGCACGAGCATTCGTTTTTCCATCACTGTACGAAGGGTTCGGAATTCCGCCTCTGGAAGCCATGGCAAGCGGATGTCCGGTGGTTAGTTCAAACGTTGCATCATTGCCGGAAGTTGTAGGCGATGCAGGACTTCTCATCGATCCAAAAAACTCATACAAAATGGCAGAAGCTGTTGCAGACCTTATTGACCACGATAATGTTCGTGTAATGATGATCGAAAGAGGTTTAAGACAGGCCGAAAAGTTTACATGGCAAAAAACAGCACAGATAGCGCTGGAAACCTTTAACAGTCTTGCATGACGCTCACCCCTCCTGCCAAAAAGGCTATCAAAAAAGTTGGATTGATTGCCAAGAGCGAGGTCATAAAGAAAATAAAAGATCTTGATAAGCTGGCTCGACTACTCAAACAAAACAAGGTAGAGCTCTTTTGTGATGAAAATATCGCCAAAAAGCTCAAAATAAAAGATTCATACACGAACAAAAAAATGTTCGACCTATGTGATCTTATTATTGTTTTTGGTGGTGATGGAACAATCCTGAAAGCATCAAGTGCAACAAGCAAAACTCGCACACTCGTTTTGCCCGTAAATTACGGTAATCTTGGATTCCTCGCAGAGTCAGAACCGAAGGATATTATCGCCAATGTCAAAAGGGTTATGAAAAATGACTATATGGTCGACAATAGAGCCCTTTTACGTGTTGACCATTACCGTAATGGAAAGAAGGTAAATAGTGGATTAGCGCTCAATGACACAGTCATAAATCAAGGCCTCTTTACAAGGCTCATGACCTTTAAAGTTGAGATAGAAAATGAACCAATGGTCGATTTTCGTGCCGATGGATTAATCATCGCAACACCAACCGGATCAACCGCCTACTCACTTTCTGCAGGTGGACCGATTGTATACCCAACACTCAATGCCTTGATACTTACACCCATCTGTCCGGCCTCACTCGCTCTCCGTCCAATCATCATCCCAGACAGCCAAACCCTCACAATCAGCATAGCCTCCCAGCCCCACGACAATCACTCGCTCGGCCTCACC
>CALMAI010000046.1 GCA_937858825.1 uncultured Candidatus Peregrinibacteria bacterium
CATTTTGGGCCTTTTTGTAGTAGCGTTCTACGATCTTTGACTCCTTTTTGTAGTAGTGTTTCTTTTTGCGTTTCACGTTCTTTTTCTAATACTTCTTCATTAACTTCTGGTAATTCTAATATGTCAGCTATTTCGTTCAGGATTTCTAGCGTCATGATTTTTATGACTCTACCCAAAATCATACCAGCAAAGGCTTTTCCTTTTCCGTATAGAGGAAACCTCTCTTTTTCAAACCATTTTGGGCCTTTTTGTAGTAGCGTTCTACGATCTTTGACTCCTTTTTGTAGTAATGTTTCTTTTTGCGTTTCACGTTCTTTACTTTCATTAATCTTTGGGAATTGCAATATATCGGCGATTTCGTTGAGGGTTTCCAATGTTACCCTTCTGATAATGCGACCTAAAATGGCACCAGCAAAGGCCATTCCTTTTCCGTATGGAGGGAACGTTTCTTTTATAAACCAATCAGAACCTTTTTGCAGCAGTATTCTGCGGTCTTTGACTCCTTTTTGTAGTAATGCTTCTTTTTGCGTTTCACGTTCTTTTTCCAAGGCATTATTATCAACTTCTGCAAGATTCAAGACATCGGCGATTTCGTTGAGGGTTTCCAACGTTACCCTTCTGATAACGCGACCTAAAATGGCACCAGCAAAGGCCATTCCTTTTCTGCATGGAGGGAATGTTTCTTTCATAAACCATTGTACCCCTTTCTGAAGGAGCGTCCTCCGATCTGAAACTCCTTTCCCCTCTAATATTTCTCGGCAGTGGGCATAAAAAACTTCATTCAGCTGTTCTTTTGCTTCTTCTCGCATTTTATTGATCCGCGCCAACCCTCTACCGAAATATTCATCAACGAGCAGGGGGACTTTGTTGGCTTCGATCATGGCATCGACGGCTTCGCAGAGTACAGGGACTTCATCTGGTAATATTGGCAATTCCTCTTCGTTTCTTTGCTCCTGGAAATCGTTGAGAACTTTTGCCAGTTCAGCCCGAAAGTGTGGGACTACAATGGCTTCAACAATTTCCCGCTCTGCTTTCTTTTTGTAAAGCTTGGGCAGTGCTACCATGAACTGCTGGTCGTATTGCGTGACCAATTCTGCAAGAGAGCTATTAGTCTTTATGTTTTCTTTCTTAGATTTTGGCATATGATTTTCTTTAATCTGGTAGTTCCAAAACGTCGGCGATTTCGTTCAGGATTTCTAGGCTCAGATACCCAGGAGGGCGCCCAAGAATCGCTTTGGCAAAAGCTGATCCCTTTCCATATGGAATAAATACCTCTTTTTTAAACTCTACAGGACCTTTCTGCAATAATGCTCTTCGACTTGTTATGCCATGATTTACCAGCACTTCACGCTGCCTTTGATGTTCTCCATTTAGTACGCTTTCATTTGTATCCGGCAGCTCTAAAATGTCAGCTATTTTATTAATAACCTCTATACTTGGGTATTCAACAACATAGCCAAGTATTGCTCCAGCAAAGGCCCCTCCTTTTCCATAGGGGAGGAATGTCTCTTTTCTAAACCATTCAGATCCTTTCAGGAGTAATGTTCTCCGATCTGTGACTCCATGCTCTGCTAACACTTCACGTTGCTTTTGATGTTCTTCTTGTAGCACACTTTCATCTGTGTCTGGCAACTCTAAAATGCCAGCTATTTTGCTGAGAAAGTTGGTAGTTATGGCGGAATGCGGAATTCGGGACTGGACAATTGCTCCAGCAAAGGCCCCTCCTTTTCCATAGGGGGGAAATGTCTCTTCTCTAAACCATTGAGGTCCTTTCAGGAGTAATGTTCTCCGATCTGTGACTCCATGCTCTGCTAACACTTCACGTTGCTTTTGATGTTCTTCTTGTAGCACACTTTCATCTATATCTGGTAACTCTAAAATATCAGCTATTTCACTGAGAGTCTTTTTACTTATGTTGCTGACGCTTTGCCCCAAAATAGCTCCGGCAAAAGCTGATCCCTTTCCATATGGAATAAATACCTCTTTTTTAAACTCTACAGGACCTTTCTGCAATAATGCTCTTCGACTTGTTATGCCATGATTTGCCAGCACTTCACGCTGCCTTTGACGTTCTTCTTCTAGTATACTTTCATTTGTATCCGGCAACTCCAGTATATTGCATATTTCAGTGAGAGTGCTTAGAGTTATAGCAGCACCGACGCTATACCCTAAAATGGATTTTGCAAAAGCTGCACCTTTCCCATAAGGGGGGAAGGTGCCTTTATAAAACCACAAAGAACCTTTTTGAAGCAATGTTCTCCCATCCATGATTCCTTTTTGTTTCAATACTTCTCTTTGCTTTTCACGTTCTTCATTTAGGACACTTTCATCTATATCCGGCAATTCTAAAGTAGTGGCTACTTCATTGAGTTTTTCTACCGTTATGTATCCAATGCTACACCCTAAAATCAATTTTGCAAAAGCTGCACCTTTCCCATAGGGTGAATATGTTTTCTTCATAAACCACACGGGGCCTTTTTGAAGTAGTGCCTTACGATCCCAAATTCCTTTTTCCGCCAAAACCTCCCGACAGTGGGCATAAAAAACTTCATTCAACTGCTCCTTTGCTTCCTCTCGCATTTTATTGATCCACGCCAATCCTTTGCCAAAATATTCGTCCACGAGCAAGGGGACTTTGTTGGCTTCGACCATTGTATCGATGGCTTCGCAGAGCGCGGGGACTTCATCTGGCAACACCGGCAATTCCGCATCTTTTCTTTGCTCCTGAAAATCCGTGAGAACTTTTGCGAGTTCAGCCCTAAAGTGCGGAATTACAATGGCTTCAACAATTTCTCGCTCTTCTTTCTTTTTGTAGAGTTTGGGCAAGGATTCCATGAATTCTTGGTCGTACTGCGCGACCAATTCTGCAAGCGATCCTCCTATATTCATGTTTTCTTTCTTGGCTTTTGCCATGGACTAAGAAAAGTTAAATTGGATGCCACCGTCTTCATCGAATAGTTCAGGATCCTGGGCGATTCCGTTATTCAGGATTTCGAAACTTACCCGTTGGGCGGCCAGACGTTGCATTTGTACTTCGTGGTATGTCCCCTGTTTAAACCATTTATCGTAGGCCGTTTCCCCTGTCTCTTCATCAATGACCATTTCATCGGTGCTCTCTAAAAATTCCGGGGAGTAGTGGGCAACCATGGTGTAGTATCGAACTTTGTACTTTTTATGTTGCCTGTCCATTCGATGGATGCGGTCTTCGGCCTGGTACTCTTCTATGGCGTCGGTTGGTATGCCGTCTTTAATCATGAAGTCCGCGGCGGTGAAGGTAACACTCGTCGAACCCGCGGCGTAGGTACAGAGTGCTATTTTTACATTTTCATCATTTTGGAAAATAAGTCTTTCATAATCCAACGCGAGTATGGGGGCTGAATCTTGATTCCTTCTGGCCACGACTGGCCTCCCTTTTTGCAGGATAAAGCTTCCGTATTCATCAACGCGGTACTTGATCTGTTTGCCCTGTCCATTCACTTTGTATCCTTTATTATCCGTTCCTTTCCCTTTCACCACTTCTCCGTAATAGGTTGCGAATTGAATACCTCTTTCCTCCAAAAGTTCAGCATAATCTTCTACCTGGTTCTGGTATCGACAGAAAATAATTCCCTTATTTCCACTGGTAAGTTCCCGACCCAGGATGTCCATGACAGCTTCATGCTTTGGTGAAGGCTCCTCGGATCCCACATGTCTGGGGTGGTTCATCATGTATCGGAGTGCGTGAATTTTGGAAAGTTGGTCGTTGCTTCGACGAAGTCCATCTACTTGAGCTGTTTTTCCTTTGGGCATGTATTCATCATATTCCTTAACCCATTCCTTCCAATCCTCAAACAAGAGCCATATAGCTTCTTCCTGTTCTCGGGTTAGCTGGTAATGTCCGATTCCTGTTTCGATGGGATTAATATACTCTTTTTGTGGTAACCCCTCCTGCTCATCCAGTGGAATCTCCGGGTCAAATGTCGGCATAACATCCTGCTTTAAGAAACGGATAACGTATTGATTCATCATTACGAAAAGAGATTTCATTGCTTCAGGGTCTCCAGAGGGAAAAGCATTGCGGAAGGCTTTTGCATTTTTAAAACGCGCATCGTTTGGAAGAACTTTTGCCATTACTTCCCGCACCGCGTCCGGACTGCGCCATGGCGAGGCCGTGAGCAATAAATCGTAATCTCCTGTTAGCTGGCTGTATCCTGCAGACTGGTGAGATGTGTTCTTTAAAAAGTGTGCTTCATCGATGATTGTAATTCTTTCGCGTTCCGGGTGGTGGCGGCTGTTGAGCGCATTGAACTTTCGATTTGTCCGTGATTCTTCTTTGTGGCGGATGAATTCAACATTAGCGATAACACCGGGGACACTTCTCCCTTCAATCATGTCTGTACCTCTGACAGTTCCGGATCCTGCGATATTGGTCAGAAAAGGCTCTCTAAAAAATTTTGCCTGTTCTTCCACCCAGGTTGAAGCGGCCTGATTCGGACAGATAACAATTGGTTCCATGTCATGCGCTATAGCTAGGGCAGTTACCGTTTTCCCAAGTCCTGGTTCGTTCGCCAGGATGATCGCTCTATTTCCAGCAGCCATCATCTTTTCGGCTTTGTAGATACAGTATTTCTGGAAAAACGCCAATTCAACTGGTTTCCCATAGGAGTCTCTTTCTTTTATGAAAGGGTATTGCTGTCGTTGCACTCGTTCAAAGGTTGCCAACACTTCATTCAAGCATTGAACTATAATCTGAGAGCCCTTTCCTTTTTGCTGTTTCTTAAGGGCATCAATATATTTAACTCCTTCTTCAAAACTATTCACAAAACGCTTAATGGTGGACTCTTCCAAACATCGGACAAAAAGACGTTTTCTTTCTGAATCTCTTCTAAGGTTGGCAATGATATCCTCCGATAAAAGCCGGAGAAATTCTGTCATTATATCCGTATCATCTTCCGAGGTTTGTCGTATAGAAAAGCTAAGCATAGGTGATTTTCTGACCTTTCCCGCTGTATCCGAAGTAAGTGATCCATCTACAGCAATAATGCGTATAGTGTTTTGTTGCCCGATTTTTAATGGAATTTTCAGCTCTACCTCCCGTTCTCCATTGACTTTTTTATTGCGATTCCAGGGGCCAAAGACCAATAACCGTTGCGTTCCTTCTGGAACGCGTACCGTAAAGCTCGCTCTCTTTTCATCTGTTCTTCGAGGTGGTGTTTCAATGATTTTAATCGGATCCAGAGATTCCTTACATTCCTTTACCAGTTCCTCCATATTAGCGTCGGGAGTAGCAATTCCTCCAAAGGCAACCTGAATAATTCTGCTGTTGGTTTGACTGTCATTAAATCCTCCCAAGTCCAAGAATATCCCCAATTTTTTGGGATCTTTTCCGAGGACAGCAACCGCTTCCTGAAGGTTATTTTCATCGATAACATCTTTGGTGTGTTCTACTGCCGCCTCTCTTCTTGCCTCTCTTGAAAGGTTTTCAGCTTCAAATAAACTCTGTAGATCTCGTGGTAACCTCTCTCTTAATAGTTCCCAGTCGAATTCGTACTCCTCCCCGCATTCCTGCGCTAAAGTAATTTTGAGTGCTTTGTACAGCTCTTTATCCCGGCTACAGATAGTAGCGGGAGAAAATGGCTGTCCCTTTTCAAGGATAGATTTCAGTTGGGAAAGAAGAAAACTCCATTTAATAGACCGGCGTTGACTTAGAATTTCCTCTTTAAGGTTCGGGATACCAATGTTTTGCAGAACGCTGTCCGCGTGGACAAGTTTGGTATTGTCGAGTTCAAAACAAATATTATTGATGTTCTCCACCGTAATACTATCTTCAGAAAAGGTCTCCAAAACGGTAAAGATTGCTTTACGGGTTGATTGCAGAACCACTTTGGCTAAATGCTTTTTTTTGTGAGGAACCTGATCCAACATCTCTGCTATGTGCTGATCAATTTGTCCTTCAATATGAGTAAATTTCATGGTTCCTTCCAATTGAGGCATAAAAGGAGCGTATTTTGCCATATATATTTACTTTTGTAAATGTTTATTCATGTGAAAAGCTCATAGAAAAAGCACTCCCGAAGGAGTGCTTTTGTGTGGCATTTTTGTAGAAGGTCTACTTACTCTTCATGGCTTTAGAGAGCCATTTTGAAGCGTGCTCTTTTCCCCCCAATCCAAAGGCAAGTCCCAGCGCCAGTGCGAGCATTGCAACGAGTCCGGTAAAGAGGATCTCGATAAGGCTTGTTGCAACATTCAACTGCGCAAGGCTGGCCATAAATGTAAAGATAATGATCGCCCACTTTGCAAGTGCTGCGAGTGTGTCGGCTGTGTGCTTTGTGACATGAGCTGTTTTTGCAGATTTTTGGACAACATCGTAAATGAACTGTCCAACAACCAATCCAATCGCAAGAATAACAACCGCAACAATCACGTTTGGAATGTAGAGTGCCACTTCCTGGAGGAAGAGGTTAATCTGCTCAAGCTTGAGAATGTCCACTACAGCTACGAGCGTAACGACGATGGCGAACCATTTTACAATCCAGGCAATCAATGCCGAGATGCTCAATTTAACGCCAGCATCTTTGAGTTTTTTGGTCGCATCGATTTTACCGATGATGCTGTCGACCTTGGTGAGCTCAACCAGTTTTTGAGCGAGCTTGCTCAAACCGTGAGCAATAATAAGTCCAATAATAAGGACTAAAAGGGCCCCGAAAAGTTCGGGAATGTAGGCGACAATTTTCGCCCAGAGATTTTGAAGCGATGCCACAACCGCTTCATTCCAGTCTTCAAAGTAATTCATACTTTGGGTGGGTTAAGGGTATAAAAGGTTAAGAAGGTTTAATTTAATTTGTACTATATCAGAAACTTGTTTTTTTGTAAAAGAATGGCTCTTTTCTGCTTTGGAGTTTTGCGATACAATGGCTGCAATGAAAAAGAAACAAAAACAACCGGTGATTCAGAAACCACTTGTTATTGCAGGAATTTTCCTGGTTTTGATTGTGGTTCTAGCAGTGGCGGTTCAAGACTATTCCGGGGATGGAGTTGTGAAGGTTCAACCAACAGAAGAAAAGACCGAAGTTCGGGCTGGGACGCAGGTAGCATCGATTACTATTTTGCCAGAAGATGGGGGCGCGGAAGAGGAAGGTGAGAGTTCTCCAGCGACTGAAGGTTCTGAAAAACCTGAGCGCGCTTCGCGGACAACTGGTCCTGATTCAACTTTGATCGCCGGGAAGAATGTGACGTTTGCTATTGATCGATTTCAAAAACTGGCGACACAGCCGCTGAAGTTGAACATTTTTGATGATGATGATGTGGAGTTGGGGCCGGATTATCTGGAGACGATTCGGGGAGCCAAGGTGCACTTCTTTTTGGTTCACCATAATATGAAGTTGTTCCGGCATATTCTGCCTGACTATAGAAATGGAGTATGGAATGCCAGCGCGAATATGCCTTGGGCTGGAACATATTATGCGTATGTGATGGTGGATCCTTTGCGTGGTGATCCTGTGACGTATCGGTATGATTTAGTGGTCCGGGGTGAATCTCCAGAAGATGAAGCGAAGGCAGATCCAACTTTGAGTGCCAATGCTATTGAGAGTTCCCGTTATAGCGCGACTATGGAAATGAAGCGGTTCGATGACTACCGCGGCTTTCTTTATGATGTGCAAAAAGATGGTCAGCCAGCTGTGGTGACTCCACATAATGATGCTCTTGGAGAGATGACAATCTTCAGCCATAAAGATCCAAGTTTCATGCGCGTGGCGACGGCAGATGTGGCGTCTCAAGAAGGGCTTGGGAAAATTTCATTCTCGATGGCAAACCTTCCAGTCGGTCGATACACCGCGTTTATGGAAGTAACGATCGATGGACAGATTCGAACGTTTGCTCATACTTTTGATATTGGACAGCCGGACAATGATGAGAAGCCGGAAGAGGCTTAGTCATTGTTTTGGGCCTGATGAACATCCAACTGGATGTCTTCCCAGTTTTTGGCTTTGAGAGCGGCTTCAGCAGCAGACTGTTCGGCTTTTTGCTTACTGCTCCCCTCTCCTTCGGCAATTAATTCGCCGTTAAGATAGGCTCCCATAATGAATTTTTTATCGTGATCCGGTCCGCTTTCTCGCATGACATCGTACTTTGGTGTAATTCCCAACATCTCCTGGGAGATTTCCTGGAAGCGTGACTTGGCATCAATGTGAAGTCCTTTTTCCAAAATTGATGAGAGTTTGGCAAGGATCATGTTGTCGATGAATTCATGCGCGATCTTGTACCCCTGATCCAAATAAATTGCTCCAATGAGCGCTTCGAGAGTGTTCGCAAGAATGTATTTCTTTTTTCGTCCACCACTCCGTTCTTCTCCCCGTGAAAGATAGAGGTACACTCCCAGTTCCAATGATTCAGCAATTTCTGCCAGATGTTTTCCTTTTACCAATGCCGCACGCCAATTGGTCAACACGCCTTCTCCTTTACTTGGGAAATTTTTGTAGAGGAATTCAGTAACAACCAGCTCCAAAACAGCGTCACCCAAAAATTCCAGGCGTTCGTTGTGTTGCGATTTCTTGTCTTTGTGCTCGTTCACATAGGACGCGTGCACGAACGCTGTGTCGAGCAATTCAGCATCTTTGAATGTGATATTTATCTTTTTTTCGAGGTCTTGGTATCGATTCATGAGAACGATTTATTTTTTCTTTTTCCCAAGGGATGGTTTGTCATCCTTTCCAGAGGCAGCCTTGAGTGGGGCTTTTTTGTCAGCTTCTTCTGGTCGGTATTTGTGCATAACCGAGCTGAGCACTCCATTAATGAATTTTGCAGAATTGAGATCTCCATAGCTTTTGGCGATCTCTACTCCTTCATTAATGGCAACAATCGGGGGAACATCTTTTGAGTAGATGATCTCGTAAATTCCAATAGCAAGAATAGCACGGTCCACCGGAGCAATTCTTTCAATCGGCCATTCTGGCGCCTCTTCCTGCATGACTTTGTAGATATCCTCCTTCTCTTTCATGATCCCTTTTAAGAGATCTTTGGCAAAATCTGTGTCTTTCAGCTTGTTGGCAAACTCTTCCGTGCAATGTTCCAGCTCTACTTCCAAATCAACACCTGTTCGGAATTCGAATGCAAAGATAGTTTGCATTACCGCGATTCGAGCTAGGTGCCGATAAGATGCCATGATATGTCAAAATTAGGCGAACACAGAAACCAGATTTACGCCTTCACCTTCGTGATTTTTTCGATTTCTTTGTTCTTCTTTGCTTCGTCTGTCAGAGATTCTGCTTTCTTGTAGGTGTGATTTCGTCCATCAATCAATCCCTGCAACTTTTCGAGCTTCTTGCGCTTGAAACTTGCGTAGCGGGCACGTGTCTTTGACTTGGGTGTTTTATATTTCGGTACTGGATGTTTAGCCATGGCTTTACTTGATTAGTTTTTTGAGATCTTTAAATGGTTTGTTCTCTTCTGCGATTTCCGGCTCTTTGCACTTACACTTTTTCTTGTTTCTATTAACGCCACATTGAGGGCAAAGGCCTTTGCAGCCTTTAGAGCATACTGAAATAAGTGGAAAATGCAAGATTATTTCTTGTCGTATCATCTCGTAGAGGTCGATAGTCAGATCTTTGAGGTTAATGAGGAAAATACCGTCGAAATCGGCGTCATTGTCTGGTTTTTGTGAATAGAAGGTTCTTTCGCAGCTTTCGATGTCGATGTCGTAATCGTATTTGGTAAGACATCGTTCACATTCCAGTTCTACAACTGTCTCGATTTCGCTTAACACAACAGTTATTTCTCCTTTTGATTTTACCAGAAGAATATGGCCAACAATGACTGACTTGGGAACAATCTCTTTTGGATTAAAGTCCAGTTCCCGCTCAAAATCTTCTTCAACAACGCTTCCCTCTGGTCCATTCCAGAGTTTTCCAATGTGAATAATAAAGCTGTTTTTGGGTTCTTTCATTTAGTCTCGTGATACTGCCCCCATAAGGCGGAGGATGTAAATAAAGAGGTTGAAGAGGTCTAAATAAAGGTTGAGCGCAGCCTCCATGGGGCTCATTCCCTGCATCATTTTTATTCGTTGGATGTCGTACATGGTAAACGCGCTAAAGAGCACGACTCCGATCCCTGCAAAAACCATTTCAAAGGTGTTGCCCCAAGGTACGAAAATACCAATAACTGAGACGACAATCATCCCTAGAAGTCCCGCCCACAAGAAGCCTGACATTCCCGAAAGGTTTTTCTTGGTCACCCATCCGAAAATGGCTGTGGCAGCAAAGGTACATGTGGTTGCCAAAAGTGCTTTGATAATAATTGCTGGCCCGAATTCCACAAGAAAGAGTGCCAGAAGCGGAACGATAGTTACTCCTGTAATAAAGGAAAAGGCTATAAACAAGAGGTAGTTGAGCGGCCGTTTTTCCGCCCAGAGGCGTGAAGTGAAAATGATAATGAGTTCAACAGCAAAGAGCACATACATGCTTATTGGGTTGGCGATGAAGAGTTCTGCCAGATACGTGAAGCCGGTATAGGTTCCTGCTGCCGACGTAAGGACCGCAAGACCAAAGTAGAAAAACACTTTTGACACGTAGGAATAGTCCTGCGCGTAGTTGGCGGTTTGTGAGAGTGGTGATGTCATAGTTTCCAGTTTATGGATGGTTTCGAAACGGTAGGAACAACAGTAGCATGAAGGCTTTTGCATAGCAAGGGCTTGCGCTTTTTTAGGGCAATGGTACTATTTGGGCCAGTGTAATTTTTTGTATGAAACAGACAGGTTTTCGGTCGTGGGTGGAGTTGTCGCGTGAAAACGCGGCGCATAATGTGAAAGTTTTGCGCTCTCTGGTTGGTGACCGGATTATTTGTAGTGCTGTAAAGGCTAATGCTTATGGGCATGGGCTGGTGGAAATGGGGCGGCTTTTGGTTGAAGGTGGGGTGGATTGGCTGGCGGTGGACTGTTTGGAAGAGGCTTTGATGTTGAGAGCGAATGATGTGAAGGTGCCGATCTACATTATGGGTTATACGCGTTTGGACGATTTGGAGACCGTGGTGGACCAGGGATTTAACTTTGTAGTGTACAATCCTGAGACCTTTGAGCGATTGAAGGATGTGACCCAAAAGCTTGGGAAGCCTGCTTTAACGCATTTGAAGCTGGAAACCGGGACCAACCGGCAGGGTGTGATGGAAGAGGATTTAGAAGAAATTGCTCGTTTTTATAAAGAGAATGATCTATTGGAGCTGATTGGTGCTGCTACGCACTTTGCGAATATTGAAGACACCACGAACCATGAATATGCACAACAACAGTTTGCTCAGTTTGAGAAAATGCTGGGGATGCTTGCGGACTCTGGTTTGAAACCCAGGTATCGGCACTGTGCAAATAGCGCGGCAGTGATCCTCTTTCCGCATACCCATTTGGATTTTGTTCGTCCTGGAATTGCCAATTATGGTATGTGGCCTTCACGTGAGACATTTGTGACTGCACAGGAACAGAAGCGTGATATTGAACTGAGGCCGGTTTTGGAATGGAAGACTCGTGTGGCTGAAGTGAAACATATTCCGAAAGGGAGCACTATCAGTTATGGACGGACGTTTGAGACAAAAAGGGATTCTGTGATTGCCGTTTTGCCGATCGGGTATTCAAACGGGTTTCCGCGGTCACTGTCCAACCAGGCGCATGTTTTGATTGGCGGAGAGATGGCGCCGGTTGCGGGACGGGTGATGATGAATATGGTGGTGGTGGATGTGACTGATATTCCAGGAGTTCAGGTGGAGGACGAGGTGGTGATTATTGGAAAGCAGGGTAAAAAACGTATTACGGCAGAGGATGTGGCTGCGCTGGAAGGAACTATTAATTATGAAACAACTACGATGATTAACCCGGCGACGCCGAGGTTGGTGGTGTAGTAGTTTTGAAAAGGGAAACTTGCATTGCGTGGGCCGTTTTTGGCGTGAAGGGAGGCGGCCGCGTGGCGGCCGCCTCCCTGAAGTCTAGAGATTGACGAAGAGCGTCGCGGCGATGAGTGCCAGCACGCTGATCGCTACGAGAAAGCCGGCGACGCCGATGCCGGACTCATGTGAGTTCCCGTTATTAAAGAGGAGTTCGTACTCCCCCTTCTCATCCCCCGTTGTCACCATCATCCCCGGCGTCGAAACTCCAGGGGACGCGGGTTGGCCACCCGCTGGTTGAGCCTCGCGAAGTGGAGCTGTACTCCCAATGGGGGTCGCTCCCAACGGATTCGTTGGCCAGGGTCAGCGGCTCTGCGGCCACGGGTTCGTCGTTCGCGAGCCTTCTTGAGAAGAAAAAACACACCGGTCACCACTACGATTGCGTAAAAAGTGGTCATAAAGACCTCCTATTGTTGCAATGCAAGTTTCAATGAACGGGCAGCATGCCCATTCAAGAAATGAGCATTTTACCATCTCGCACATTTTACTATATTTTTAATTTTTGTCAATGTTTGTAATTGATTTTGCGTGAGTTCTTGAACTCGGCTTGACGCTGGGGGCGCATTTCCATACAATACGAAAGCTATATTTTCCCTTTATTATGCCTCTTTTTCGTCGCGCTGTTAGCGGACCGGGAAATCATTACTTGGCTCTGGATATTGGAACTGAGTACGTTAAAGCTTTGGTTTGCGTGCCGGAGGGAACCAAAACACGGGTTTTAGGCGTGGGCCGAAAAAGACAGCGACTGGGAGAGATGCAGAGTGGAGCTGTCACCGACATCGCCGCTGTGATTAACAATTGCCAGGATGCTATTCGCGAAGCGGAAAAAATGGCTGGTGCTACAACAGGGCAAATGATTATGGGTATTGCAGGAGAATTGGTCAAAGGAGCCACAACGACTATTAACTATACCCGTCGGGAACCGGATACAAAGATCGACCTGGCTGAACTGAAAAACATTGTCCACAAGGTGCAGTGGAAAGCGTTTGATGAGGTTCGTGCAGAATTAGCCTATGAAACCGGATACAACGAAATCGATGTAAAGCTTGTGAATGCTGCTATCACAGATGTCCGAATTGATGGCTATAAAGTGGCTAATCCTCTTGGTTTTCAGGGAAAAGACGTGACTATCTCTATTTTCAATGCGTTCGCTCCACTGGTCCACTATGGGGCACTCCAAACTATTGCTGCAGAATTGGATATGGAACTTTTGGCCGTGACATCGGAACCGTATGCTGTTGCACGGTGTATGGGATTTGAAGATGGGGGAAGTTTTAGCTCGATTTTTGTGGATATTGGAGGTGGAACCACCGATATTGCGGTTGTGAATTATGGTAGTGTTGAAGGGACAAAAATGTTTACGCTTGGAGGACGGACCTTTACCAAACGTCTCGCTCAATCATTGAACATCTCTTTTGAAGAAGCTGAAGAGATTAAGTTGGCTTATAGTGCAGAAAAACTGGAAAAACAGTCACACCGAGTGGTGCGTGAAGCCATGAAGAGCGATTGTGAAGTATGGCTTTCTGGTGTCGCGCTCACCTTAAGCGAGTTCGAGCATGTGGATGTTCTTCCGGCACGAATTCTTCTTTGTGGAGGAGGATCGCATCTTCCAGAGATTAAAGAGGTGATGGAAAGCCGTGAATGGGTCCAATCTTTGCCATTCTCGCACAAACCACAAATATCGTTCCTTCATCCTAAAATGGTGACGAATGTGATTGATGAAACCAAAGAGTTGAAAGACCCACAAGACATTACCCCTATGGCTTTAGCCAATATTGCATTAGAATACATCAGTGAAGAACAGGTACTCTCGAAGATTTTGAAAAAGGTAGTGCGGCTTATGCAGATTTAATACGATTTTTATGGCAGAAAAAAAGAAAACAACAAAAAAGACGACAGAAAAAACTCCTGAACCAAAAATCTCTAAAAAACGGATTGGCGATAATTCGCCAAAGAAGAAGAGTACATCTTCCCGCGTGAAAGCCCAATCAAAGCCTCGTAGAACAAAAAAAGTTCTTTATATAGAGATCGATGATGAGGTGACCACAATTTACGATCGGATCAAGAGTCAGAATATTACGAATCTTTATTTGGTTGTTCCAAAGCGGGCGATTCTTTTTCAGAGTATTGTGAATTTGAAGATCTTAAAGCGGAAAGCTGAAGATCTGGAAAAGAATATTTTTATTGTGACCAATGATCAGAATGGAATTCATCTGGCCAGCAAAATAGGGCTGCCGGTTTACGATAAACTGGATGGGCGGGAACACCCTTCTTTGGTGGAAGGAAAACCGCAGGATGATAAGGATATCACACCTTTGCAAGCCAGTGTTAATTCGTTGGATGATGACACTCCAACCCGTCGAAAAGAGAAGAAATATTCTATTTCTGAGATGATTCGGAAAGGAACCAAAAAAGCCGGACTTTCAACGATTGCCGACAATATGCGGCGGGTGAAGGATCGACCAAAGAAAGAGAAAAAACAGAAGAGCGATAAAGGGAAACTGGTGCTGGTTGCGCCGAACCGGCAAGCATTGGTGTCTCTGGTGATTGTCTGTTTGCTGATTTTAGTGACGATTACCTACATTGCGTTGCCTGGGGCGACTATTGCTCTGACCCCAAAATCCAATGTGATTGATACTTCTGTGAATGTGACATTGGCCGATATTGAATTGAATCGGGCAGAACTGGATACACGTCCGGTGAACATGATTCCGAGTTATAAACTGACGAAAAAAATCCAAAAAGTGCTGACGTATCAGGCAACTGGAAAACATTTTGAAGGACGGAATGCCACCGGGAAATTGACTATTATGAACGATTCCGGGAATCCATGGCCTTTAGTGGCGGAAACGCGTTTCCAGACGGATGATGGAATCGTTTTCCGTATTAAAAATGCTGTGACAGTGCCGGCATCTGGAGGTAGTGAGCCAGGAAAACTGGAAGTTGATGTGGTCGCCGATGAGTTTGATGCCTATGAACAGGCTGTTGGTGAACGTGGGAATATCCCTCCTTCCAAATTTTTCTTGCCCGGGCTTTCTGAAGACAACCAGCAACGGTTGCGTGCAGAAAGTTTTGCCGACTTTTCTGGCGGTGAAACACTGGTGATTAAAGAGGTTTCTGCAGAAGATCTTGAAGCTGCAAGAGTCAAAATGGTTGCCGATCTGCAGGCTTCTGCCGAGGCTGAATTGAAGGCTTTGGTTCAGGAACGAAATGAGAACCAAAATACAAACCTGGAACTCTTAACCGGTAGTGATGTGATTGAAATGAGTGAGCCCGTCGTAAATATCCCAGGTGGTCTGGAAGGCCAGAGGATCGATAATTTTGAAGTTTCTGGTGAGGTTATTGTGAGTGGCGTTGCCTACAATAAAGATGATCTTCTGGGCATTTTAAAGACCGAGTTGAAACTCAAGAAAAATCCACAAAAACGGCTCTATAGAATCGATGAAGAGTCTCTAACATATAGGACTGTTGAGTCTGATGGGGCTGCCGGAAAGATTAAGATTACCGCTACCCTGAAAGGTATTGAAGAGTATGAACTGAGTCCGGATAAAGAGAATGGTGAGCGGTTGATCCGGAAAATTAAAGATCATGTTCTGAATATGCCGATTGATGAGGCCGAAGTGTATATTCAGAATCTTCCAGAAATTGATAAGGTTTATATTGAAAGCTGGCCAGCATGGGCTCCGAATATGCCGGGGATCCCTGACAATATCAAGATTGATGTGCGTCGGGGCGATTGATTTGCTCTGTGATATACTGGCAGCAAGCTCATGAAACTTTTTATTCTCTTGGAGTGACTCCGCGCCTTCCATTAAAATCTTTGAGATATAAAGGTCGGCGCTATGTACAATAAGCCAATAAGAGTATTGTGCATTATTCCTGTCATCCTTTTGTAAGGCCCCTCATTGACATTTGGTCATAAAATGCGGAAATATAAGACACTTAATTATTTCTCATCCTCCTATGGGTAAAAATATTAACAACCCAGATGCAACAGTTGATGTTCAGCATATCATTGATGGTATTGCGAATGGTGGATCCAAAGAGGCTCTCAATGATCTGGATAATATTGTTGAAGGTCTAACGAATGATCAAAGACGTAGAGTTGTTCAGGCTCTTCTTTGGTTTGGTGAGCTTGATTTCTCTCAAATCGAAAGAGTTACCGAGGTTGCCTAAGTATGACATTTTAGTGTCAAACCATTGACTTATTTATCTTTTTTGGCATAATACTTATCTTTAATGATAAGTTTTATGTTCCCAAACGACCCAAACAATAAGGAAAAGAAATTAACACAACCAGAAAACATTGTAGATGACCAATCCCAGAGGGCGGAGACTGTAGCGATTGATGACAGACAAAAAACGACTGCAGAAGCGACTAATGAAGTTCTAGAACAGGTAAAGGGGTCAATTACATTTGAAGAGGCTCTTGAAGTTTTCAAGCAAGTGCCGGCGATAATGGTGGTTGATGATGAACCTCTTCTTTTGAGGAGTATTGCACGAATCTTTGGTTCATATGTGAATGATCGAAAAAATATTGTTACTTTTCCCGGACCTGAAGAGGCTTTAGCTCATGTTGGAGAACTTCCGAATGGTTCATTGATTGTTTGTGATAATTCTATGAACTCCCCTATCAAGGGATTGGATTTGGCGCAGCAAATAAAGGAAGTGGCGGCTGATAAAAATTTAACTTTTATCCTTCATACTTCTGATGGTGGTCATGACTTTGATTCACTTCTAAACCAGGGACGGGCTGATGGTTCAATTAATGGATATATTGAAAAACCAGCAAGTTCTACTAAAATTCTTGAAACTTGCGCTCTGGCTTTAAAGCCTAAGCTTTTCAAGAAGGATTAACTTCACTCAACCATTGACAAAATATCTTTTTTATGCTATAAAGAGATGCTTTTATAATATGCCCTATGAGATACCTTCGTATCGTCATTTTCGTCCTTGTGGTAGCGGCAATCGTTTCTGTGCCACTCAATATGCTCCTTTCTACAGCACAGGCCGCTGATGCGCCTGTACTGGAAGAGCTTACACAAGAGAATATTCCTGTTTTTGATGAAACTGATGATGGTTCTTCCAGCCTGGCTCCCAACGTGCACACGCCAGACAGTTACGTGCCACCACAATACGATCCTTTTAGTAATAAATTTCATCCGGATGAAGACTTTCAAGAACTTATTGAAGAGGAATATACAGATGTTAATACTCCACCAGATGCCGATTTTACGGTTCGAAGCGAACGTGGGCTGGCGGATCAAAATAGTGGGACAACCGGCGTAGTTTTCAATTTTAGTGGTTCTCCATCACGAGATAAAGAAAGCCGGTCCGGCGCAATGCGATACCGATGGGATTTTGAGAGTGATGGCGTTTGGGATACCAATTTTTCCCGCAGCAAAACGGCTAAACATACCTTTGAAACCGCCGGAACCTATGCTGTGACACTTCAGGTTTTGGATGGAGGAGGTCTTCTTGATGAAGAGACAAAGGATGTGACCGTTGTTGAGAATACCCAACCATTTGCCTATTTTGAGTTTAAGCCCTTTACCGGAACAACCAAGCAGGTTTTCACTTTCCGTACATCTGAATCAAATGATAGCCAATATAAAGATGCCTTTCTTGAATATCGGTTTGACTGGGATGGTGATGGGAATTTTGATACTCCTTTTGATACCAAGGATGTCTGGCATCATGTGTTTGATGAGGCTGGTGTTCATCGTATTGTGATGGAGGTTCGTGATCCAGAAGGAGCTTCCAGCTTTGCCGAAACAACTCTTGAGGTTTTTGAGAATCATCCACCAACGGCTTCATTTGTGATTGATGTTACCTCACAGCAGGTTTCAAAAGATATTGTCCGTAATAAGTATCATTTTGATGCTTCTGGCAGTACAGATCCTGAAGGTGAGAAACTGCAGTATCGATGGGATTTCAACTATACCGGCGAGAATGACATTAACTTTAGTACTGGATGGACGACATCTTCACAGTATTCTGGATTCTATGATTTTACCGGATCAAAGGTCGTCCGGCTTCAAGTCCGTGATGCTGATGGTGCTGTTGATGAGACATTTCTTTCTTTAGTCGCAAATTAGTTTTCAAGAATTTCGAGGACTTTCCTTTTTCATCAAATGATGTTATAATTATCTGATGATTTTTAATGTTCTCTTATGTCTCAATTTCAACAACTCACTCCATCGCAACGAGCGAAAATCAGGAGCCTGAGTATTGCAGGGCTTATTCTTGGAGCTCTTTTTCTTATACCGTCTCTTGGATTGGCTCAACCAGCCTCAAATCCTCCAGGAGGTAATGTTGATGCCCAGTTTGATACTGTTACTGTTGGGCCCGGCGCTTTCTCTGTTGATTCAGATGGAACTGTGACAAATCCCGGAGGGACAAATAGTGGGAATGTTTTTGTTGATGATGGACTCGTTGTTGAATCCAGTACTGGACATGGTGTAACTGGTACCACAACTGTTCCAGGATATTTTGGAGGATTCTTTAGTGGACCAATTTGGGGGGTACGGGCAACTACCACTGATCCTGGTGGGATTGCTGGGTACTTTACCGGTGAAAGAGGAATCTCTGTTAATAGCTCTAATGGTGATGGGATCAATGTTGATGCTACGAATGGTCATGGTATTTATGCCAATAGCACTGGAGCAGGTTTTGTAGCAGGAATATTTCGCACTGCCACTAATATTGGATTGATTGTGACCAACTTAGCTTCTGGAACGATTGTTAATGTGGCTACTCCAACAAATGCCATATCGGCTGTTGCCCCTTCTGGAACAGGAGGATCGTTTAGCGGTTCGACTGCTGGTGGATATTTTGAGGATAGCAACAGCACCGGCTATTCTTACATCGGTTACGGCATGAGGCCAATAGCAGGTTATGGATCGAATGGTGGATATTTTGAAAATATTAATACCGGATCAAACGCAGAAGTAGCGGCCTTGCAATCAGGGGTAGAGGCTTATGGAAACACACAAGGTGGATATTTTCACGATTTGACTGAATCTGGTTATGCGCGCCTTGGTCATGGTGATTATGGTCTTCAGGCTTATGGAGATCTTATGGGAGGATACTTCCAGGATAGTAACAATCTTGATACTTATGCGAATGTCGCTTACGGAGGTTATGGTATTCAAGGAATTGGAACTACCATGGGTGGATATTTCAATGATTCCAATTCAAGTGGTTATGCTTATATTGGTTATGGTGATGCTGGTGTATATGGACGAGGAGACTCTTATGGTGGATATTTCCGGGATAATAATGCTACCGGATACGCTTATATTGGATATGGCGACCGGGGTCTTGATGCCACCGGATCATACACTGGTGGAACATTCCGAAATACCAGTGGAGTCTGGGCTGACCTTGCTTCTTCAGGTTATTCACTTATAACCAGTTCCAGCATTGCTATGAACTCCGGACAGGCATACAAACCAGGAGGAGGATCATGGGCTAGCAGCTCTGATATTCGACTTAAAGATGTCGAAGGTGATTTTGGCAGAGGTTTAAAGGAGATTCTCCAACTAAATCCTATAGAATTCCGATATAAAAAAGACAATGAACTCAATCTTCCATCTGATGAAGATTATGTGGGATTTGTTGCTCAGGATGTCCAAAAGGTTATTCCTGAAGCTATTTCTGAAGGTGAGAAGGGTTACTTGTTCCTTGATATGCATCCTCTTAATGTGGCGGTCGTTAATGCTATTAAAGAGATTGTTTCGATGATTGATGCAGAATCGTCTGATATCCGAGCTGAACTTGCAGATCAAAAACGTGAAATTGAAGAGCTCAAGAGTATTGTTTGCGAGCTTAAACCTGAACATCTTAACTGTAATTAAAAACATTTGTAACTCTTACTATTATGAAAAAGGTCCCATTTATTGTCTCACTGTCGCTCTTTGCTTTAGCCGCTTGTGCTACAACTACTGATACTTCAAACGTTGATTCACTTGGCAATTCTGATTCACTTGGCAGTCTTTATACCAGTGGTCTGGATTGTGAGATGCTCAGCACTGATGAAGCCCGTCAAAACTGTGAAATACAGGTGAATGATACTATTGGCGCTTTGTTGGAGAATGATGTTCTTTCTCACTTTGATCTTGATCGGTGTAATGCATTGAAGGATCAGATTGGTTCGAACTGCCAAGGGCAGATTGAAGCTACTGGTGTTAGAGGCCCTGTTTCCGATGAAGAGCTGGCTCTTTTTAGAGAGGCTGTTAATGGAAGCTCTCTTCCAACCAGTGATGATTCTCCTTCTTCTGAAGCTGATTCAGCCAGTTGTGATTCGCTAACGACTCCTGGATATGCTGAATATTGCCGTACAGAGATTGCTGGACGAATGGAGCTATCACTCTTTGATGAGATTACTCTATCAGGAAATTCAGCCCGTTGCGGAGAACTAACTACGCTTCAAGAAGAATGTGAAGATTTCTTCTTCGTACGATCTGACATCCCATTACCGGATGGGGCTTAGAGTCCCAGCTTCTTGCGAATTTCGTCGGCTTGAGCTTCGTCTTCTTTGGTCTTTTCACCGGCTTTTTGTTCGAGTTCGATGTCCTGCCAATCTGCCCAGTGCTGCTTTTCGAGCTTCTTGAGTTGGTCGACATGCTTTGCGCTCAATTCAGCAAATTTCTGGCGTTCCTCTTCAAAAATACGAATCAGTTCGTCCACCTGTTCCTGTCGGAGCTTTGGCATAGATTCGATGATTCGCTTTTTTTCATCTTTGGTCAGCGAAATTGATCCAGCCAAAAGATGAAGAAATTTTTGCTCATCAACCTGGATGCTATGGGCCGGCATTTTTATATCAATGACTGGCGGCAGATGTTGTCCAATTTGATAGTTGGCTGGCGTTGTGTCTTCAGGTTTTGGTGGTGGAGGGGTCGGAGCTCCTCCATTTCCTCCCTGAAGTGGGTTTTGCGGTGGTGGTGTCTGTTGTCCGTCCTGCTGCTGATTGTTTTGATCGTCTGCCATGATAATTGTTTTAATGGTGGAGTTAGGGGGATTCGAACCTCCGGCCTCAGCAATGTCAATGCTGCGCTCTAACCAACTGAGCTATAACTCCTTATCCAGCTCGGAATGTATTGTAGCATATGAAAAAGCTGCTGCAAGCCGTTTGGAGTCCACTCTAATACTTTGCTCATAGCGGCTAATCATGGTATAATGAGATGAAACCCTAAAACTATTCCTATGAGTCACTATACCTCCAACAATTCGTCTTCAAATATTTCAAAGTTTGTTCTTTTTGCCCTTAGTATTGGCCTCATGGCTGTATTGCTACTACCAAATGCAGGACTTGCACAACCTACAACATCTCCTCCGGGTGGAAATATTGATGCCCAGTTTGATACCGTTACTGTTGGGCCATCGCTTTTTGACTTTTTGATTCGAACAGGTGGTGGATCGAATACCGAGGTTTCTACTGGAGGGAACTTGCTTTTCAATCTTCGAAGTGGAGCTGGAACGTTATTTTTCCAGAATAATGTTGGTTCTAGTACTTTGTCCCTTAATTCTTCAGGAATCTGGGATGCACAAAACAACTTATTGCTTGCTGACAGCGTTGATATTACTGGTCGGACAGAAGTTCAGGCCAATATTGATGCCAGTGGTACACAAGGAAGTGGTTCTTTAGAGATTGCCAATGCTTTGCGATTGGATGGAAATGAGATTATTACGAACGCAAACTCGGCTCTTTATCTTCAACATGATAATAATGGAGATTTATATGTTGATAATGGGACACTTTTTGTTGATGCCAGCGCGAATTCAGTTAACGTTAATGGACATGCGACAGCAGCGAATGGCTTTGGAACTTATACGACAGCATTTTCTACAGGTGATGTTGCTCCTGGAGCCTCTTTCTATAGAGTGGCTTACTGTCCAAGTGGATATGAAGCTATTTCCTGCGGAATGATTAGTGGAATGCCAGCGTATCAGAATCCTGATGTCTACGCTTCGACAATGTCTCCTTATGGAACTTATTGTCAGGCTCGGGGACGCAACGCAAGTGCGTATACCTACAATGTGCAGATTTACGTTCGTTGCTACGACTCTTCTGTTTAGAGTTCAACTAGCCTTCTAATGGAGCATCGCCAGGACCTCCTGGCGGCGGTGTCGTGAGAACTTCATAGTCTTCACGGCACTTTTCCTGTGTTTCCTGTGTTGTTGCCTGGTTGCAGGCAACTGGGCTTCGTTCTTCAATAGCCTGGTTCACGAGAATGTTCAATTCACATTGTGCTATAACTGTTGGATCTGTGATTTCAGTCGAACATCGGCTAATGTCTCCGGCTACACCAATTTCATCGCTCAAGTAAAGATTGTCCTGAAGATCTTCCTGTGCCTGCTGTCTTTGTTGCTGGATCTCAACCTGAATTCTACAAGCATCCTGAAGATCTTGAGTTGATAGCCCGGCACATGATGCTGCGTCACCATTTTTGAGTGCCTCCTCATTGAGTTGTCGATCGTTTAGTGTTGTTACACAGAATTGTCGCGCTTCTTCTGCTGTTATTCTTTGACAATATGAAGGATCGTTGAGTTCAAGTGCTCCACTAATGGCTGCCTGTTCTGTTTCTGTTAATTCGATTGTTTCAGGGGGGATTACACTCATGGTTTCAGTTCCCTGGACAGTGCTATTGGGGGTTGGTGTGGAGTCTGAATCTGCTGTACAACCCGCAAACATTACTGCAACGGCTGCAATAGCTATAAATTTTTGTTTCCCTTCTAATACAAATTTCATCACGACAAAGGTTAGAAATAACTAGCAGTTATTATACTCAATACAACATCCTCTCACAAGCTTTCACGCTTTTTATTTGGTTTTCATATCTCTCTGTCAGGATGTATGGCGATATGAAGAGTCTATTGCTCACTATTTGGAATCTGTTTCTGGAAACTGTTTTTCCGGCGATTTGTTGTGGATGTCGTCGGGAAGGAGGTCTTCTTTGCGACGATTGTCTGAATGCTGTTCAATTAAGGGATACAGCACTGCCTGAGGTTGTTGATTCTGATTGTTTGGATGGAGTTTTGGCCTGTTCGGAATACCATGAGGGGCAGATGATGGCGAAACTTATTTATGCGCTCAAGTATGATTTTGTGGTGGATCTGGCATTGCCATTGGGCCAATTTTTAATTGATGGCTATACCAATGCAGAGATAGCTGCTGATGTAATCTGTCCAGTTCCACTCCATGCAAAACGTTTTCGATGGCGGGGATTTAATCAGGCAGAGCTTCTGGCAAATGTTGTGGCCCAAGAGTTTGGTTTACCGGTAAGAAATTTTCTGGAGCGAATCCATTTTAAAAAGGCACAAATGGAGTTGCGGAAAGAGGAGCGAAAAGCGAATGTGGAAAAGGCTTTTCGGATGAGGGAGGATGTTGATGTAGCGGGGAAAACTGTTGTTCTTGTGGATGATGTGGCAACCACGCTTTCAACACTGGAAGCCTGCGCGTCGGTTTTAAAGAAGGCTGGAGCTCAAAAGGTATACGGAATTGTGCTGGCGCGGGTATACTAAATGCGTATAATGGGATCTTAATTTTAATTGAAGAAAAGCTGATGGTAGTCGGGATTGATGCATCACGGTATGGCCATGCGGAGGCAACAGGAGTGGAATGGTATTCTTTTCATTTGTTGAATGAGTTGATTCCATTGCTTGGGCGTGAGCACAATGCGGAAGTAAGACTCTATGCGCGTGACGATTTTGAAGTGCAGACGGATGTTCCCTTTAATGTAAAAAAACGGATTTTGCCGGCCAAACGGTTTTGGACAGCTGTGCGCTTAACGTGGGAAATGATCCGGCATCCGGTGGATGTGCTATTCGTGCCTTCCCATACTTTCCCGGTAGTTGTTCCAAAGAAGGCTATTATCACGATTCATGACGTGGCTTTTCGATACTTTAAAGAGCTCTACAAACCGTTTGATTACTGGCTTTTGAATCGGAGCACCAAAAAGGCTGTGAAGAAAGCGTGGCATATTATTGTTCCGAGCGAAGCGACCAAAAAGGATTTAGTGGATTTGTACAAATGTGATCCGGGAAAAATTGTTGTGATTCCGCATGGAGCGCCCGATGTTCCGCGGCTGTTGAGCTGGTCGGACGGGAAGAAAATGCGCTTGTTAGAGCGATTGGGGTTAAGGAAGGATGATCTTTTTGTGGCTTATGTTGGAAGGCTTGAGGCGAAGAAGAATCTGGTGCGTTTGGTAGAAGGGTTTGCGCGGTTTGTAAAAGAGTTTCCGGATTGGAAGTTGGTATTGGCCGGGAAGCGAGGGAACGGATTTGAGGATATTGAGGCTAAGGTGCGTGAGTTGGGATTGAAGGAGCAGGTGGTGATGCCAGGGTATGTGACTGAAGAGGAAAAACAGTTTTTATTGAGTGGATGCCGCATGGTGGCATTGCCATCTTTATATGAAGGGTTTGGATTGCCGGTTTTGGAGGGGTTTGCATTCCGACGACCGGTTTTGACGTCGAATGTTTCATCTATGCCAGAGGTGGCTGGTGGCGCGGCATATTTGGTGGATCCGTTGAAGCCGGAGGAGATTGGGGTTGGCATGAAACGGCTTGCTTCTGATGGTTTTTATGTGAATAGCCTGATTGGCAAAGGTGCCGCGCAACTCGAGAAATTCTCGTGGGAGAAGGCCGCGAAGCAAACGTTTGAAGTGCTTTTTGAAGAGTAGATCGCCCGGAGCTGACAGGGACAGCAGCCTATTTTTCGATGAGGGCGAGTAAGAGTTTGGCGGCGAGTTCGGCAGTTTCGTTTTCATCCATATTTTTGGATGGATTGATTTCGACGGCGTCGAGTGACGTGAGATTTTGGTTTTTGAAGCAGTGGGCGATAGTTTTGATGTCTTTTTTGAGGAGGCCGCCGGGCACCGGAGTGGAAACGTGCGGCGCAATGCTTGGGTCGAAAACGTCCATGTCAAAACTGAGGTGGATGCCTTTGGTCCCCTGCCCGGCGGCGACAATCGCATCTTCCAGAACTGCTTTTAATCCTCTTTTTTTAATCTCTTTCATGCTAAAAACATGCACATTTGTTTTCTTTAAAAGCTTTGACTCATCGGGATCTACATCCCTTGTTCCAACAATGCAAATGTTAGCTTCGTCGATAATCGCTTTATCATCACCGAAACTATGGGTTAAGCCATGTCCGGCCAAAGCTGCCAGTACCATGCCGTGAATGTTTCCACTTGGAGAGATGTCCGGCGTGTTGAAGTCGCCATGAGCGTCAAACCAGATGAGTCCAATTTTTTTATGTCTCGCGGCCTCACGAATAAACGGATAATTAACGCTGTGATCGCCTCCCAACAAAATCGGGAAATGGCTCTTTTTAAAGATTTCATTATCCTGGAAAAATTTGGTCGCCTGATTATGGAGTGACGCAATTTCGGCCAAACATTTTGCCTTTGAGCTTTTGAGTCCGCAAACACATGGCTCAGTTACGTTTCCATAATCCTCAAAAGGTATGGATTTTTTATCCAAAAGTGGAAAAAGCGCGTGTCGGAGCGCGCGTGGGCCTTGTTCGCATCCGTAGCGATTTCCGCCCATGCACGATGGCATCCCGACTATGGCAATGGTTTGAGGCATATTGAAAGAATTTCTAATGCTTGATCAATTTCCCGTTTTTTGACATTGAGTGGTGGCAAGAATCTGAGTGCTTTTTCTCCGCACCCAATAAGAAGGAGTCCTTTTTTCAGGCAAGCATTTGCCACTTTGTCTCGTTGTGCGGATGTTTCAAACTCTATCACAATCAGGAGCCCCATTCCCCGGACATCTTCAACGCTTTTATACTGTTTTTTGAATGTTTTTAGTTCTCCCAAAAGGTACTGTCCGAGCTTTTGAGCATTTTCGAGCAGGTTTTCTTTTTGGATAATGTCGATAGTGAGGTATCCCATGGCTGAGGCAATAGCATTGCCTTCTCCCCATGTGGATCCTAACCGACCCTGAACTTTTGGGAAGAGTTCTTTTTTCCCGGCAACAGCTCCGATTCGAAGTGCTTTTCCAATGGTGATGAGATCCGGCTCTAAGCCGAGCTGCTGGGATGCCCACCATGTTCCGGTTCGTCCCATTCCGGTCTGAATTTCATCGCAAATGAGTGGAATTCCAAACTTTTTAGCGGTTTCCTGGATCTCTTTCAGCCACATTGGGTTTGGAAAGTTGTATCCTCCTTCACCCTGGATTGGTTCCAGCAAAATGTAGGCAACATCCGCCGGTTTGATTTGGCCTTTTTTTGGCTTTTTGGAAATGAGGGCAGAGATAGATTGCGTTGGATCGCTGCCAGGTTTGTAAAAGTGACAAGTATCTCCTTTGCAGGAAAGGTATGGCAAGCGGACCACGTTTGGGATTTGTGGGATGCCATCGTTGTGGATCGATTTGCTGGAAGACATAGAGAGCGCGCCCAGCGTGCGGCCATGGAAGGCTTTTTGGAAAACGATGGCTGTTTTGGCTTTAGGTCTGGCCATGAAGCAGAGCTTGATGGCGTTTTCAACGGCTTCGGCTCCGGAATTGATGAAGAACGAGGTGTTGAATCCTAGTTGCTTGGTAATTTCTGCAATCTTGTGATGCAGGTGTGACGGCGTTGGAATCTGCATTTTTTTTGGATCCTTGCCGTAGGCAGAGATAAAGTCGGTTCCGGCATAGCGATCCGGATCTATAGCTGCCAGTTTTTGCGCGACTTTAGTGAGTTTTGGGTGATTGTATCCCAGTGGATTAGAGGCCACATGGCTGGCAAAATCGAGGAAAATATTCCCGTCTGGATCGGTGCAATATGGACCAATGGCCGGCGCTTTTCGATCCCACACAAAGTGCTTGTGATAGGTCGTTTCCGCTGCAAACTTCATGTGGAAATTGACCCACTTTTTGGTTTGCGGTCCGGGTATTTTGGTTTTGATTTTTGGTTTTGCTGTATTTCTGTTCACCTTTAAGGCCAGGTTAGCGTTTACTCAATACCTTGTGCTTTTTGGATGCTGCCGGAATAGTCTACTGAAATAACTTTCATTTCGGTGTAGGTTTCAATGGCTCCTCCATCTCCACCGGCATCACGGTGGCCGTTCCCGGTGTTTTTGAGTCCGCCAAATGGTGTCTGGATTTCTGCGCCAATGGTGGAAGTGTTGATATATACGAGTCCGGTTTCCAGCTTTTCGGCTGCCTTTTCAGTATAGTTAACGTTGGTGGTAAAGATGGATGCGCTGAGTCCGTATTCAATGTTGTTGGCGTATTCAATGGCCTGATTGAAGTCTTTGGCCTTGGTAATGGCGGTGACCGGTCCAAAAATTTCTTCGCAGAAAATACGCATTTTTGGTGTTACTTCCTCAAAAACTGTTGGGAGGAAGTAGTAGCCATTTTTGAGTTTTGGATCTGATGGGCGCTTTCCCCCGCAGAGGAGTTTGGCCTTATCGTGCTTTTGGGCCACCTCCATGTAGTGTTCTGTTTTTTTAACGGCGTCTTCGTTGATGAGCGGCCCCATGTCGGTTTTGGGGTCCAAGGCGTATCCGAGTTTGAGCTTTTTGACTGCTTTGAGGAGTTTGTCGCGGAACTGTTTGTACACTTTTTGGTGAACAATGATACGGGATGACGCGGTACATCTTTGTCCTGTTGTTCCGAATGCAGCCCAGACAGCTCCGTCTACCGCTAAATCTACATCTGCATCATCCATAACAATAATCACATTCTTTCCACCCATTTCGAGTGAGTGGTTTTTGAGATTTTTTCCGCAATGTTCGCCAATAATTTTTCCAACGTTTGAAGATCCGGTGAAAGCCACACCATCGATTCCGGGATGCTTGATAAGATAATCCCCTGCCTCTTCACCGCTTCCGGTGACCAGGTTGAGAACTCCTTTTGGCACTCCGGCCTGATGAAAGAGTTTCACGATTTCATATGCGCAGGCGGATGTGTATTTGGATGGTTTGAAGACAACAGTGTTTCCATAGACCAGTGCTGGAAAGATTTTCCAGCATGGAATGGCTGTTGGGAAGTTCCATGGCGTTACGAGCGCAAAAACGCCAACCGGCTGGCGAATGGTTCGGATCGATTTGTTTGGGAGTTCTGATGGCATGGTTTGACCAAACATGCGGCGACCTTCGCCGGCCATGTAGTAGCCCATGTCGATCGCTTCCTGCACATCACCGTAAGCCTCTTTTTTGATTTTTCCCATTTCGTTGGCAACCAGGTCGCCAAGTCGGGATTTGTTTTTCTCAATAAGTTCAGCTGCTTTGAAAAGGATTTCTGCCCGTTTTGGTGCTGGGGTTTCTGACCATGATGAAAAAGCTTTTTGGGCTGCTTTGACTGCTGCATCAACCTCCGGCTTTCCCGAAAGCGGAGCGATACTCACAATCTGGTTCGCAAAAGCAGGGTTTTCCCGCTTGTATGTTTTCCTGGATTTCGCGGCAACCCATTTCCCGTTAATCAAGTTTTTTACCTGGATGGTTTTTGTTTTCTTCTTGCTTCCTTTTTGAGGCATGATTTTGGCTTATAGATCTTACTATTTTACCATAAATCAGCCATTTTAACAATGACTCACAGCTTGTACACTCTCCCATTCACTTTGGCAGGGAATTTTACTTTCAGGCCAATATGTGACCCTTTTTTGGCTTTGGCGACTGGTTTGCGATCGATCTGCATCTCTTCAATGGGTTGGGTGGCGATGAAATCGTCCCCTTCAATCAGGAGTGTGTCGCCTTTTTTGACTCCCTTTTGATCCAAAAGGATAATCGCTACATCAATGTTTTCCATGTAGTGGGTGGTATGGCCAACCTGCATAAGTTTTTTTGGTGCGATGGGAAGTTCTGCTTCAACTACTGACTGAACTGGCACAGGAGCCGGTTCAATTGTGCGAGGAGTTGGACTGATTTTTCTTGCCGTGGCTACCCTGGAGTTGGGTTTTAAATGAGCCTCCTTCCGATCAAGAGCTGTTAAAATCAGCTGTTGCCGTGATTGCGACGTGATGGCTCTTTTCCGCATGTATGCGGGAATTTTTAACTCCTCTTCATTGATGGGTTTGATCTTTTTAGCCATACCGTGAGTATACCAGAATGTGTTAAAATGCGCACATGGATAATCAACGGATAGCACAGGTGTTTCAGGAAATCGGCGATATTCTGGAAATTCAGGGAGCCAATCGGTTTCGGGTTTTGGCCTATCAGAAAGCATCTTTGACTATTTCTGAAATGGGTGAGGAGTTGAAAGATCTGTATAAAGGTGATCCGAAAGAGCTGGAGAAACTGCCGGGGATTGGAAAAGATCTTGCGCTGAAGATTGAGGAACTTTTGACGGTTGGAAAGTGTCAGTACCATCAGGAGCTTTTGAAAAAGTTTGATAAGGGACTTCTGGATATTTTGCGCGTGAGAGGAATCGGTCCTAAAAAGGTAAAACTATTTTTTGAGGAGTTGGGTGTGAATTCGATTGAAAAACTCCGAAAGGCTGCCAAAGATGGTAAGTTGCGTGAATTGCCAAAGATGGGCGAGAAAAGTGAGGCGGAGATTCTTGTGGCTCTTGATGAGTTTGAAAAGCACAGTGAGCGGATGATGCTGCCTACGGCGATACATCAGAAGGATTTGATTCTGGAGTATATGAAAGGTTGTAAGGATGTAACCAAACTGGAGTACGCCGGGAGTTTGCGGCGGATGAAGGAGACGATTGGGGATCTGGATATTTTGTGCGTGAGTACCAAGCCAGCCGAAGTGATGGAATATTTTGTGAAGTATGAACATACGGCGAATGTGATTGCGCAGGGGGCGACCAAGTCGTCGATTATCTTAGATATTGGAGTACAGGTGGATTTGCGGGTGATTCCGGCTGAGAGTTTTGGGGCGGCGATGCACTATTTTACGGGTTCAAAAGAGCACAATGTGGCACTTCGCGACTATGCGAAAAAGCATGGGATGAAGGTGAATGAGTATGGTGTTTTTAAAGGCGAAAAAATGATTGCCGGAAAGACAGAGGAAGAGATTTATAAACTGTTTGGATTGCCATACATCCCGCCGGTTTTGCGGGAGAATCGTGGAGAAATGGAGGCGGCACGAAAGAAAAAGTTGCCGAAGCTGGTTGAATTTGAAGATTTAAAGGGAGACCTGCATGTGCACAGTGAGTGGAGTGATGGAACGGATGAAATTGGAGAGATTGCACGGGCCTATTGGGATGCCGGCTTTGAATACATGGCTTTGACGGACCATTCTCCGGCTGTGGCGGTGGCGAATGGTTTGAGTCCGGATCGCTTTAAAAAACAGTGGAAAGAGATTGATAAAGTAAACGAAGAGTTGAAGAAAGAGGCAAAGACCAAAGGGGATTTTGTCATTTTGAAAGGGACAGAATGTGACATCATGCCGGATGGATCGCTGAACTTACCGGATTCGATCCTGAAAAATATGGATATTGTGGTGGCGTCGGTGCATTCACGCTTTAGGATGAGCGAGAAGGAGATGACCGAGCGTGTTTTAAAGGCGTTTAAGAATCCGTATGTCACGCAGTTTGGGCATCCTTCCGGTCGGCTTATTAATCAGCGTGAACCGTACGCGATTGATATGAATAAAGTGATTGAGGCTGCCGTGGATTTAGGTATTGCTCTGGAGATTGACGGGCAACCTTCGCGACTGGATATTTTTGATTATCACGCCAAAATCGCCAAAGAGAAGGGTGCCAAATTTACGATTGATTCAGACGCGCACGCGATTGGACAGATGGAGTTTTTGCACTACGGCATTAGTGTTGCGCAGCGTGGTTGGCTGGAGAAAGAGGATGTTTTGAATACGCTGCCACTGAAAAAGCTTTTACAGTTTTTCCATAAACGGCGGTGATGAGATCAAAAAAATGATCTCACGATTTTGATGTCATCAAAGTGTGTCATGCCATCTTTTTCCGGGGTCTCCAGGATGAGCGGGATGGATTTTTTTTCGGCGAAGTGAGCAATAGCTTTGAGTCCTTCAAGACCAATGAGTGCCTTACCAATATTGCCGTGGCGATCGACCCGGCTGCCCATTTCTTTGATGGAGTCGTTGAAGTGAAAGCAGGAAAGGGTGTCGATGCCAATGAGCTGGTCGTACTCTTTGAGTGTTTGTTCTGCGCCTTTTGGTGTAGAGATGTCGTATCCGGCTGCCCATATATGTGCTGTATCCAGGCAGGATCTGAGTCGTGGTGAAAATCCTTTTAATCCTTTCCAGATCTGACCAAGTTCATCTAATCGGTAACCGATTTCTGTCCCCTGCCCTGCTGTGTTTTCCAAAATGTAGTCGAGCCCGGTATCTTTGGTTTCTTCAATGACTATTTTGGCGTTTTCAATGACGTTGTTTATGGCTGTCTGCCGATCCTCCTCCAAAGATTTTCCAATGTGGACGACCACTCCGTGACCGCCGAGTTGGTGGAGTCGCTTGAAATCGGTTTTGATGTCGTTGAGCGCCCACTGAACCTGCGCAATAGGTTTGCCGAAGTTGAGCAGATATGAACTGTGCGCGACGACATGCTGGATGTTGTAGTGTTTGCAGTGATCTTTGAAATCTTCGGCATCATCCGGGTCGATGGGTTTGACCTGGCGGCTGCGTGGTGATTTGGTAAAAATCTGCATGGCGTTGCAGCCATACTCTTCGCCGGTTTTCTTTGCGGCTTGGGCAAATCCTCCAGCAATCGACATGTGAGCACCAAGAATGAGCATGGTTTTCTTTTACGTGATTCTGCGAGAGATGTCTATCCCACCAATTTGACATGTTGGTGTATTGCGATGTAAGTAAAACCCAGTGTTTCTTAATTTTTTTCCATGAGCAATCCAGATTACACTTATCCAATTGATCCATTTGAATCACCTGACGTTCCTGAAGCTAAGATTGTTACCGAGGCTGAAACTATTATTGTTCAGGAGATTGATTTGGCAGCGAAAAACGATGTACCAGTAGAAGTTCATTCTGATCTACAGAATTGCCCTAAATTGGAGGCCACTCAGTATATTATTTCTGCACTCGATGAAGGTGCGGCGCAGTCATATGCGCGAGGTCTAAAAACCCGTCTTCGTGACTGGGTTGAACATGATGAGAATGAAGATCCTTCTCTTGAAGTTTCTGTTGATGGGAATAAAGTGATTGTTACATCGCTGGATGGTCGACCGATTCACGATATTTCACTGATGGCGTCTCATATTGCGTCTTCGGTCCGGTCAACGGCCTTCAAAAAATAAGGTTCGTTTACTTCACGCTCGCAAATCGTTACAATGCAACGTATGAAAGTTGCTCTTGTTCATGATTTTCTGTTGAAGTTGGGGGGCGCTGAGCGGGTGCTTGAGGTGTTCGCTTCAATGTACCCGGATGCTCCGATTTTTACGCTTTTGTATGATGAAGAAAAGTGTGGATCTGTGTTTCCGAAGGAACGTGTGCAGACGTCGTTTTTGCAAAAACTGCCAGGTTTTGTGCGGAGTCGGCAGCGGTATCTTTTTCCCTTGATGCCGCGGGCGATTGAGTCGTTTGATTTTTCTGAGTACGATCTGATTTTAAGTTCGAGTAATGCGTATGCGCATGGGATTTTAACGCCATCGCATTCGCTTCATATTAGTTATTGTCATTCGCCAATGCGTTATGCCTGGGATTACACGCATGAATATATGGATGAGCAGAATGTTGGCACGGTGAAATCCTATGTGGCATCAAAGCTTATTCATGGAGTTCGTTATTGGGATCAGATTGCGGCCGACAGGGCGGATGTGTACATTGCCAATTCTGATCATGTTCGAAAGAGAATCAAAAAATATTATCGGCAGGATGCGGATGTTATTTATCCTCCGGTTCGAACCAGTAAGTTTCGGGCATCGGATTCGAATGAAGATTATTTTTTAATCGTTTCGGCGCTTACTCCTTTTAAGAAAATTGATCGTGCTGTGCAGCTGTTTAATAAGATTCAGAAACGGCTCGTGGTGATTGGCGGGGGAAATCAGGAAGAGTATTTAAAGGCAATGGCCGGGCCAACTGTGGATATTCTTGGACGGAAAGATGACGCGACTGTGCGGGAATATTTGAGCAATTGCCGGGCTTACGTTATGCCGGCGGAGGAGGATTTTGGGATTGCCCCGGTAGAGGCGATGGCTTGTGGAAAGCCTGTGCTGGCTTATGGGGCGGGCGGAGTTCTGGAAACAGTCATCCCCGGAAAAACAGGAGAACTTTTTTATGATCCTTCTCTGGCTTCTATGGAAGATGCTCTTGGACGATTGATTGTTAACGAGCCTGACTACAATCCAAATGTTATCCGAAGGCATGCTCTCCAGTTCTCTGAAAAGAAATTTCAGGAACACATGCAATCGTTCATCCAGGAAAAGGTTTCACAGTCTGGGCTTTTTTTAGTATAGTGGCAAAAGTATTTTTTAATCTTTTTACTTTATGTTGAAAAGAGTTTTAGCGACTGTTGCCGTTGCCAGCATGGCGATTGCCTCTGTTGCCTTTGCCCAATCCGTGTTCTCGGATGTGCCTTCAGATCACTGGGCCGCTGACAGTATTATGTGGGTGAGCGACGCAGAAATTATGACCGGACCTGGTGATATGCCAGGAATGTTCGATCCAGCTGGACTTGTTAATCGTGCACAACTGGCCACTGTTCTTGATCGTTATGATCAAAGTGTGATGGAGAAGATGGCTATGATGGAAAGCGATATGGCACTGATGCAGGAACAGATTGATGCTATGGAAGCTATGCTTGCTGATAGCTCTGATACTTCCTACTTCAATGCTTCACTTGATGGAGACCAGGAGGTTCCTGCTGTAACGACTACCGGAACTGGATCTGCACTCTTCGAACTTGAAGGTAATGATCTTTGGTACAGCATCGAAGTAATGGATCTTTCTGGAGATGTTGACGCTGCTCATATCCATGAAGCTATGGAAGGTGAAAATGGTGATGTTGTTCACGAAATCACTTTCGATGGAACTACCGCTGAAGGATGGTGGATGGATCTTACTGAAGAGCAGATCACTACACTCATGGCGGATGGATTCTATGTCAATGTTCACACTATGGATAACCCAGACGGGGAAATCCGTGGACAAATCATGATGGATTCTGCTGCTGGGTAAAGCCGGTATTGCGATAAATAAAAGAGCCCTGGGATCAATGATCCGGGGCTCTTCTTGTTGATTCCTTTATCGTCCCAGAAGGTCGTGAACTCGCTTTGCAGCCATAGCAATAGAGGCGTCAGCTGCATTCTTTTGAAGACGCTCTGCCAGTTTGTCATGGGCAGCAGCGAGCTTGAGGTATCGAAGAATGTTTTTTTGATTTCCCATCTTTGAAAAGTGTTGGGTGTTCTTCTTGGCCTGAGCAGCAAGTCCATCTGGACCTTTCAGGCTTGCTCCTTCTTTGTGCTGATTCAGAACTTCCCGCACCTCTCCTTCAAGAGCGCCGTGGTGGCCTGCATCAAGGTTTTGTTTGAGGTTTGTAATATGCTCGTCCAGTTGTGCCCTGGCTGCATCACGGAGTTCGCTTGCTTCGTTTTTTATAGTTACACTATCTTTATTTTTGCTTTGCATGTGTATTTTTGTTTAAAGATTTTTTTTGATCTGATGAAAATCAAATCCTGATATTGTAGCATTTTTCCTTCACCAAAACAATGGGGCTGCGTCAATTGATAGTGACGCAGTGGTTTGCTACAATGAGCTCCCGTAAGAATTTTTATGTCTCTTTATCGAAAGTATCGGCCGCAGACCTTCGCGCATTTGGTGGGACAGGATCATGTGAGTCAGACACTTTTGAGTGCTTTGAAATTGGGGCGCGTGAGTCACGCGTACCTTTTTACCGGACCACGTGGTACGGGAAAGACTTCTTCAGCCCGATTGGTTGCCAAGGCTTTGAACTGTCTGGATGAGTCGAGCGTGGAGCCGTGTAATAAGTGTGAGATTTGTACTGAAATTGCAGAGGGAAGGCTCATCGACATTATTGAAATTGATGCGGCTTCCAACCGTGGAATTGATGAGATGCGGGACCTACGGGAAAAGATCAACTTTGCTCCAACCCGGGCAAAGGTAAAAGTGTACATCATTGATGAAGTCCACATGCTCACGAAAGAGGCTTTTAATGCTCTTTTGAAGACATTGGAGGAACCGCCGGAACATGTTTATTTTGTGCTCGCGACAACGGAAGTTCATAAAATTCCAGAGACTATTTTGTCACGGTGTCAGCGTTTTGACTTTCAGCGGATTCCGGTGAAAGTGCTTGTGGATCGACTTTCTTTTATTGCCAAAGAGGAGAAGATTGAGGTTGAAGAAAAGGCATTGGAAATGATTGCTCATCATGCCGAAGGTGGACTTCGGGACGCGATTGGTTTGCTTGAACAGATGGCTGCAGATGGTTCATTGACGGTTGAAAGGGTTTCTTCGGTTCTGGGAATTGGTGGGTTTGAAAGTCTGGAACAGTTATATGATTTTTTGGAGAAGAATGATGCTGGAGCGGCTTTGAAAGAGATTGATGAACTGTATATGAAGGGGCATGATCTGGCCTATTTCAATAAGCGATTTTTGGAATTTCTACGTGAAAAGATGATTGATAGCGTGATGGGGAAAAATACTACTTTAACGAATCGGATTCTTGAATATATTGATGCTTTTCAAAAGGCTTCAGAGCGGGCGCGTCTGAGTTCTATTCCGCAGTTACCACTGGAGATGGCTGCTGTGTCCTGTTGCGTTGGTACGGCTCAAAAAGTGGTTGCCGTGAAGGATCAATCCTCTCCAAAACCTGTGCCGGATGAAAGCCCTGCTCCACCAACCATGAAACAAGAGCGGGTGCATAAGTCGATCCCTGTATCCGACTCCCCTCCAAAAGCGAAGGTTGAACTACCCGGCCCGGAATCTTCTGAAGATTCGGCTGAAAAAAAAAGCCTTGAATTAGATGCGATCAAACAACAATGGTCCCGGATTCTGGAAACCATTAAAAGTCCGATTGCTCGGCGATCTGTTCAGCAGGCACAACCTTTTAAGACTGATGGGGTTTCTTTGATTTTGGCGTTTTCTACCAATTTCCATATGGAGAAAGTAATGACGCAACAACACCGGAACGATATTGAACATGCGATCCATGAAGTGACTGGGGTGAATATGAAACTTGCTGGAGAGATTCATGAGATTCAAAGACCTCCAGCCAAAAAAGAGTCGCGTGAGATTACCATGCCACCTTCCTCCACGAATTTGAATGATGTTCTCGCCTCTGGGGCCGAGGGGCAGGAAAGTTCAAAAGACCTGGCTGCCGAGGTGATGGATATGTTTGAGGGGGAGATGGTCTAGCCTTTTTATGAGGCCAGTAAGTTTCTAAATGCGTCTTCGTCCAGGATTTCGACTTTCAGTTTTTTGGCTTTGTCGTACTTGCTACCTGGTTTTTCACCGGCAATGACGTAGTCGGTTTTTTCACCAACTGAACTCTGGACACGACCACCCATAGAGCGAATCTGTTTTTTGGCTTCATCGCGAGACATGGTTGCAAGCGTTCCGGTGAGGACGAACGATTTTCCGGCAAATTTTTGTTCGCCTTTTTCTTCCGAGGCAATGGTTACGCCGAGTTTATCCAGTTTATCCAGGAACTCCTGATGCGCCTCTGTTTGAAACCATTTGCAGATTTCGGTGGCCACTTTCATTCCGATTCCTTCAATATTTTCTAATTTTTCAGGCTTCATGGATGTTCCAATCTGAATGATTTCCGGGAATGTGACTTTGCGTCCGTGGCTTTCAGTTTCAATGTAGTGCGCCAACTGCTGGGCCATCTGCTCTCCAACATGTCTAATACCAAAGGCAAAGAGCAGTCGGTCGAGGGGAACTTTTTTAGCTTTGTCGATCGCCGCCAAAACGTTCATGGATCTTTTTTCTTTGAAGAGATCCAGACTGAGAAAATCGTCCTTGGTGAGCGCGTAAATGTCGGCTGGATCTTCCACCAGGGCAGCATCCATGAGCTGGATGACGATTTTTTCTCCAAGACCTTCAATATCCAAAACCTGAACAAAGTGGATGAAGCGTTCCCGATCCTGGGCCAGACATTTTTGGTTAGTACAGCGATGCGCCGCCTCCCCTTCTATCCGCTCAACCCGTGAATTGCAGACCGGACACTTTTTTGGAAATTTGAACTTTCGCTCTCCTCCGGTTCGTAAATCTGGCAAAACACGGACCACTTCAGGGATGACATCGCCGGCTTTTTGAATAATAACGGTGTCTCCAATCCGGATGTCTTTCCTCTCCATTTCGTCTTCATTGTGAAGTGTGGCGCGCGAGATAGTTGATCCTGCAACTTTTACCGGACTCAAAATTGCCACGGGTGTAAGAATACCGGTACGTCCAACCTGTACGTGGATATCCAGAACTTTAGTGGTGGCCTGTTCGGCCGGGAATTTATAAGCAATGGCGTAGCGCGGAGCTTTGGCTGTGTAGCCCATCACTTTCTGTTGCTTGAGTTTATTCACTTTAATCACGATTCCGTCGACTTCGTACGGTAAATCATCCCGTTTGTCATGCCAGCTTTTGCAGAAATTGACCACGTCTTCAATGGTCCCAAAAAACTGATATTCGCGATTTACCGGGAGGCCAAGCTCTTTGAATGTTTCAAGAATATCGAGTTGGTTATTCGGTTCGGGATCCAGACTATTTTTCCCGAGTGAGTAGAAAAATCCGGACAGATTTCTTCCTGCCGCTACCTGTGGATCCAATTGTCGAACAGTTCCCGCCGCCGCGTTGCGGGCGTTGGCAAAGGGCTCCGCACCTTCACGTTTTTGATCTTCAACAATCTTTTGAAAATCTGCTTTGGAGATATAGACCTCTCCTGAAACCTCTATATCAACAGGCTTTCGAAGGCTCAATGGGATTTGTTCTATGGTTCGAATGGTGTGCGTTACGTCTTCTCCCTGTTTTCCATCGCCCCGGGTGATAGCCCGAACCAACTTTCCTTCTTTGTAGTGAACGGTGATGTTGAGCCCATCAATCTTTAACTCGCAGACATACTGAATTGGCGCATCGTGCACAATTTTGGAGATGCGTTTATGCCAGCTTAGAATGTCGTCTTCGGAAAATGCATCCGCCAGACTCATTTTTCGCGTTAGATGTTTCACTTTTTCGAACTTGCCGGAAAGAACACTTCCCACTCTCTGTGTTGGTGAGTCTTTCGTAATGAATTCAGGAAATTCGGTTTCCAGACGGATGAGTTCCTGCTTGAGTGAATCGCGGACTGACTCAGAAACTTCGGACTTATCGAGAACAAAATACTGATAATTGAGGTCCTTTATTTTTTCTTTCAGTTTTTCAATCCGTTTTTGTGCTTCTTTTTTATCCATACCAATCCATTTTAGCGGAGCCGGCGTGTTGAGTCCATTGCCTTTTTGTGCTATAATTTAAGGATTTTATAAATCTTTCCTAGAGGTTTTATGCCTGATGAAGATATCCAACAAAAAGAGGAGGCCACCAAAGAAATCCTGAAGCAGGCAAAAGTTGATTTGCCTGAAGAGGAACAGATGAAAATGGGAAAGCCGCTGAAGGATGATTCTGGCGTGAATCCGGCTGATCTGGAGTTTTTGCAGATGCTGATGAGCAAGATTGAGGATGGTGAGATCGATTTGCATGTACCAAGTTCGCTTCTGAATGAGCCTGTGTATGAAGCTCTTTCCGAGGAAGCACAGGGAAAAGCTGATTACAACGCCATGACGCTTCTTTCCACTATCCGGCAGATTCGGCAGTTGTGGGAGATGGGCGATAAGGAGTCGTATCAGATTCAGAACCTTGTTCACCAGGTGCGTATGACGAAAGAGCGTCTGGAAGAGGTTGGTGGTGATATTTATATAATCTAATTTTATGGCTGGAGAAGGCGAAAAACAGCTTGGGCAGGGGGCGCCTGAAGAGAAAGACAAGACTCCGGAAAAGGAGCCACAGAAGTCGGAAAAGGGCGTGCCAATTGATGCTGGAGATGAGAAAGGAGAGCAACCTGAAAAGAAAGAGGAAATCTCTTCTGATTTTGACCTGAAGGCTGAATTGGAAGATGTTCGGAATTTGAGCAATCAAGATTTGATGGCTCGACTTTTTGAAAAGCTTCAAAAGTTTTTGAAACGATTTTCGGATGGGAGCCTGGAGCAACTTTTTGGTTTGGGTGGGCCAATGTTTTCCAAAAAGGAGGTTCAGAACATTAAAGTCGATGTCGATAAGGCCGCAGAGCAGTTTGAGGCACCCGAAAAGGAAACGAATGAAACCAAAGTGGTGAAATTTGTATGTGATGCTTTGAATTTGCCAGTGAAGAAGGATGTTAACGCGCTGTGGTTTTCGCTCCAGAACAGTGAAGGGATCACTTATGAAAAAAATAAGGATCTTTTTACAGATGAGAATGTCAAAGAGGGAGATGTTCTCTTCTTTCGCAAAGGGGAGGAATCAACCCCGTACTTAACTGCGATTGTGAGTAAAGTCGGGCCGCCAATCATGATGAAATATGTGGATGAGAGTGGATCGGTGAAGGAGGAGGATGTTTTGAAATCTGATCTTTATGCCAAGGAGTGGTTTGGATTTATGAAAATCCCTCACAATGATGAAAAGAAAGATG